>NZ_PSTP01000020.1:0-57274 GCF_002930935.1 Rathayibacter sp. AY1A2 | reverse complement strand
CTCGAGGGGCTTCCGGGAGCGGAGGCGGGGTTCCCGTTCGGGGAGGGGATCCGGGTGTGGAAGGTCGCGGGGAAGGTGTTCGCGCTCGAGTCGGAGCGGTTCGGGCGGCCGGTCGTGAGCGTGAAGGCGCTGCCCGAGAACGTGGTGCACCTGGTCGCGGGGGTCGACGGGATCGAGCCCGGCTACCACCTGAACAAGAAGCACTGGGTCACCGTCGACGCCGGCGGGACCGTCGAGCCCGAGCTGGTGCTCGAGCTCATCGAGGAGTCGCACGCGATCGTGGTCGCGAACCTGCCGAAACGGCTCCGCCTCGCCCTCGACGGCACGGCGTCAGGATCGCTGAACGAGGACGTCTGACAGCGGCCGGGACGCGCAGGGCCCGGACGCGCAGATCCCGAACCGGCCGAGCCTGGACGCGCTGCGCCCGAGGCCCCGACGGAGCACCGGACGCCTGACGGTGCCCGCCTGCGCAGCGCCTGGACGCGCGGGTGCACAGGACCCGCGAGGGGGCTCCGACGCCTGACGGCGGCTGGACGCAGGACGCCCGGCGACGCACCACGTCCGGGGCGTGCGATGGCCCCGGATGCACGGAATCCCCCGCCGCAGCAGGGGATCCCGGAACGTCTCGCGCGGAGCGGCTACAGGCCGTAGGAGCGGAGGTACGCGGCGGTGTCGTGCCAGCCCTCGACGGCGAAGCACTCGACGCCCATCGCCTTGACGGGGTAGTCGTTGCCGTCGGGGTCGAGGCGGTCGCCGACGAAGATCATGTCGTCGAGAGGGATGCCCGTCAGCTCGGTGAGCTTGTTCATCCCGTACGCCTTGTCGATGCCCTTGCGGGTGATGTCGACCGACGTCGAGCCGCCGGAGCGGACCTCGAGGTCGGGGAGCACGGCCTGCACGGCCTCGCGGAGGGTGTTCTTCTTCTCGCCGTCCGGGTCCCAGGCCTGCTTGACCTCGACGGGCGCGGACTGGCCGAGGGCCGAGAAGGTGATCTGCGAGTCGCGGTCCTCGAGGATCGGGCCCCAGGTCTCGGACTCCCAGTAGCCGAGCTCCTTCGCCTTCTCCTCGACGGCGGCGAGCGCGCGCGACTTCTCGTCCTCGGTGAGGTTCTCGGCGTAGATCTGCGCCCAGTCGCCGTTCTCGTACCGATAGTACTGCGTGCCGCAGGTGGGCATGAGGTGCAGCTTCGCGAGCACCTCGGGGTCGGCGCCCTCGAGGCGGTCGAGCACCTGCATCCGGAACTGGCCGATCTGGCCGCCCGAGATGATGCACACCTCGGTGGCCTGGAGCAGCTTCACGAAGAGGTCGGCCATCGCCGGGTCGACGGGGGACTTCGAGGCGGCGAGGGTGTCGTCGAGGTCGAAGGCCATCAGGCGGGGCAGGGTGCTCATGGAACTCGTTTCACGGTCTGCGGACGGGGCGGTAACGAGGATACGGGGCGCCGCCGGAACGCGCGCGCGGTCGGCGCGAGCGGGCTCCGAGCGCAGACTGGGGGCATGACCGCCGCCACAGCGCCCGACGGAGGACGCCGCTCCGTTCCGCGCACTCTCGCCCGGATCCTCCTGGGCCTGGTGCTCGTCACGGCCGGCACGGCGCACCTGACGGTCGCGCGTCAGGCCTTCCAGGCGCAGGTCCCGCCGTGGCTGCCGGCCGACCCGGACCTGGTGGTCGTCGCGTCGGGCGTCGTCGAGATCGCGCTCGGGCTGGCGCTCGTCGTGCTCGTGCGGTGGCGCGTGATCGTGGGAGTCGTGGTGGCCGCGTTCTTCGTCGCGGTCTTCCCGGGGAACATCTCGCAGCTGGTGACGCGGACGCCGGCGTTCGGCCTCGAGACGGACGCGGCGCGCGCGGTGCGGCTCGTCTTCCAGCCCCTGCTGCTGGTCTGGGCGCTCTGGTCGACCGGGGCGTTCTCAGCCTGGCGGGCCCGCCGGTCGCGACGCCGCGGGGACTGAGCCGCCGGTCCGCGGCCCGATCGTCCCGCGATCCTCCGGAACGGCGAACGGCGGCCGGCGGGAGACCCCGCCGACCGCCGCCCGTGCCCTGCTCGGCTAGGCCGCGAGGCGGCGTCGCGCGACGACCAGCGCGAGACCCGACAGCAGCAGCACGAGGGCTCCGCCGATCAGGCCGGCCGCGTCGGCGCCGGTGTTCGCGAGCGAGCCCGGGCCGGAGCCTCCCGCGACGGGGGTCGCCGTGGTGGTGGGGTGCGGCGACGGAGCTGTGGTGGGCTGCTCCGTCGGGGTGCCGGGCTCGGTCGGCGCCGGGGTGACCGGGACCTCGGCGGCGGGCTCCGTCGTCAGCGACCAGTTGGGGTCGTAGAAGTCGGCCTGGTCGATCACACCGCGGGCGGTCGACCAGTCGATGAGGAGCTGGCGGATCTCGAGGCGCTCGTCGTAGACGAGCGGTGCCTGCGCGACGGCCGGGTAGGCGCCTCCGCCGCTCTGGCGGTAGTTGTTGACCGCCATCACGAAGCGCTCGTCGTCGGCGACGGGTGTGCCGTCGGCGTGGGCGAGACCGCGGATCCGCGAGCCGGCGGGCTGGGACACGTCGATCACGTAGTCCAGGCCCGAGATCGCGTCGTAGTTGTAGTCCGGGATGCCGTCGGGGCGGTCCTCGGTCGTCGCGTTGGTGCCGGTCTCGGGGTCGAACACGGCGCCCTCGGCGGTCTGCACGAAGTAGCGGGCCGAGAACTCGAGGTAGTCGCGCACCTCGGCTCCGGTCAGCTCCACTCCGCGAAGGGTGTTCTCGTAGATGTACAGGCTCGCGATGTCGCGGATGCTGACCTGCCCCTTCGGGAAGACGGCGGTGCGCGAGAACGGCGACGCCTGCGAGATCACCGGCACGTCGGCCCACTCGGTGCCCTCGAGAGCCGTCTCGACGGTCTCGGCCTGGACGGTGTTGATGAAGTCGATGATCGGGGTGTCCTCGTAGCGCGAGGTCGCGGCCGAGAGCTCCTCGACCGAGTCGGCGACGGGGGTGTTCACGTACTCGATCGTGGCGGCGTGCTGCTCGGCGAGGGCGTCGACCAGTGCGGGCGACTCCTCGGCGATGTCCTTCGCGTAGACGGGCTGCGTGACGGGCGCGTTCCCGGCCGACCAGTCGACCTCGAGGCCGCCCGCGGCGTCCGGCACCAGGTTCAGCGTGACCTCGGTGAGGCCCTGCGCCCAGAACTCGGGCTGGGTGACCAGCACCTGCTCGCCGGCGACGTTGGTGAACAGCGTCTGCGGCAGGTCCTTGTGGCTGTGGCCGGCGACGACCACGTCGATGCCGGGGACCTGCGTCGCGATGTTGTTGACGACGTCCTCGTTGAGATCGGCGGCGTCGTACTCGGCGTCGGGCACCGTGCCCTGGCCGGTGTGCGCGAGGACGACGACCACGTCCGCCTGCTCCTGCACGATCGGGACCCACTGCTTCGCGGCGGCGACCATGTCCTGGAACTCGAGGACGCCGTCGACGTACTGCTTGTCCCAGACGCGGACGCCGGGGGTGACGAGGCCGAGGACGCCGACGGTGACCGTCTTCCCGTCGATCTCGCGCTCGATCAGCGTGTAGGGGTCGTGGTACGGCTTGCCGGTGGCGACGTCGACGACGTTCGCGCCCAGCAGCGGGGCGTTCAGGTCGCCCTCGTACGCGCTGAGCATGTCGAGCCCGTAGTTGTACTCGTGGTTGCCGACGACCTGCGCGTCGTAGCCGATGGTGTTGAACGCGGTGGCCATCGGGTGCGTCGTCTCGCCGGAGAGGACGCCCGCGGCGCCGTCGCCGAGGCCGTAGTAGTAGGTGAGCGGCGTGCCCTGGATCGCGTCGCCGTTGTCCATGACGAGCACGGACTCCTCGCCCTTCTCGGCGCGGAGGCGGTCGACCTCGGTCGCGACGCGGGTGAGGCCGAGCGCACCGTCGGCCGGGTACGGCGCGTTCGCGAAGTAGTCCCAGTCGTAGACGTGCCCGTGCGTGTCGGTCGTCGACACCAGGGTGAGCTCGACGCCGTCGTCGAGAGGGGCGGCCGAGGCGATCGGAGCGGCGGTGGCGGCTCCGAGTGCGACGACGGCGAGGAGGCTTGCGGCGCGGAGTCTGCGCATCGTGGTCCTGTTCGCGTGATGAGTGGAGTGTGAACGTCCTCGAATCTATGCGCCGCGTGTGACCTGCGCATGACGGGATCGAGAGCATTGCTCGGCGATGCGTCCGCGGGACCGACGCGGAGCCGGGGGGAGTCCGCGGGGCCGGCCCGCGGCGAAAGAGTCCGCCGGGTCGACCCCGAGCGCAGGAGCCGTCCTCCGGCCCCTCCGCTAGAATCGAGCGGCTGGTCGCGCGGAGGCGGCACGACTGCCGCGCCGCACCCGCCCACCCCCGCCCCTCCCGTCGAGAAGGACACGCCATGCCAGCAATCGTCATCACCGGCGCCCAGTGGGGCGACGAGGGCAAGGGACGCGCCACCGACCTCCTCGGCAGCCGCGTCGACTACGTCGTGAAGTTCAACGGCGGCAACAACGCCGGGCACACGGTCGTGGTGGGCGACGAGAAGTACGCCCTGCACCTGCTCCCCTCCGGCATCCTCACCCCGGGCGTCGTCCCGGTCATCGCGAACGGCGTCGTCGTCGACATCGAGGTGCTGTTCCACGAGCTCGAGGCGCTGAGCGCGCGCGGGGTCGACGTGTCGAAGCTGCTCGTCAGCGCCAACGCACACGTCATCACCAGCTACCACCGCACCCTCGACAAGGTGACGGAGCGCTTCCTCGGCAAGCGCCAGATCGGCACCACCGGCCGCGGCATCGGCCCGGCGTATGCCGACAAGATCAACCGCGTCGGCATCCGCATCCAGGACCTCTTCGACGAGAACATCCTCCGCCAGAAGGTCGAGGGCGCCCTCGACCAGAAGAACCACCTGCTGGTGAAGGTCTACAACCGCCGCGCGATCCTGGTCGAGCAGGTGCTGGAGGACCTGCTGCAGTACACCGAGCGCCTCCGCCCGATGGTCGCCGACACGTCGCTGATCCTCTCGCAGGCGCTCGACGCCGGCAGGACGGTGCTGTTCGAGGCCGGCCAGGCCACGATGCTCGACGTCGACCACGGCACCTACCCGTTCGTCACCTCCTCCAACGCGACCTCGGGAGGAGCGGCCACCGGCTCCGGAGTCGCGCCGAACCGCATCGACCGCGTCATCGCGGTCATCAAGGCGTACACGACCCGTGTCGGCGCCGGCCCGTTCCCGACCGAGCTCTTCGACGAGTGGGGCGAGTACCTCCGCCGGCAGGGCTTCGAGTTCGGCACCACGACCGGCCGCCCGCGCCGCTGCGGCTGGTACGACGCCCCGATCGCCCGCTACTCGGCGCGGATCAACGGGGTCACCGACTTCGTCCTCACCAAGCTCGACGTGCTCTCGGGCCTCGAGACCATCCCCGTCTGCGTCGCCTACGACGTCGACGGCGTGCGCCACGACGAGGTCCCGGTCTCGCAGAGCGACTTCCACCACGCGAAGCCGATCTACGAGGAGTTCCCCGGCTGGCAGGAGGACATCTCCGGCTGCCGCGAGTTCTCGGACCTGCCGCAGACCGCGCAGGACTACGTGCGCGCGCTCGAGGCGATGAGCGGCGCCCGGTTCTCGGCGATCGGCGTCGGGCCGGAGCGCGAGCAGGTCGTCGTGCTGCACGACCTGCTCGACTAGAAGCGGCGAGGAGCCGGGCCGGGCAGCCCTCTCGGAGGCGGCCGACGTGTTCACAACCGAGGAAGAACGTCGGGGACCTCGCGGAGTGACGCGGATCCCGGGCCCTCTCGACGAACCCTTCCTCCGGTGTGGACACGCCCGCCGCCGAGCGCGCCGGATAATCGGCGCATGCAGATCTACGCCGACCTCCCGGCCGTCCGCGCGCGGCAGATCCTGGCCGACGCCCTCGCTCTCGGCGTGGCCGTCGTGGCGATCGCCGCGGGGATCGCGGTCGGCTCGCTGATCGCCGGCCTGGCCGAGATCGGCCAGCGGCTCGAGAGCGCCGGCAGCGGCTTCGGTTCGACCATGAGCGACGCCGGGACCACCCTCGGCGGCATCCCCCTGCTCGGCGACGCCGTGCGCGCGCCGTTCGACGAGGCGAGCGGGGCCGGCTCCGTGCTGGCCGCCGCCGGACGCGACCAGCAGCAGCTCGCGAGCGCCCTGGCCGTGGTCGCCGGGCTCGCCGTCGGGGGCCTCCCGCTCCTGCTCCTGGCCGTGCTCTGGCTCCGGCCCCGGCTCCGCTTCGCCCGCCGGACCGCCGAGCTGCGCGCCCTCGGCTCGACCGGCGGCGGAATCGAGCTGTTGGCCCTGCGCGCGCTCACTGAGGCGTCCCCCCGCGACATCCTCGCCGCGCACCCGGACGCCGCCGCGGGCTGGCGGACCGGCGACCCCGCCGTCACCGCCGCGCTGGCGGCCCTCGCCCTCCGCCGGGCGGGGCTCCGGCCCCGCTGACCCCGGAGGACCACCGCGGGTCCGCCGGAGGGATGATGCCGCGAGCCACTGCGGACGACGCCGGCGACAGGGGTGCCTCCGTAGCGTCGAGGACATGCAGAACCAGACCTCCTCCGTCGTGGCGCGCGTCGAGGGCGTGCGCAAGCTCTACGGCAGCACGCCGCCCGTCGTCGCCCTCGACGACGTCACGCTCTCGATCGAGCGGGGCGAGTTCACCGCGGTGATGGGCCCCAGCGGATCCGGCAAGTCGACGCTCATGCACGTCCTCGCCGGCCTCGACACCGCCTCCTCCGGCCGCGTGTTCCTCGGGGACGCCGAGATCACCTCGATGAGCGACGCCGAGCTGACCGTGCTCCGCCGCCGCAGCGTCGGCTTCGTCTTCCAGGCCTTCAACCTCGTCCCCACGCTCGACGTGCGCGGCAACATCCGCCTCCCGTTCGAGCTCGACGGCCGCTCCGTGACCGGCGACGAGGAGCAGTGGATCGCCCGGCTGATCGAGTCCCTCGGGCTCCGCGAGCGCCTCACGCACCGGCCCCATGAGCTCTCGGGCGGGCAGCAGCAGCGCGTGGCGATCGCCCGCGCCCTCGCCACCCGGCCGCAGCTGATCTTCGCCGACGAGCCCACCGGCAACCTGGACTCGCGCACCGGCCGCGAGGTCCTCAGCCTGCTCCGGGCCTCCACCCGCGAGTACGGCCAGTCGATCGCCATGGTCACCCACGACCCGATCGCGGCGGCCTACGCCGACCGCATCGTCTTCCTCCGCGACGGGGCCGTCGTCGACGACCGCCGCGGGATGAGCGCCGAGGAGATCTCGCGCGCGATGCTCACGATGGAGGGCGCGGCGTGAGCGGCGTGCGCACGGGCTCGAGCCAGGGCGGGGGCGCCATCGTCACCGTCGCCGCACTCGCCGCGGCGTTCGGCGCCGTGCTGGTGCAGGTCATCGCCGACATGGTCGCGGCCTTCGCGGCAGCGGGGATCGACGGCATCGGCCAGGTCGCCCTCATGCTCGGGATGGTCGGCGCCGTCTTCTTCGGCATCGCGGTGTTCGTGGGCGGGATCGTCACGGCCAACGCGGTCTCGACCGTCATCGCCGGGCGCACCCGCGAGATCGCCCTGCTGCGCCTGCTCGGCGCCTCCGGCCGGTCGCTGCGCAGCGGGATCGTCCGCACGGGCCTCCTGCAGGGGCTCCTCGGAGCGGCGATCGGCCTGGTCGCCGGCGTCGCTCTCGTGGCGCTCGCCGCGGAGCTCGCCATCCGGAGCGGCACCCTGCCCCGCTTCGACTACCCGCTCGTCTCGCCCGGCCTCGTGCTGCCGCTGATCGCCGTGGTCGCCTCGACGGTCATCGCCTCGTGGTCCGGATCGCGCCGCGTGCTCGCGGTCGCGCCGTCGCAGGCCGCCGGATCCTCCGCCGAGCCCCGCTACGAGGAGCTGCGCGGCCGCACCGCCCGCAACGTCACGGCGATCGTCTTCGTCGTGATCGGCGCGCTGCTGCTCGCCGCCGGCGTGGTCCTCGGGCTCGCCAACCCCGGCGGCGTCCTGCTCGGGCTCGTCGGAGGCATGGCGTCCTTCACCGGCGTGATCCTCGGGGCGCCCGTCCTGCTCCCTCCGCTCACGGCCCTCGTGGGCCGCGCCTTCGGCCGGGGCCCCGTCGCCCGACTGGCGTCCGCCAACGCCGTCCGCAATCCGGCGCGCAGCGCCCGCGCCGTCATCGGACTGGTCATCGGAGTGTCGCTGGTCACGATGTTCGCGGTCGCCGCCGCCACCTTCGGCACGATCATGGAGCGCTCGGGTGAGACGAACCCCGAGGTGATCGCGGCGTTCGAGCAGTTCATCCAGGTGAGCACCGCGGTGATGAGCGTCCTGCTCGGCTTCTCGGTCGTCCTGGCCGCCGTCGGCATGGTCAACACGCTGTCGCTCAGCGTGCTGCAGCGCCGGCGCGAGCTGGGCCTGCTCCGCGCGCTCGGCTTCACCGGCTCGCAGGTGCGGTCGATGGTGGTGCTCGAGGCTGCGCAGATGATCATCGCTGCCGCGGTGCTCGGCATCGTGCTCGGGATCGTCTACGGCTGGTGCGGCGCGATCTCGGTGTTCGGCTCGCTGCCGGGCATCGGACTGATCCCGCCGACCGTCCCGGTGCCGATCCTGGTGGCGGTGCTCGTGGTGGGCGTCGTGATCACGGTCGTCTCGGCCGTGCTGCCCGCCCGCCGCGCCACGAAGGTGTCGCCGGTCGCCGCTCTCACGGTGGCCTGAGGACCGGCACCACGTAGAACCCGCGGCCGGAGGATCGGCGCCCTCACCACGGAGGACCCGGTGCCCCGAGGGCCGGCGCCGCGCAGAACCCGCAGCCGGAGGGCCGGCGCCCTCACACCACCGAGAACCCCGCGGCGAGGGGCTCCCGCCCGCTCAGCGCGAGCAGGAGCTCCTCGCCGCGTCCGGCTCGAGCGGCCAGCCCGCCGGTCAGCGCGCAGCACGCCTCGACGGCCTCGCCGGGCAGCACGTGCGGGATCCCGGTGGCCCGCGAGAGGTCGAGCGTGTGCACGACCAGCTCGAGCAGCCGGGTCCGGAGGTACTCGTCCAGCTCGATCGCGTGGCCGCCCACGGCGACGAGGCGGCCGGGACGCTGGGCGGCGACCAGCTCGACCGCGCGGCCCGCCGCCTCCGCCAGCGCCTGAGCCGGTCTGTCGCCGAGCAGCAGCCCCGCCTCGACCCCGCGCCGCGCCACCGCCGCGGGGTCGGCGACGTTCCCGGCCAGCGCGGCGTAGTAGTCGAGCGCGTCCTCGATGGTCGGCTCGGGCGGCTCCGGAGCGAGGAGGTACGCCTCGACTGTCAGCACCGCTCGCGACGCGTGGCCCGCGAGGCCGCGGACGTCCCAGACACCGAGCCCCGGCTGCTCCCACTGGTCCTCCCGCACCTGCGCGAGCAGGCCGATGAGGGCGGCGGCGGCGGACTCGAACAGCGCGGCGGTGCTCATGGAGCCATGCTGGCACGGTGCCCCACACTGATCGCATGAGCAGTCCCCGCCCCCCCGGTCCCGTCACGCTCGTCGGCCGCTCGATCGTCCTCGAGCCGCTCGCCGCCGAGCACGTCGAGCCGCTCGGGCGGGCGATCGGGCGTCCGGAGGTGTTCGCCGGCGGCTACGGAGGAGGACCCGCCGGCCTCCCCGGCACCCCGGAGGAGTTCCGCGCCTTCGTCGACCGCTACTACCCCTGGGGCACGGGCCTGCCGTTCGCCGTGCTGCAGGAGGGGCGCGTCGTCGGCACGACCTCGCTGGCCGACTTCGACGAGACGCGCGAGGCGGCCCACCTCGGCTGGACGGCCTACGCGCCCGAGACGTGGGGCACCGTCGTGAACCCGGAGGCGAAGCGGCTGGTGCTCGGGCTCGCCTTCGACAGCGGCTACGAGCGGGTGAAGCTCCAGGCGGATGCGATGAACGTGCGCTCGCGGGCCGCGATCCTCCGCCTCGGCGCCGTGTTCGAGGGGGTGCTCCGCCACGACCAGCGCCGGGCCGACGGCTCGTGGCGCGACACGGCCGTCCACTCGATCCTCGCGGCCGAGTGGCCGGCCGTCCGCGACGCGCTCGACCGCCGGATCGACGCGGCGCTAGCGCTCCCCGCCTCGACCGCGCAACCGCTGACCGGGCGGCCGCCCGAGGAGTAGGAAGGAGGCATGCAACGCATCCACTACGCCGGCAGCTCCGTGCTGACGGGTACCGCCATCGCGCGGTCGCTGCTGGCCTACGCGGAGGCGCTGGCGCTCACCAAGGGGTCGATCACGGTCGACATCCCGATCCGCCAGGAGTCCGGCCGGCCCGGACGGGCGGCGCTGCTGATCGGACCGGCGAGCCAGCTGTTCTCGGAGTCCGAGGACGACGGAGCCGAGGAGCTGCTCGACGAGGAGCTCGTCGAGCGCTTCACCCGCGAGACGGCCCGCCTGGGCGTCTCGCACCCCGTGGCCGAGGAGGACGGCGGCGCCGGGCCCCTCTCCGCCGTCGACACCGAGATCCCGCACTTCCACGGCGAGGACGACTCCTGGTGAGCATCCGGGGCGCCGGTAGGATCGACACTCACGACTCCGCCCAACCCTTCGCGGACGGGCGACTTCCCGAACGGAGAACCGCCTGATGGGGCGACTGATCTACGACTCGACCCTCGAGGCCGACTTCGACGACCGTCTGCTGGCGCACCTGCAGATCGTGATCGGCTCGAAGCTCGCGCGGAACGAGTCCTTCTACTTCTCGTGGAAGGACTCGCAGGCGGTCGGCGACGGACGCACCTCGATCTGGCTGCACCCCGCCATCCCGTTGCGCTTCAAGTACCACGGCGGCCGTGCCCCGAACATCAACCCGGACTGGATCCGACAGCTGCTCGCCGACTCGCACACGGCGCACGGGCTGCGGATCAGCGAGGAGCCCCACGGGACCGCCCGTCAGAGCGAGGAGAGCATGCTGTGAAGCGCGTCGAGATCATCTACGGCGGAGCGCCGTTCAGCCTGAGCGAGACGTCGGCCGCGGAGGTGCGCGAGAGCATCGACCGCGCCCTGGACGGCTCCGCGTCGCGCTGGATCACGGTGAACCAGGGCGAGGGCGAGCCCCGCGAGACCTCGATCCTGATCACGCCGGGAGTGGCGTTCTCGGTCGCCGACGTCGCGCACTGAGGTCGACGCCGCGGTCACGGTGATCGCCGCCGCTCACGCCGCCGGCCCGGGCCGGGGCGCTCGCACCGCCGGCCCGCCTCGGAACGACTGCCGTCCTCAGCGCACCCGCCCCGCTCAGCCCGCCAGCACGCGCGGGAACTCCCCCGTGATCTCGCTCGCGAGGTACCCGGCCGGGCCGATCCGTGCGGAGAGGCGCGTGTCAGCCTCCGTGTGCAGGAACGCGCCCCAGGCGGCCGCGCCCATCGGGTCGACGCCGCGCCCGCGCAGGCCCGCCGTCGCTCCGGCGAGCACGTCGCCGCTGCCCGCGGTGGCCAGCCCGGGGTGCTCGCCCTCGATCCGAACCGCGGCGCCGTCGGGCGAGGCGATCGTGTTGAACAGGCTCACCACCGCGCCGTAGCGCTCGGCGACCGCGAGGGCGGCCCGCTCGACGTCGTCGACCTCCTCGCCGAGGAGCCGGGACGCCTCCTCCGAGTTCGGGGTCAGCAGGAGCCGGCCCGCGAGCCTCCGCGCGAGACGGCGCTGCCCGGGCAGGACCCCGAGCGGGAAGGCGTCGAGGTGCACGGCCGGCACATCGTCGAGGAGCGGAGCGAGGGCACGGAGGGTCGCGGCGGTCGCGCGCGGGTCGTCCAGGCCGGGTCCGATCAGGGCGACGTCGGCGGAGGAGAGCTCGCCGGCCAGGACGTCGAGCCCGCGGCCCGAGACGGAGCCGGTGCGCGTCTCCGCGAGGGGGACCACTCCGCACTCCGGCAGCGCGACCGCGGTGGCCGACGCGACCGACTCGGCGACGCAGAGCGTGATGCGCCCCGCGCCGGTCCGCAGCGCGGCGATCCCCGCGAGGATCGCGGCGCCGGGCGTCTTGCGGGCGCCGCCGACGACGACCACGTCGCCGCGGGAGTGCTTCGAGCCTCCGGGCTCCGGGAGGGGCCAGCGCTGCTCGAGCAGGGCGCGGGAGACGAGGTCACTCATGAGGGTCTCCTTCTCCGGCCGCGCGGTCGTCGTGCCGGGTGACGGGTGCGCCGGAGCGCTCGAGGTGGGACGTGCGGTTGAAGAGCTCGAGGCGCCACGCGTCGCCGTCGCGGACGAGACGGGTGACGGAGCCGTTGGCGACGGGCGTCGAGGCGCCGATGTCGAGCAGCTCGTGCTCGGAGAGGCCCTCGAGGACGTAGCGGAGGACGAGGACGACCGCGTCGTGGCAGAAGAGGATCGCCGGCCCAGGAGGCGCGGCGACGGCGAGGTGGTCGACGAAGGCGCGGACGCGGAGCGCGAGGTCCGTCCAGGCCTCGCCTCCCGGCGGCCGGTAGTAGAACTTGCCGAGCCACTCGCGCCGCGCCGCCTCCTCGGGCATCCGGGCCCGCACGCCGGCGGAGGTGAGGCGGTCGGTGACGCCGAGGTCGCGGTCGCGCAGGCGCTCGTCGGGGCGCAGCCGCAGGTCGATGCCGGCCTCGCCGAGGGCGAGGCGGGCGGTCGCGAAGGCGCGGCGGTAGGGCGACGTCCAGGCGGAGGCGGGCCGCGCCTCCTCGGCCAGCCAGCGGCCGAGCGCGCGCGCCTGCTCCTCGCCGGCGGGGGAGAGCTCGACGTCGGGGTCGCGGCGGTCGACGGCGATCTCGTGCGCCCCCGAGGCCTCGGCGGCGCTCGCCGCGATGTTGGCGAGGCTCTCGCCGTGACGGACGAGGAGGAGCTCGGTCGGGCCGGTGGAGGAGGCGGGCATGGCTCCACGCTCCGCCTCGCGGGCCGGAGGCGCCAGGGGGTCCGCCGCGGCGACGCGGGTTGCTACGGAGTCGTCAGGGGTTCCGCCGCCGTCAGGGCGCCTCTCCGTCGGCGCGCTCCTCCGCAGAGACCGCCGTGACGACCGCGGTGAGCGTCTCGGGGTCGCTCAGGATGCGGAAGTGCCCGCCGGTCTCGATCCGGACGTTGACCGCGCCCTCGAGCATGCTCCCCTCGGGGATGTGCGGATCGAAGAGGCCGAACACGGAGGTGATCCGCGCGTTCGCTCCGGAGCGGCTCGACAGCAGCAGGGTCGTGGCGTCGCGCGGCGAGAAGGCGCGCAGGCTCCGGAGGACCAGGTAGGGCGCGTAGCGGGAGCCGCCGAACGGAGTCGCCACGGCGACCATCCGGTCGACCCGGCCGTCCGGGTCGAGCTCGGTCATCACGTACTTGCCGATCAGTCCGCCCTTGCTGTGGGCGACGATCACCACGTCGCGGAGCCCGTGCTCGGCGAGGTAGGCGGCCACGTCCTCCGCGGTCCGGGCGACCGGGCGGCCGTTGCGGCCGAGGCTCGTCAGCACGTGGAGAGGGTGCCCGCGCTCGTGCAGCGGATCGATGATCGGGCGGAGGAAGGACCAGGTCTCCCAGATCCCCGGCAGGACCACGACGGGCCGCCGGTCGCCGTCGAGGTAGACGTCCGGGGCACGGCGCGAGAGGACGCCGCGCACCTGCCAGGCGACGGCGTAGGCGTAGTCGCGGATCCACCAGACGGCGTCGCGGACCAGGCGTCGGAGCCGGCTCATGCGGCCGGCTCCGACCGGAGGGGGAGCGGGGCGGCGGGCCTCTCGCCGAGCGCGGCGGCGAAGCGGAGGATCTCGCGGGCGAGCGCTCCGGGCTCGGTGCGGGGGACGACGTGGCGCGAGCCGGCGAACTCGACGAGCCGCCCCTCGCGCGCGCGGGCCGTGAGCCGCTCGCACCAGTCCCGGGTGGCGATCGGATCGTCGCGGCCGCGGGCGACGAGGATCGGCACCTCCAGCTCGGCGACGCGCACCTGGACCGGATGCCGCAGCATCTCGGGCAGCTGGCGCAGGTACCAGCGCAGGCCGCCGCGCAGGTAGTCGGCCAGCAGGATCGCGTCGACGCCCACCGGCTCGCCGAGGCAGTCCCGCAGCAGCGCGAGCCCCTGGCGGACCGCTCCGGGCCGCTGCGGATCCACCACCGGCCCGATGAGCACCGCGCCGTCGACCAGGCCGGGCGCGCGCAGCCCCAGCTCGACCGCCACCTGCGAACCCATCGAGTGCCCGACGACGACCGCGCGCGAGACGCCCAGTCCGCGGAGGACCTGCTCGACCTGCCGCGCGTGGTCCTCGAGGCCGATCCTCCGCCGCGGTCGCGCGTTCGCGCCGAAGCCGGCGAGGTCGACGCCGATCACCCGGCCGTGCCGCTTCAGGCGGGCGGCGAGCGGCGAGAAGGTGTGGTGCGACATCCCGATCCCGTGGATCAGGACGAACACCGCGCCCGCTCCGGCCGGACCGGTGTCGACCGTCCGCAGCGTGACGCCCTCGACCTCGTGTCGCACGGGGAGGACGCGGCGGGGCGGTGTCGGCAGCATCGTCCCAGGCTAGGGATCGGCGGCCGGCCGCGCGGGGGGATGCGCCCGCTCCCGCCGTGGTCTAGGCCGCATCCACCCTGGGGAGGAGCATTCACCCCGCCGGCCGCCGGCGGTCCCCGCCGAGCGTCCCGTCGTGCCCGCTGTCAAGCGGCTCCTCCGCGGCGGCGCCCCTGCCTAGCCTCGGAGGAGGGGGTCGGCGTGCGCCGCTCCCGGAGGGATGACGCCATGCGGATCGCGATCGTCGGGGCGACCGGCAACCTGGGGACGGCGCTGCTGCGGCGCCTGCACGGCGAAGCCGGGGTGGAGGAGATCGTGGGCATCGCCCGCCGGGCCCCTCGGCTCCGCTCGGAGGAGTACCGCGACGTGCGCTGGGTCGAGATCGACCTCGCGTCGAGCGTCGCCCCGCGGCGGCTCCGCGAGGCCTTCGCCGGCGTCGACGCCGTCGTGCACCTCGCCTGGGCGCTGCAGCCCAGCCACGACGAGCCGTTCCAGCGGCTGGTCGACGTCGGAGGCACCGCGGCCGTGCTCGAGGCGGTCGCCGCCGCGGGAGTCGGCCAGGTCGCCGTCGCCTCGTCCGTGGGTGCCTACAGCGCGGCGCCGAAGTCGATCCGGGTCACCGAGGACTGGCCCACGGGCGGCCTGCACACCTCGACCTACAGCCGCCACAAGGCCGCGAACGAGCGGCAGCTCGACGCCTTCGAGGAGCGGCACCCCGAGATCGTCGTCACACGCCTGCGCCCGGGGCTCGTCTTCCAGCGCGGAGCCGCGACGGAGATCGCCGGGCTCTTCGCCGGTCCCCACTACCCGACGCGGTGGCTGAAGGCGGTCCGGATCCCGGTCCTGCCGCTGCCGCGGAGCATCGTCTTCCAGGGCGTGCACGCCGACGACGTGGCCGACGCCTTCTGGCGCGCGCTCGACCGGCGCGCCGGCGGGGCCTTCAACATCGCGGCCGAGCCGGTCCTCACTCCGGAGCGGCTGGCGCACGCCTTCGGCGCCCGCCTGGTCACGGTGCCGTTCGGGCTGCTCCGCTCCGTCGTCACCGCGACCTGGTACCTGCGCCTGCAGCGCACCGACGCGGGCTGGCTCGACATCGCGGGCAACGTCCCGGTGATGTCGACCGAGCGCGCCCGCGCCGAGCTCGGCTGGGCGCCGACCCGCACGGCGGAGGAGGCGCTCGCCGAGCTCGTGGCCGGCCTGGCCGACCGCTCGACCGTCCCGGGCTCGCCCCCGCTCCGGGGCTGATCCGGCCGGGAGTCGATCAGAGGCGAGCCCTCGCGGTCAGTCGGCGACGCGGATGAGCACCTTTCCCGTCGCGCCCTGCTCGACCGCGTCGTGGGCGGCCGCGGTCTCCTCGAGCGGGAACCAGGTCAGCGGGAGGCCCGCCTCCTCGCCCACCGGGAGCGCGCCGTCGGCGAGCGCCGCGGTGATGTCCTCGGCCGCGGCCTGCAGCGCCTCTTCGCCCACCGTGTAGAGCAGCAGGCCCTGCCACCGGGCGTTCTTCGCGAAGCTCGCGACGATCGGCACGGTGAACTCGTCGCCGTTGTTGTTCGCGTAGTACCCGATGCTGCCGTGGTTGGCGAGCACCTCGACGTCGAGCGCGGCGTTCTGAGCCGGTGCGACCTCGACCACGTGCTGGACGCCCTGGGGGGCGAGGTCGCGGATCCGGTCGGCGAGCGCGTCGTCCGGGTACTGCAGCACGTGCTGCGCACCGGCTGCGCGGGCGAGCCGCTCCTTGGAGTCGCTGCTCACCGTCGCGATGACGGTCGCCCCGGCCCAGACCGCGAGCTGGATCGCGGCGTGCCCGACGGCTCCGGCACCGCCCTGGACCAGGACGGTGCGGCCGGCGAGGGCGCCGGGGGCGAGGCGGGAGGGGCCGTGCTCGTGCACGGTGAGGGCGCGGTGGGCGGTCATCGCGGGGACGCCGAGGCTCGCGGCGACGTCGATGCCGACGCCCTCGGGCAGGCGCACGACGTGCTCAGCGGCGAGCACCGCCGACTCCTGCGCGGTGCCGGTGGGGCGGCGGTGCGCGGAGAGGTACATCCAGACCCGGTCGCCGACGGCCAGGCCCTCGACGCCCTCGCCGACCGCCTCGACGACACCGGCGCCGTCCTGGTTCGGCACGACCTCGTCGAACGCGAGGTCGCCGTCGGCGCGCGCCTTCCAGTCGGTCGGATTCACGCCCGACGCCAGGACGCGGACGCGGACCTCGCCGGCGCCCGGCGCCCGCTCCTCCCGGTCGACGAGGGAGAGGACGGAGGAGTCACCGGTGCGGGAGTAGACGATCGAACGCATACGGAGGGCAAGGAGCGCGGGCGGCGGTGTATTCCCGGCGGCACGATGAAGGGCGGCGGGCCCGGAGGCCCACCGCCCTGTCAGCGCCGACGGATCAGTGCTGCACGTCCTCCTGGACGGCGTGCTTGGCCTCGCGGGCCGAGTCCTTCACGTCGTCGGTGGCGGAGGTGCCCGCCTCCTTGACGTTCTGCGCGGCGTCGGCCGCGGTCTCCTTGACGGAGGCGAAGGCCTGCTGCGCGGGCTCGCGGAGCTCGCTCGCCGCCTCCTTGGCCGCGTCGGTCACCTTGTCGACGACCGGCTGGGCCTGCTCCCTGACGCGGCTCGCCGCCTCCTTCTCCTTGCTGGAGGCGGGGATGAGCGAGGCGACGAGGAGTCCGGCGCCGAGGGCGATGAGCCCCACGGCGAACGGGTTGCCCTCGGCCTTGGCCTTCGCCGAGCCCGCACCGCTCGAGAGCGAGTCGGAGGCGTCGTGCGCCGAGCCCATCACCCGGTCGCGGACGGAGCCCACGGCCGACTTGACCTTGTCGGTCTGACGCTGCGCGATGGCGGACGGGCTGACCTTCTCGGCCAGCGCGTCGACGTCTCCGCCGAGCTCGAGTCGCGTGCGCTCGATGTCCGCCCGGATCTCCTCGGGTGTCTTGTTCTGTCCTGCGTCGTACGTCATCGTCCTGCCCCGTTCGGCTTGAGGGTGTCGGGAATCTTCTTGAGGGAGTCGACCGTCTCGGGAGCGCCGTCGACCTGCTTCAGGCTCTTGCGGCCCACCGCGTAGAGGATCGCGGCCACGATCGCCCAGATGACGGCCACGACCACTCCGGACCAGCCGTTGCCGATCAGAGTGCCCAGGCCCCACCAGAGGGCGATCGAGAGGAAGAGCACGGCCATCAGCGCGGCGTAGCCCGCCCCGCCGAGGAGGCCCGCTCCCTTGCCCGCCTTGCCGGCGGACTCCTTGAGCTCGGCCTTGGCGAGGGCCATCTCCTGGCGGATCAGCGTGGAGAGGTCGCGCGAGACCTCGCCGAGCAGATCGCCCAGAGACGTCGACCCGGCCCGCTGGTCGGGCGTCTCCGTCGAGCGGTGGACGCCCGTCGGGTCGGTCACAGCCGGCCGCCGTTCGGGAAGCCGCCGTCGAGCGGGTCGGCGACGGGCTCGGTCGGCGCGTAGTCGCGCTCGAGGGAGCTCGAGCCGACGGTGCCGTAGGCGGACGCGACGGGCGCGTCGTACGCGGAGGCGTCGGAGTACGCGGTGGTCGAGGCGGGGGCGTCGAACTCGGGCCCGTCGGTGCGGGTGCTCGTCGCCTCCTTCTCGTCCTTCGCCTCGGCGGTCAGGGCGCGGATGAGGCGCCCGCCGACGAGTCCCGTCGCCGCGGCGATGAGGATGAAGGCACCCGGGCGGCGGCGGGCGAACGCGCGGACGTCGTCGAGGAGCTCGGACGGGTCGCGGTTCTCGAGCCACGAGGCCACACCCTGCACGCGGGTGGCCGCCTGGGAGACGAGCTTCGCCGCGGCGTTGTCGCTGCCGCCCTCGCCGTTGGCCAGCGCGGTCAGGTCGTCGCTGAAGGCGCGGGCGCCCTTGGCGGCGTTCTCCTTCTGGGCGTGGGCCTGCTCGGTGAGCTGGGTGCGGCTCTGGTCGTAGAGGTCCTTGACCTGGACCTTGGCCTCCTGGACCACGTTGGCGGCCTCGTCCTTGCCGGTCGAGAGCACTTCGCTCGCGGCCTGCTTGGCGTCGCCGGCGACGGCGCCGGCCTGGTCCTTGGCGGTGCCCGCGGCGGCGCTCGCCTTCTCCTTCGCGGAGTCGGCCGTGCTGCCCGAGGAGGAGCCGGAGGAGGTGTCCGTGGAGGCGACGTGCGCCCCGCTGTCGATGGGGGTCTCGGTCGCGCCGAAGTTCGCGGCGCCGTCTCCGAACGGAGGTGAAGCGGGATCGATGTTCGACATCGTCTGTCCCTTCCAGGATCGAGTGGGGAATGAATGCGTGCCGGCGTCGCCAGTCTGTTCGGGCCCTCGAGTACCGGGAAGGGCATAGCGGCTGACCCCCCGATGGGGCTACCATCCCGCGCCCACGAGGGCGGGGCCCGAGAGCCCGTGGATCGACTGCTCCGCCACCGCGTCAAGCCCCTTCTGACCCGCGAACAGGGCTCCCTACCGTCGAGAGGACAGACATCGGACGTCCGCACCCGGATCCGCCCGGCTACCCCGCAAAGGCAACCAGTCATGTTCTTCCACCGTCAGGAACTCCAATTCACGTCCACGCCCTCGAAGCCCGACGCGGTCTTCGCCCGCCGCTTCCAGGAGGTGCTCGGCGGCCAGTACGGCGAGATCACCGTGGCGATGCAGTACGGCTTCCAGGCCTGGAACGCCCACGACCCGGGCAAGTACCGGGACCTGCTCTTCGGCATCGGCGCCGAGGAGTTCGGCCACGTCGAGATGATCGCCGTGATGATCGCCCAGCTGCTCGAGAAGGCCCCGGTCGAGCAGTCCGAGGACGCGATGAAGAAGGACCCCGTGCTCGCGGCGGTCATCGGCGGCTCCGACGTGCAGCACGCCATCGTGGCCGGCGCCGGCGCGCGCCCCGACGACAGCATGGGCAACCCGTGGCAGGGCTCCTACATCACCGCCAGCGGCAACCTGCTGGCCGACTTCACCGCCAATGCGAACGCGGAGATGCAGGGCCGGCTCCAGGTCGCCCGGCTCTACCACATGACCGACGACCACGGCGTGCGCGACCTCCTGTCGTTCCTCCTGGCCCGCGACACCATGCACCAGAACCAGTGGATCGCGGCGGCCGCCGAGCTGCGCGCGGAGGGCCGGGAGGACCTGCCCGTGCCCTCGAACTTCCCGATCTCGAAGGAGGAGCGCTCCGTGTCGTACGAGTACATCAACTTCTCGGACGGAGCGGCGGCCTCCGAGGGCAGCTGGGCCTCGGGCCCGACCCCGGACGGCAAGGGAGAGTTCAGCTACCGTGTCGCGGAGCCCGGCGGCAACGTCCCGATGCCCCCGCCCACGCAGCCGGACGAGCGCCTCTACGGCACCGACCCGAAGCCGAACATCGTCGAGAAGGCAGTGGGGGCCGTCAAGGACGCGGTGACGGGCAAGTGAGCGCCGCACGGGTCCTCGGGGCGCTCGGCGCCTCCGCCCTGACGATCGGCCTGCTGGCCGGCTGCACCGGCGACGCCCAGACGCCGTACCAGTCGGGGAGCGCGGTGCCCACCAGCGCCGACGACGGATCGTCGCAGACGCCCACGAACGCGCCCTCGCAGTCCGCTCCGTCCGAGTCCGCCACCCCGGCGACCTGATCCCGCGCCCTCGACCGGCCGGCACCGGTCGAGGGCGCGAATCATCGCAGTCCAGCGGGCGCCCGGGCAAGCCCCTTCCCGCTCCCAGGAAGCGGGCAGTTCCCGGTCCTACGGTCGTGCCAACGATCAGCGAAGGAGGCACCACCATGGGGCTCGATGACAAGATCAAGAACGCCGCTCAGGACATCGCCGGCAAGGCGAAGGAAGCCCTGGGCGACCACAAGAACGACGACAGCCTGAAGGCCGAAGGCCAGAAGGACCAGGCCGCGGCCTCGGCCAAGAAGGCCGGCGAGGACGTCAAGGACGTCTTCAAGTAGGTCTCGGCAGTACCGCGAAGGCGGCGCTCCCCTCGGGGGGCGCCGCCTTCGCTGTTCCCCGGCTAGGGGTGCAGGACGACCTTGATGCAGCCGTCCTCCTTCTTCTGGAAGGTCTCGTAGAGGGCCGGAGCGTCCTCGAGCGGCGCCCGGTGGGTCACGAGGTCCATCACGCCGAGCGGATCGGAGGCGTCCTCCACCAGCGGCAGCAGATCGTCGATCCAGCGCTTCACGTTGCACTGGCCCATCCGCACCGTCACCTGCTTGTCGAACATCGACTTCAGCGGCATCGGGTCGGCCTCTCCGCCGTAGACCCCGCTCAGCGAGACGGTGCCGCCGCGGCGCACCAGGTCGAGGGACGCGTGGACCGCGGCGAGGCGGTCGACGCCGACCGTGTCCATCGCCTTGCGGGCGATCGGGTCGGGCAGGAGCCCCGCCATCGACTGCGCGAACGAGCCGACCGGCGAGCCGTGCGCCTCCATGCCGACCGCGTCGACGACGGAGTCGGGGCCGCGCCCGTCCGTGAGGTCGCGCAGCTGGGCGGCGATGTCGTCGGACAGGTCGAACGTCTCGACGCCGTACCGCTCGGCCATCGCGCGCCGCTCGGCGACGGGCTCCACGGCGAGGACGCGGTAGCCGCGGTGGGCGCCGATCCGCGCCGCGAACTGGCCGACCGGGCCGAGTCCGAAGACGACCAGGGTCCCGCCGTCGGGCACCTGCGCGTACTCCACGCCCTGCCACGCGGTGGGCACGATGTCGCTGAGGAAGAGGTAGCGCTCGTCCGGCAGGTGCGTGCCGACGACGATCGTGTTGTAGTCGGCCAGCGGCACGCGGAGCAGTTCGGCCTGCCCTCCGGGGACCTGGCCGTACATCTTCGTGTAGCCGAAGAGCGCCGCCCCCGAGCCGTACTCGGTGACCTGCGTCGTCTCGCACTGCGACTGCAGCCCTCGGCGGCACATGAAGCACTCGCCGCAGGCGATGGTGAAGGGCACGACGACGCGGTCGCCGGGCTTCAGGGTGGTGACTCCGGAGCCCACCTCCTCGACGACGCCCATCGGCTCGTGGCCGAGCACGTCCCCGCGGTCGATGTAGGGCCCGAGGAGGCGGTAGAGGTGCAGGTCGGAGCCGCAGATCGCGGTCGAGGTGATCCGGACGATCGCGTCGGTCGGCTGCTGGATGCGGGGGTCGGGGACGGTCTCGACCGAGACCTTCTCGATGCCCTGCCAGGTGAGTGCTCGCATGCTCGTGTCCGTTCTCCGGCTCGCGCCGGTCGGGGTCGGTGTCCCTCCACCGCACACCCGGAGGGCGCCGAGGGGGAGGGGCTTGACGCTCCCCGGAGCGTTCCCGAGGGGGATTCCCGGGAGAACGCACGGACGTGCATCCCGCGTTCACCCGACTCACGGCGGCCGAGTGGTGGGATGGGGGGATGGATGCTCTCTACACCGCCATCGCCCACGCCTCCGGTGGAGGACGCGACGGCCACGTCCGCACCGAGGACGACCGTCTCGACCTCGACACCCGCGCCCCGCAGGAGCTCGGCGGCTCCGGCGAGGGGACCAACCCCGAGCAGCTGTTCGCGGCCGGCTACTCCGCCTGCTTCCTCAGCGCCCTGCACGGAGCCGGTCGCCAGCTGAAGATCGACACGACCGACGCGGCCGTCTCGGCCAGCGTCTCGATCGGGAAGAACGACTCCGACGGCTTCGGCCTCTCGGTCGAGCTCGACGTCTACGTGCCGAAGGCGAGCTCCGAGGACGCGCAGAAGGTGGCCGATGCGGCGCACCAGCTCTGCCCGTACTCCAACGCCACCCGCGGCAACATCCCCGTGCAGATCAACCTGGTCGACTGACCGAGCCCTCTCGACGGCCCCTCCCGGACTCCGGGCAGGGGCCGTCGTCGTGTCCGGGGGCGGTCCGTTAGGGTCGGGGCATGACCGAGGAGCTGTCGCACGAGGAGCTGTCGCACGAGGAGCCGTCGCACGAGGAGTCCCTGGCGCGGGCCGAGCTCGTGCAGATCCGTCAGAGCATCGACAACATCGACGCGGCGCTGATCCACCTTCTCGCCGAGCGCTTCAAGTTCACGCAGAAGGTCGGCCGGCTGAAGGCCGCGCACGGGCTGCCCGCCGCGGACCTCGAGCGCGAGGCGCGCCAGATCGCGCGGCTGCGGGCGCTCGCCGAGGAGTCGCACCTCGACCCGGCGTTCGCCGAGAAGTTCCTCGGGTTCATCGTCGCCGAGGTCATCCACCACCACCAGCGCATCGCCGACGGCGCCGAGGACTGAGCCTCAGCCCTCGATCCGCAGCAGCCCCGCCGTGCGCTCGCGCAGCACGCCGAGCAGCAGCGGGTAGTCGGGGAAGAGCTGGTCGCGCCGCAGCGTCGGCACCCGCAGCCCGAGGGGGATCTCCGTGACGCGGCCGTTCGTCTCGGTGAGGGTCAGGCGGAGGCTCCGGCTCCCCGTCGGGCTCGAGGCGACGACCGAGCGCAGGGCCTCGAGCGGGAAGATCAGCCCGTCGATCTGGATGGCCGACTCCGACACCACGATCGAGCCCGGCAGTCCGGGCCGCAGCGCCAGCCGCGCCGCGACCAGCCCGAGCGGGAGGGAGAGCGCCACGACGACCGCCCCCAGCGCGATCTGCGCGCGGTCGCCCGACGGGGATCCCGCGAGGGCGACGGCCAGGACGCCGGCGGCGAACGCCTCCGTGGCGACGACGACCAGGGCGACCGCCCGGCGCTGGAGCGGAGCGCGGTGCGGCCGGAAGCGGACGGCCGAGGCGGGCCCGGCCAGAGCGGGCGGCAGGGCGTCGCGGACGCGGGCGGCGGCGCCGAGGTCGGCGAGCAGGGCGGCGAGGTCCTCCGGGCGGAAGTGGCCGCAGCGGACCTCGACTCCGTCTCCGCGGCACCAGGCGACGAAGCCGTCGCCGTCGGCGGACTCGAGGAAGCGGACCGACCGGCGGGGCCACTGCTCGCGGCGGCGGCGGCCGCGCATCAGCACGACCTGCGTCTCGGTCGTCATCACGCGGGTGGGGGAGACGACGAAGAGCGAGACCGCCGAGGCCAGTCCGATGACGACGGTGAGGGCGAGGAGGCCGAGCGCGAGCACCGACTCGTCGAGGACGCCGCGGCGGTCCGCGAGGACGGCGAACGGGATGAGCACGGCCGCGAGGCCGGCGCCGAGGAGCCGCAGGAGGAGGGCGCGGAGGCGTCGCAGGACCGATGGGCCGTACACCCGTCGCGTCCGGATCGCCATCGGTTCCGACTCCATCGCGTCAGGCTAGCCCCGGCCGGGGCCGGTCGCCCGGAGAGGCGCGGCGGTGGCGCGATCCTCGCGCCACCCGTCCCCGGTTCGGGGGAGGAGTGGCGCGAGGCGCGGCCTACGCCTCCGCGGTGCGGTGCAGGGCGCGGACCGAGACGACCCGGCGACGGGCGATCGCGGCGACGGTGAGCAGCAGGCCGAACAGCAGCCAGATCACCAGGCCGACGACGGCGCCGGCCGTGCCGTCGGTGCCCTCGACCACTCCGGACAGCGCGTTCTGCGCCGCCGAGAGCGGCAGGAACCCGAGCACGTCGTCGAACAGCCCGGGGACCGTCGAGATGATGCCCGCGCCGAGCGCGATCACCGCCGCGACCATCGCGAGGAAGCGGCCGATCCCTCCGAGCAGGGCGACCAGCCCCTGGTTCACCGCGGCGAACGAGGCGCCGGTGAGCATCGCCAGAAGGGCGAAGCCGACCCAGCGGCCCGGCTCCAGGCCCGCGACCCCGCTCATCACGATCGCGACCGCGAGTCCCTGCACCACGCCGATCACGAGCGCCGGCACGTAGGAGGAGAGGGCGAGCGCGGCGGAGGAGCGGGTCGAGGAGAGCGCGCGGTGCGAGAACGCGGCGAGCACCAGGAACGTCGCGAGGGCGCCCAGCCAGAGGGCGATCGTCGCGAAGAACGGGACGCTGGAGGCTCCGAACAGGTCGGTCGCGCTGCTCGCGTTCTCGACCGGGTCCGAGACGACGTCGGCGAGGTTCGTCGACTCCGACTCGGTGTAGGTCGGGAGCTGCGCGACCGCGGCGTCGAGGCCGGTCGCGAGCGTGCGGGTGCCGTCGGCGAGCTGCACGGCGCCGTCCGAGACCCCGCTCGCGCCGTCGGCGAGCTGGTCGGCTCCGTCGGCGGCGGAGGAGGCTCCCCCGGCGAGGTCGGCGGCGCCGCCCGCGGCCGTGGTCGCGCCGGTCGCGAGGTCGCGGGCACCGGCCGCGGCGGTGGTGGCGCCGGTCGCGAGCTGCGCCGACCCGGCCGCCGTGGTGTCGAGGCCGTCGGCGAGCTGGGAGGCTCCGCCCGCGGCGTCGTCCGCGCCTTCGGCGAGCTGCGTCAGGCCGCCGGACAGCTGTCCGATACCCCCCGAGAGAGTGCGCGCGCCGGTGGCGGACTGCCCGACCGCGTCGATCAGCGAGGGCTGCCCGTCGCCGCCGAGGCGGATGCCCGCGTCGATCCCGGCGACGGCTCCCGCGGTCGTCGTGGCGAGGGTGGTCGCGCCGGTGGGTCCGTCCGCCGAGGCGATGACGGCGCGCGCGGCGAGGCACTGCGTCGTCTCGCAGCCCTCGAGCGCGGCGCTGAGCGCCTCGAAGGTCCCCGCAGTGGCGGCGGCGGCGCCGGCGCTGAGGGCGGCGACCTGCTGGGTCCCGTCGCCGGTCCTCACCACTCCCTCCCTCAGCTGGTCGAGCCCGTCGGCCAGGTCGGAGGCGCCGCCCTGCAGCGCGGTCGCCCCGGTCGCCGAGTCGCGGGCGCCCGTCGCGAGCTGTCCCACTCCGCCGGAGAGGCCGCGCGCACCGGTGGCCAGCTGCGCGACTCCGCCGGAGAGGTCGGAGGCTCCGGTGCCCAGCTGCCCCACGCCGTCGGCGAGGGACGAGGCTCCGGTGCCGATCTGCCCGACGCCGTCCGAGAGCGAGGAGGCGCCGGTGGCGAGCTCGTCGATCCCGTCGGCGAGGCTGCTCGTGCCGTCGGCGAGGGTCGAGGCGCCGGTGCCGAGCTGGTCGGCGCCGTCGGCGAGCGTGCCCGCGCCCTCGGCCGCCTGGCCGATCTGCTCGTTGAGGGTGTTGAAGCCGACGTAGACGTTCTCGAGGTAGGCCGTGGTCAGCTGCGTGTTGAGCAGCGAGGTGGCGGTGCTGGTCACGGTGGCCGAGATGGCGTCGTCGACGAGCTTGGCCTTCTCGCTGGTGGCGATGTCGATGGTCGCCTTCGTCGCCTCCGCGGCGTCGCCGGAGTACGAGGTGGCGGCGGCGGAGAAGGAGGAGGGGATCGTCACGACGGTCGCGTAGCTGCCGTCGGCGAGGCCCTTGGCAGCGTCGTCCTTGTCCGTGAGGACCCAGGTGAAGTTGCCCGTCGAGTCCGAGCCGGAGACGTTGGGCACCGGGGTCGTGCTCGCGGACGGCGTCGCGCTCGCCGAGGGGGTGGAGGAGGGGGCGTCCGAGCTCGCGGAGTCGGTGCCGCCCGTCACCAGGCCGGCCGCGAGCTGGCGCCCGAGCGGCACGGTCTGCCCGTTGATCTCGACCGGGGTGTCCTCGTTGACCACGGCGGCCGTGATCGTGTCGAGGCGCTCGGTCGGGTTCCACAGCGCCCAGACCAGGAGGCCGCCGATGACGAGGGGGACCAGGACGATCCCGAGAAGGGTCAGCCAGGACACCTTCTTGACGCCGCGGGGGCGTTCGAGGGAGAGGAGAGCCATCTGTCAGAGGACCTTTGCGATCGCGCGGCGCTCGGCCGCGGGCGAGACCGCGAGCACGCCGCGGTCGGTGGGGAGGAGGTCGTCGAGCGCCTCGGCGTCGACGGAGGAGGCGACCACGGTGAACGCGTCGTCGGCGGCGCGGGCGGCGTCGAGCTCGGCCCGGATCGCGCCGCGCAGCTGCGGGTCGGTGACCGTGTCGAGGTCGTCGAGCACCAGGATCGGCGGGGCCGACTCCAGGGCCGACCGGACGTCGGCGACGGGGTCGGCGGCTCCGGCGAGGCGCACCAGCCCGACCCGGCCGCGCACGGCGGCGGAGCGGATCGGCACGACCAGGCCCGCGACCTTCAGGCGCCCGGAGTCGGGGGCGAGCCGGCCGGCGATGCTCAGCAGCAGCGCGGTGCGGCCGGAGCGGTGCGGCCCGTGGACCACGAGGGAGGAGCCGGGCGCGACCCGCAGCGAGACGCCGCTGTAGACGGGACCGTCGGGTCCGTCGAGGCGGAGGTCCTCGGCCGCTATCACGTCCGTGGATCCGGGCTCCGGCCAGTCGGCCAGCGCGAGCTCCTTCGTGAGGCCCTCGCCCTCGACGTCGAAGGACGGCAGGACGCGGTCGAGCCAGCGCGGCATGTGCCAGGCGCGGTCACCGAGCAGGTGCAGCACGGCGGGCACCAGCGTCATCCGCACGATGAACGCGTCGACGAAGACGCCCACGGCGAGCCCGAGCGCGATCGGCTTGATGTTGGTGTCCCCCTCCGGCACGAAGGCGGCGAAGACCGAGAACATGATGACCGCGGCGGCCGTGACCACCTTGGCCGAGCCGACGAAGCCCGACTCGACAGCGGCGCGCGCCGGCCTCCCGTGCACGTAGTCCTCGCGCATCCGCGAGACCAGGAACACCTCGTAGTCCATCGCGAGGCCGAAGAGCACGCCCATCAGGATGATCGGCATGAAGCTGATGATCGGGCCCGTCTTGTCGACGTGCAGAGCGTCCGAGAACCATCCCCACTCGAACACCGCCGCCACGGCGCCGAAGGACGCGCCGACCGACAGCAGGTAGCCCAGCGTCGCCTTGATCGGCACCCAGAGCGAGCGGAACACCATCGTCAGCAGCACCAGCGACAGGCCCACGACGAGCAGGCCGAACGGCAGGAGGGCCTTGGCGAGCGTGTCCGAGATGTCGATCCCGACCGCGGTCTGGCCGGTCACCGCGAGGTCGACGCCGTACTCCTGCTGGAAGTAGTCGTGCTTGTCGCGGATCTCGGCGACCAGGGCCTTGGTGGCCTCGGAGTCGGGGCCGCCCTCGGGGATCACCTGGATGATGCCGGTGTCGGCGGTCTCGTTGGGCGTCGCGAGCGGCACCGAGGCGACTCCGTCGAGCTTCTCGATCTCGCCCTTGAGGTCGTCCATCAGGCCGAGCGGATCGGTCGAGCCGATGATCGTGCCGGTGACGATGAGCGGGCCGTTGTAGCCGGCGCCGAAGTTCTCGGCGAGCAGGTCGTAGGTGGTGCGCGCGGGAGTGCCCTCGGCCTGGTAGCCGGCGTCCGGCAGGGCGAGGCGGAGGCTGAGCGCCGGGATGCTCGCGACGCCGAGCACGCCGATCACCGCGATGATCGTCACGATCGGGAAGCGCGTGACGACCCGGACCCAGCCGCGGAAGAACCCGCGCGGGACCTCGGCGTGCACGTGGCCGCCGGGGGAGGCGGTCGCCGCCTCCTCGTGCGCCTCGGTGTCGGAGTGGGTGCCCGCGGCGGCGGCGGCCTTCGCGGCCTTCTTCTTCGCGCGGCGCTCCTTCGGGCGCAGCCGCGCGCCGGCGAAGCCGAGGAGGGCGGGGGTCAGGGTGAGCGCGATGACCACGGCGATCGCGACTCCGCCCGCCGCTGCGACGCCCATCGTGGTGAGGAACGGGATGCCCGCGACCGAGAGGCCGACGAGCGCGATGATCACGGTCAGGCCCGCGAAGACGACGGCGGAGCCCGCGGTCGCGGTCGCCCGCGCGGTCGACTCCTCCGGGTCCATGCCCTGCTTCAGCTGGTCCTGGTGGCGGCTGATGATGAAGAGGGCGTAGTCGATCCCGACCGCCAGGCCCAGCATCAGGGCCAGGAGCGGCGTGGTCGAGGAGATCGAGGCGAAGCGGGTGGCGATGAAGATGGCCGACATCGAGAGGGCGACACCCAGCAGTGCGGTGACCAGCGGCATGCCGGCGGCCAGGAACGAGCCGAAGGTGAGCACGAGGACGACGAGGGCGACCACGAGGCCGATCGCCTCCGTGATGGTCACGCCGGGGAGGTTCTGGGCGAAGAGGTCGCCGCCGAGCGAGACCACGGAGCCGGCGGGCAGCGCGTCCTGGAGGGTCGTCGCCTCGGCCTTCAGCGCGTCGCGGCTCTCGGGGCTCGTGGTGGTGGCGGAGCCGTCCATCTGCGCGGTGATGACGAGGGCGTTCCCGGCGTCGGAGATCGTGCCGGACACGCTGTCGGAGTAGGGGTCCGTGACGGCTGCGACCTCGTCGACGTCGCCGAGCGCGGCGACCGCGTCGCTGACGGGGCCCTTCACGTCGGCGTCCTGGACGCTGCCCCCGTCGGGCGCGACGACCACGTACCGCGCGGACGTGCCGCTGACCTGGGGGAAGGTGCGCTCGAGCTGGTCGAGGGCGGTCTGCGACTGCGTGCCCGGGATGGAGAACGTGTTGTCGGTGCCCTGGTTGAGCAGCAGCGCTCCTCCTCCGCCCGCCACCACGATCAGCAGCCACAGGACGGCGACGAGGCGGTGGGCGCGGTACACGCGACGACCGAGACGGTAGAGCAGCGACGACACGCGGTCTCCTGACGATGGGTGGGGAGGGTGGCGATACGTCTCTGTACCAGGGCGGAGCCGGGCTCCGATACACGAGCGTATCCGATACAGGACCGTATTCGATACGTGAATGTATCGGATAAGGTGAACGGCGTCGAAGGTGTTGACAGGGCGGGCAGGAGGCTGGTGATGACGGCGATCGACTCCACCCCTCCCGAGACCTCCCGCCGAGGCCGCACCCGCGAGCGCCTGCTCGACGCGGCCTACGACGTCTTCGCCGAGACCGGCGTGCACAGCGCGTCCGTCGAGCAGATCTGCGAGCGCGCCGGGTTCTCGCGCGGCGCCTTCTACTCCAACTTCTCCACCAAGGAGGAGCTGTTCTTCGCGCTCATGGAGCGGGAGAACGGCGCCCGGGTGACGGCCCTCGTCGAGCAGATGGACCGCACGATCCCGCGCGTCGTCTCGGCCGACGAGCCGCTGACGGCCGAGACGCTGGCCGTGGTCATCCTCGACTTCCTCCAGGGACCTGCCACCGACAACCGCCGCTGGTGCGTGGTCGAGTCGGAGTTCGAGCTGCTCGCGCTCCGCGACCCCCGGATCGCTCCGCAGTACCGCGACTTCCGCGCCGGCTTCGACGCCTCGCTCGTGCAGATCGTGCACGGGGCGCTGCGCCAGGTGCGCCGCGAGTTCTCCCTCGAGCCGACGACGGCCGTGCGCCTGCTGGTGGCGGGCTACGACGACGCGGTGAAGCAGTCGATCCTCGAGGACGAGTCGGAGCCCGCGTCGCTCGAGCGCCTGCGGGCGACGCTGACGGCGATCGTCCTCGCGATCTCGTCCGCCGACGCCTGAGCCGAGCGGGCTCTCGCGGCCGCCGCCGCCGTATGCGCCGGCCGGCTCCGCACCCGGCGGCCGAGCGGCCGCTGGGGAGTGCCGGGTCCGGTCCCCGCTCCTCCGCCCGCGCGACGAGGATGGACCCATGGAACTGCGACAGCTCGAACACTTCCTCGCCGTCGCGAAGGAGCAGCACTTCACCCGCGCCGCGAGCGCCCTGCAGATCTCGCAGTCGGGCCTCTCGGCGTCGATCCGCGCGCTCGAGAGCGAGCTGGGCAGCCCCCTGTTCACCCGCAGCACGCGCCGGGTCGAGCTGACGCCGGCCGGCCGGGCGATGCTCGCGGAGTCGGAGCGCTCGGTCGCCAGCGCGCTCGCCGCCCGCGACGCGGTTCTCGCCGTGCAGGGGGTGCTCCGCGGGAGCCTCGCGGTCGGCACGGAGGAGTGCCTCGGCGGCGTGCACCTGCCGCGCGAGCTCGCGACCTTCCGCGAGCAGCACCCGGGAGTCGCGCTCCGGCTGATCCACGAGGGGTCCGGCACGCTGCTCGACTCCGTCGCCGCCGGCCGCCTCGACCTGGCGCTGGTCGCCGACATCGGAGCCGTGCCGGGCGGCGTGCGGACGATGCCGCTGGCGAGCGAGGGCTTCGCGGTGCTCGTGCGCCCGGGTCACCCGCTCGCGAGCCGCGTCGGCTGCCGCATCCCGGACCTTGCGGGCGAGACGATCGTGGGGCTGCAGGAGCACTGGGCGGCGAGTCACCTCGCGGCGCGGGCGTTCGCGGCGCACGGCCTCGCGTTCGAGGTCGAGCTCGAGGTGAACGACGTGCACACGCTGCTCGACCTGGTCGAGTACGGCATGGGGATCGCGGTCGTGCCGGCGCACTTCGCCGAGAAGCGCCCGGCCGGGCTGCGGGCGGTGGCCCTCGCCGATCCGCTCCTGGTGTGGCGGACGATGGTGGCGGTGCCGGAACGGCCGAGCGCCGCGGCCCGCGCGTTCGTCTCGGCCCTCCCGCAGCCGCTGCAGGACGCGGTCTGAGTCGGAACGCGCTCGCAACGGAGGAGGGACCAGCGCCGAGATCCCGCGATCCGCGTCGGACCGGTGCCTCGACCGGATCCCTCCTCCGTCATGAACGGGCTCAGTCGAGCGAGGCCAGCTCCTCGGGCGTGAGCTCCAGGTCGGCCGCCGTGGCGGAGTCGCGGATGCTCTCGGGGCGGGAGGCGCCCGGGATCGGCAGCACGACCGGGGCCTTCGCCAGCTCCCAGGCGAGGCAGACGACCTGCGGCGTCACGCCGCGGGCCTCGGCGACCGCCGCGAACGCGGAGTAGCGCGAGCCGAGCTCGCCCGCCGAGGAGATGCCGCCGAGCGGGCTCCACGGCAGGAACGCCAGTCCGAGCTCGGCGCAGAGCTCGAGCTCCGGCTCGCTGGAGCGGAACGACGGCGAGAACTGGTTCTGCACCGAGACCAGGCGCTCGCCGAGGATGCCGTGCGCCTCGCGGATCTGGTCCGGGTCGGCGTTCGAGATGCCCGCGCGGAGGACGACGCCCTCGTCGAGCAGCTCGGCCAGCGCTCCGATCGAGTCGGCGTAGGGGACCGCCGGGTCGGGCCGGTGGTACTGGTAGAGGCCGATCGCGTCGACGCCGAGGCGCTTCGCGGACGCGCGGGCCGCCTCCTTGAGGTACTCGGGGCGGCCGTCCTGATCCCAGGGGCCGGGCTCGCGCCGCAGGTGGCCGCCCTTGGTGGCGACGAGCACGGCGGAGGTGTCGCCGCCGTAGCTGCGCAGCGCCTCCGCGATCAGCAGCTCGTTGTGGCCGAGGTCGTCCTGGGTGGCGAGGTGGTAGGCGTCGGCCGTGTCGATCAGGGTCACGCCGGCGTCGAGGGCGGCGTGGATCGTGGCGATCGAGCGCTCGCGGTCCGGGCGGCCCTCGATCGACATCGGCATGCCGCCGAGTCCGATCGCGCCGACCTGGACGTCGCCGAGAGTGCGCTGCTTCATGAATGCTCCTTCGCAATGGGGTGGGTGGTCACCAGGCGTAGTCCTCGGGGGCGGTCCGGTGGCCGGGGAAGATCTCGTCGAGGCGCGCGAGGGCCTCGGCGTCGAGGGTGATGTCGACGGCGGCGACGGCGCTCTCGAGCTGCTCGAGCGTCCGCGGCCCGGTGATCGGACCGGTGACGGCGGGCTGGTGGAGGAGCCACGCCAGCGCCAGCTCGCCGGGCGCCTCGCCGCGCTCGCGGGCGAACGCCTCCCACTGCTCGAGCGCGGGACGGTGCTCCTCGATCGCGGCGAGGGTGCGCTCGGAGGAGCGGCGCCCGCCCTCCGCGGTCTTCTCGAGCACGCCGCCCAGCAGTCCGCCCTGCAGCGGCGACCAGGGGATGACGCCGAGCCCGTAGTGCAGCGCCGCGGGCAGGACCTCGCGCTCGACGTCGCGGACGAGCAGGTTGTAGATCGACTGCTCGGAGGCGAGGCCGGTGAAGTGGCGGGCGCGCGCCGCCTCCTGCGCCTGGGCGAGGTGCCAGCCGGCGAAGTTGCTGGAGCCGACGTAGAGGACCTTGCCCTGCTGGACGGCGACCTCCATCGCCTGCCAGATCTCGTCCCAGGGAGTCGTCCGGTCGACGTGGTGGAACTGGTAGAGGTCGATGTGGTCCGTCTGCAGGCGGCGGAGGCTCTCGTCGAGCGCGCGGCGCAGGGTGAGCGCCGAGAGGCGGCCGCCGTTGGGCCAGGAGTCGCGGCCGCGCTCGGCTCCGGGAGCGGCGAACTCGCCCATGTCGCCGAAGACCTTGGTCGCGAGGACGGTGCGCTCGCGGCGCTCGCCGCCCTGCGCGAACCAGCGGCCCACGATCTCCTCGGTGGCGCCGCGGCCGGCCTCGCCTCCGTAGACGTTGGCGGTGTCGAAGAAGTTGACGCCGAGCTCGTGCGCGCGGTCCATGATCGCGAACGAGTCGGACTCCTCGGTCTGCATGCCGAAGTTCATGGTGCCGAGGACGGTGCGGGAGACGGACAGGCCGGTGCGACCGAGGTGCGTGTACTGCATGGTCTCAGTCGACTCCGGTTCGGGCCGCGTGTCCAACAGGTGCTCGGCATGGGTGCGATCGACGGGGGAGGTCAATCGGGGGCGCGCCGTCCAGGGGCCGCCCGAGCCCCGCCTCGGTCGGGCCTGCGCGTCGGCCGGGTCCAGCGGCCTCGACCGGATCGCCCGCAGCCCGCTGGGCGCGGTGGCGCCCGGCCGCCCGGGTGCCGGGTTAGAGTCGCGGAATGGTCCGGACGACGCAGCGCCTCGTGATCGCCCTCTCCGCCGTGGTCCTGCTCGCCGGCTGCACGGCGGAGGCGACGAGCCCCGCCGCCGCACCCGCCGAGCCGACCGCCTCGACCGCCTCGACCGCCTCGACCGCGCCGCCCGCCGCCGGAGCCGAGTCCACGCCGCGGCCGGTGCCGAGCGTCTCGACCACTCCCGCACCCGTCGAGGACGTCTCGGGCGAGTGCGTCGTTCAGGCGCTCGACGAGGGGACGCTCGACGGCGTCGACCTCGAGCGCGTGCGCGACCGCGGCGCCCGCGCCGGCGCGACCGGGACGGCGAGCACCGCCTCCGACGGCGCCCCGGCCTCCTACCTGGTGGCAGCGGGCGACATCAGCGAGCGGATCGCGGACCGGTTCTGCATCAGCTCCGACTACCTTTCCGCGCTGAACTCGGTGCGCCGCGACGGCGTCGACATCGACAGCCTCTACGGCGGCGACACCCTCAACCTCCGCCCGACGACCGTCCTGAGCGTCGGCGACCAGAACGGCCGCGTCCTCGACAACGCCGAGCCCGACGACCTCCCCGCGCAGACCGGCTGACGCCGCTCCCGCCCGCGCCCGCCGCCACTCCTCCCGCCTCGCAGCAGCACGCGACCACCGCGGAAGGCGCGGATCCGACGGCAGGTGCGCGGCGCTCAGCCCAGGACGCCGATCAGGACCGCCGATACGGCGACGGTCGCCGCGAGCCCGGTCGTCCGCGAGCGGCGGCGCGCCGGGTCCTCGAACCACGGCAGCCCGTCCCAGCGCAGCACGGCGCCGGCCGCCCCGGCCGCGGTGAGAGCCACCAGCACGGCCCAGGGGAGCAGCGTCAGCGCCGACCAGTCGACGAGCGCCCGCCCGAGCAGCAGCACGGCGACGGCCTCGACGCCGCGGGCGAGCGTCCGGACGCGGTCGCGGTCGAGGAACCCGGCCGCCCGGCGCCGGGGGATGCTCCCCAGGGCGAAGCGGCCGACGGTGAACGCGACGACGAGCAGGACGAGGATCGAGGCGATCATCACGACTCCTCCCCGGCGAGCTGCAGCAGGCGCAGACCGAGCTCGTCGACCGAGCTCGCCGTGTCCCCGTTGACGAACACGGCTAGGCCGCGCTCCCGGTCCATCGCGAGCATCGTCGAGTAGCCGGAGGTCCCTCCGTTGTGCCAGGTGACGGATCCGCCGTCCTCCGACTCCGAGGTGAACCAGCCGAGGCCGATCCGCGCCCCGTCGGCGTCGAACCGGGGATCCAGGACGCTCGCGGCGGGCACGCCCAGCGCGGGGTCGTCGGTGAGGAGGGCCTGCGCGTAGCGGGCCATGTCCACCGCCGTGGAGCGGACGCCGCCCGCCGGCGCGTAGCCCGCCATCGTCCACGCGTCGACGGACCGCCCGCTCGCCGAGAAGCCGGTCGGCGCGTCGCCGGGGAGGGCGTCCGCGGTCTCCGGGACGGAGGTCGCGGTCATCCCGAGCGGATCGAGGACGCGCTCGCGGAGGAGGTCGGCGTAGTCGCGGCCCTCGGCGCGGGCGAGCGTCTGGCCCAGCACCGCCGCACCGAGGTTCGAGTAGGCGTGCACGTGCTCGCCCTGGTCCGCCTCGGCGGCCTGCCGGAGGACGTCGTCGGCCGACCAGCCCGCGTACGGGTCCGTGCCGCGCAGCTGGGCGACGAGCGTCGAGGCGAGGTCGCCGACACCGGTGGGGAGGCGCGGCAGGCCGGAGCGGTGGGTCGCCAGCTCCTCGAGCGTCCCGGTGAAGCCGCCGACGTCGGCGTGCTCGGCGGCGGGGTCCTCGAGCCCGACCGTCCCCTCGGCGGCGCTCCGGGCGAGGAGGAGCGCGGTCATCGTCTTCGTGACCGATCCGATCTCGACCTCGGTCCGCTCGTCGGCTCCGAGTCCGCCGTAGCGCACGCCGTCGGGCGTGATCACGGCGGCGACGAGGTGGTTCCGCGCCCCGTCCCCGACGTCGGTCCGGAGCCACACGGCGATCTCGGCGTCGCCCGTCGCCTCGGTCGAGAGGGTGGGAGCGGAGGGACGGAGCAGCACTCCGCCGAGCAGGACGACGGCCGCGGCGGAGGCGGCGGCGAGAGCGAGGCGGCGGCGGGTCATCGGGGTCCTCCGGAGGCGAGCAGGATCACGAGCAGGGGGACGAGGCGCTCCGGCGGGACGCCGTAGCGACCGCGGCCGCGCGCCTCCAGCCAGCCGGCGGCGACCAGCTGGTTGACGTGGTGGTAGATCTGCCCGGTGGTGCCCGCGCCCTCGCTCTCGGCGAGCTGCGCGACGGTCTCGACTCCGCCGGCCACCGCCTGCAGGAACCGCAGACGCACGGGGCTGCCCAGCGCGGCGAGCGCGGTCGGCCCGGGGCTCGCTCCCCAGTCGCGCTCGAAGAACGCGTCGGTGCTGAGGCCGTACTGCCACTCGACGGGGCCGGCCGGAGTGGCGACCGAGCCGGCGAAGACGACTCCGCCGGGAGAGGGCAGGCGCTCGCGGAGAGCGGTCAGGGCCCAGAGCGGATCGTCGGCGGCGGGCGCGGCGGGGGTGTCGGCGCGCTCAAGGCGGTCCAGCCGCGCTCGAAGCTCGTCGACCTCGCCGGCGAGGTCTCGGGAGGAGGTCATGCCTCCACTATTGCAAACATTCCGTAATCACGGAACTCCGGAGCTGACCGGTACCGCAGGCGTCGCGGTGGTCCAGCTCGACCACCGCGACTCCTGCGGACTCGGATCGCCCGGAGGCTCAGCCGAAGTGGCGCGGCAGCACGGCGCCGTTCACCGAGCGCAGCTCGTCCAGCGGCAGCGTGAAGAGACCCTGCACCTCGACCGCGGGGGTCGCCGCGTCGGTCACGCCGATGCGCAGCACCGGATAGCCCCGGCCCTCGCAGAGCCCGCGGAACTTCACGTCGTCCTCGCGCGGCACCGACACGAGCACACGGCCGGTCGACTCCGAGAACAGCGCGGCCGTCGCGTCGACGCCGTCGCGCTCCATCAGCTCGTCGAGCCAGATGCGCGCGCCGACGCCGAAGCGCAGCGCGGACTCGGCCAGCGCCACCACGAGCCCGCCGTCGGCGAGGTCGTGGGCGGAGGCGATGAGCGACTCCTTCGCGCCCGCCGAGATCAGCTCGGCCAGCGCGCGCTCGGCGCCCAGGTCGAGCTGCGGGGGCAGCCCGCCGAGGTGGTCGTGGATCGTGCCGGCCCACGCCGAGCCGTCGAGCTCGTCGCGGGTGGTGCCGAGGAGGTAGAGGTTGTCGCCCTCGTCCTGCCAGCCGGAGGGGATGCGGCGCGCGACGTCATCGATCACGCCGAGGACGCCGACGACCGGGGTCGGGAAGATCGGCACGTCGCCGGTCTGGTTGTAGAACGAGACGTTGCCGCCGGTGACGGGGATCTCGAGCTCGAGGCAGGCGTCGGCGAGCGCGCCCACGGCCTCGCGGAACTGCCACATCACCTCGGGGTTCTCGGGGCTGCCGAAGTTGAGGCAGTCCGAGACGGCGACCGGGGTCGCTCCGGTGACGGCGACATTGCGGAACGCCTCCGCCAGCGCCAGGCGGGCGCCCTGCGCCGGGTCGAGCTGGCACCAGCGCCCGTTCGCGTCGGTCGCGACCGCGAAGCCGAGGCCCGACTCCTCGTCGACGCGGACCATGCCGCCGTCGTCGGGATAGCTGAGCGCGGTGTTGCCGAGCACGTAGCGGTCGTACTGCGAGGTGATCCAGCTCTTGTCGGCGAGGTTCGCCGAGCCCAGGAGCGCCAGGGTCTCGGCGCGAAGCGCGTCGCCGCCGGTCGAGCGGGGCAGGCGGGAGGAGGAGTCGGCCTGCAGCGCGTCGAGCCAGGAGGGGTACTCGATCGGGCGCTCGTAGACCGGGCCGTCGACCGCGACGGTGCGCGGGTCGACGTTGACGATCTCCTCGCCGTGCCAGTTGATGATGAGGCGGCCGGAGTCGGTGACCTCGCCGAGCACGCTGGTCTCGACGTCCCACTTGCCGACGACCTCGAGGAACGCGTCGAGCTTCTCGGGCGTGACGACGGCCATCATCCGCTCCTGCGACTCCGACATGAGGATCTCCTCCGCCGTGAGCGAGGGGTCGCGCAGCAGCACCGAGTCGAGCTCGATGAACATGCCGCCGTCGCCGTTGGAGGCCAGCTCCGAGGTGGCGCACGAGATGCCCGCGGCGCCCAGGTCCTGGATGCCCTCGACGAGGTCCTTGCGGAACAGCTCGAGGCAGCACTCGATGAGCACCTTCTCGGCGAAGGGGTCGCCGACCTGCACCGCGGGACGCTTGGTCGGTCCGCCGTCGGCGAAGGTGTCGGAGGCGAGGATCGACGCGCCGCCGATGCCGTCGCCTCCGGTGCGCGCCCCGAAGAGCACGACCTTGTTGCCGACGCCGCGGGCGTTCGCGAGGTGCAGGTCCTCGTGGCGGAGGACGCCGACGGCCAGCGCGTTGACGAGCGGGTTGCCCTGGTAGACGGAGTCGAAGTAGGTCTCGCCGCCGATGTTCGGCAGGCCGAGGCAGTTGCCGTAGAAGGAGATGCCGGCCACGACGCCGTGGACCACGCGCGCGGTGTCGGGGTCGTCGATCGCCCCGAAGCGCAGCGCGTCCATGACCGCGACCGGCCGGGCGCCCATCGAGATGATGTCGCGGACGATGCCGCCGACCCCCGTCGCCGCACCCTGGAAGGGCTCGATGTAGCTCGGGTGGTTGTGGCTCTCGATCTTGAAGGTCACGGCCCAGCCCTCGCCGACGTCGACCACTCCGGCGTTCTCGCCCATGCCGACCATGAGGTTCTTCTTCATGGCGGGGGAGACCTTCTGCCCGAACTGGCGGAGGTACATCTTCGACGACTTGTAGGAGCAGTGCTCGCTCCACATCACCGAGTACATCGCGAGCTCGCCGCTCGTGGGGCGGCGGCCGAGGATCTCGCGGATGCTCGCGTACTCGTCGGGCTTGAGTCCGAGGGCCGCGTAGGGCTGCTCCCGCTCGGGCGTCGCCTCCGCGTTCGCAGTGGTGTCGGGAACGGCGGTGCGGCTGTCTGCCATGTGCTGGAGGCTCCAGGGGAGGGGGACGGGATGCGCGTCGATCCTACCCGCCGCGGTCGCCGCGGCCCGGGCCCTCCGGTGGAGCGGTGCGGGCACCGGCGCCTAGGATCGGGCGGGTGAAGCGGGCGGCTCTGATCGGGACCGTGCTGTGGGGGCTCTACCAGTGCTTCGGGAACCTCGGAGCGGCGAACATCTCGTCGGACGAGCCCGTGTACCTCGCCGCGGGCTGGGACTACCTGCACGGCGACGTGAGCGCGAACCTCGAGCATCCGCCGACGGCGAAGTACCTGATCGGGCTCGCGCAGGTGCTGCTCGGCGAGGGGCTGCTCGCGGGCAGGATCGCCGCCGGCGCGGCCGCGTTCCTCACCGGGGTGGTGCTCTGGCTCTGGTTCCGGCGCGAGCTCGGCCCGACGCTCGCGCTCGTCCCGGCCGGCCTGTTCCTCCTCCTCCCGCGCACCGCCGTGGGCGCCGGCACCCGGATCGACCGCCTCGCGCTCCTGGAGCCGTTCATGGTGCTCTTCGCCGTCGCGGCGATGGCGGCGGCGTGGACCTGGTCGCGCGCCTCGCCGGGCAGGCGGAGCGGCTGGCTGATCGCGCTGGCCGGTGCGCTGCTGGCGCTGTCGGTCACCTCGAAGCTGACCACCGCGGTCCTCGCGCCCGTGCTCCTGCTGCCGCTGCTCTGGTCGGGGAGCAGGGCCCGGGCGCTGCGGGGCGGCCTCGCCCTCTCCGTCGCGTTCGTCGTCACCGGGGTGCTCGCCTACCTGCCGGTGCACCCGGTCGAGGCGGTCCGGTACCTGCTCGAGTTCCAGTCCGAGCACAACGCCGACGGCCATCTGATCGAGGTCGCCGGGACCGCGTACGTCTTCCCTCCGTGGTGGGCGAACCTCTGGTTCATGGTCGTCGGCATCGGGCCGGCGGCGCTCGCCGTGCTGCTCCTCGGGACCCTGCTGGCCCTGCTCGCTCCGCGGCGCCGCGCGCTGGTGCTCTACCTGGGCGCCGCGACGCTGCTCCTCCTCGTGTTCCACCTGGCGATCAGCTCGGTCGCGCTGCCGCACTACTACGCGGCGTGGGCGTGGCTCCTCTGCGCGCTGGCGGGCATCGGCATCGCGGAGGCGCTGCGCGGCGGGATCGTGCTGCCCGCACCCCTCGCCCGCGGCGTCGGCGCGGTGCTGCTGGCCGCCTCCCTCGTGATCGCGATCGCCACCTCGGCGGGGATCGCCGAGGAGCGGCCGACCGGGATCGCGCGGGTGGCCGACGTGCTGCGCGAGCGCGGCCTCGACGGCGGCCTGGTCCTCGCGCAGGGCATGTCCTCGGGCGTCTACGTGCCCTACATCGGCGACCGGGTGACGACCGATCCGTCGTCCGCCGGGATCGTCGCCATCGCGATCGAGCGGTCGGCGCGCTTCCCCGTCGATCCGCGCGTGTCCGCCTACCTCGAGTCGGCGCGGCCCGAGACGGTGCGGCTCGACGACCTCACCCTCGTGCTGGTCGACGGACCGCTGCCGTGACCGCTCACTTCGAGCGGCAGGCCCCCGGATCGACGGCGTCCGTCAGCGAGGCGGCCTGCTCGACCACGGGAGTGAGGACCGAGAGCGGGATGGCGTAGCCGACGTTGTCGACGGAGGCGGCCTTGCCGAAGACGACGCCCGACACGGTGCCTTCGAGAGAGAGCAGCGGGCCGCCCGAGTTGCCCTGGTTGACGACGGCGGCGAGGGTCAGCACCTCCCGTGAGGTCGGTGCTCCGTCGACCATCAGCGAGACCGTGGCGTCGGAGGAGATCTCGGCCGAGCCGAGGGTCAGCGGGCCGCCGAAGGGGTAGCCCGCGACCACCGCGTCGTCCCCGGCGGCGACGGCGTCGTCGAGCGGGAGCGGGGAGGCGTCGAGCCCGTCGACGGCGATCACGGCGAGGTCGGCGGCCGGGTCCAGGTAGACGACGCGGCCGGTGCGCGGGGCCTCGCCCGGCGCCTCGACGACCGGCTGCGAGACTCCGCCGACCACGTGCGCGTTGGTGATCACGCGGTCGTCCGAGACGACGAAGCCGCTGCCCGTCACTCCGACGTCGCAGGCCCAGGCCGTGCCGGAGACGCGCACGACCGAGCGGGTGGCGGCGGCGACCTCCGGGTCGTCGGTCGAGACGTCCGGGATCGCGGGCGCCTGGGTCGGTGCGTCGAGCGCCTCGACGACCCAGGACGTGCCCTCGTCGACCACGGTCGACTGCAGCTGGGCGAGGAAGGCGCGGACGGGGGAGGGGGTGAGGTCGTCGATCGTGCGGATGACCGTCGATCCGGCGACCGAGGTCGTGACGAGGGGGACGCCGAGGAGGGAGACGGCCGAGGTGACGGCGATCCAGACCAGGCCGGAGATCGCGACGCCGGCGACGCCACCCGCGAGCCGGTCGAGCAGGCCGAGCTTCACCCGGTCGGCTCCGCGGCCGATGACCGCGCCGAGCGTCGCTCCGATCGCGTAGCCGACGCCCAGCAGCAGCACGGCGGTGCCGATCACGGCGAGCAGGCGCCACTCGCTGCCGGCCGTCCACGACGAGACGGCGGGCACGGCGAACGAGGCGCCGATCGCGCCCGCGACGATCCCGGCGAGACCGCCGAGGGTCCGGAGCAGGCCGCGCCGCAGACCGTCGACGAGCGCGCCGATGAGGCTCAGCACGACGATGACGTCGACGATCACGGATGCACCCACGCGGAACTCCTGCCGGTGTCGGGGACGGGTCCTCCAGCATGACCGACGCGGGATGCGCGGACGCCCGGAGGCGGCTGGCAGTCCGCGGCAGCTGAGGTGCGCGGGACGGCGGCGGCGCGGGAGCCGGACGCCTCCGGGCGGGCGCTGCAGCCGAGCGGGCGGTGCCGCCGGGAGGGCGGTGCCTCTTAGAAGAACGAGATGCAGTACGGCGTCGCGATCGGCGCGAACAGGCGGTCCATCCGCCCCGCCTCGCCCGTGACGCGCGCCAGCCCGGCCTTCGCCAGGATCGACGGCCGCACCGAGCCCAGCAGCAGCGAGCCCAGGTCGGCCACGTCCAGCGCGAGCTCGGCCTCGTCCCCGGTGCGCTCCACGGTGGCGGAGCCGCCCGAGGTGGTGAGGCGGTAGCGGCCGTCGGCGAGCCCGAGCCCGTCGGCCACCTCGACGACGACCGAGCCGTCAGCGGTCCACGGCCGGGCCGAGAACGCGGCGGCGACGTCGAGGATCCGCAGCCAGATCAGGTCGCCCACGTGGCTCACCTGCACCACGCGCGCGTCGCGGAGCGCCCAGGTCAGCGGATCGTCCACCGGCGCCATGTCCCAGGTCACCGCGGAGGCGAGGTCGACCGCGCCGAGGTAGCCCCAGAGCGCGAGGTAGGCGTCGGCGCCGGGGGCGACGAGGTCGACGATCTCGAGGGTCTTGTCGTCCTCGGGCCCGACCGCGCGGTAGGTCACGAAGCCGTCGAGCGTCCCCTCCTCGTCGAGGTGGACGGCCGAGCGGACGTCGAGGCCGGGCGTGGTCTCGCCGGACGCGGTGCCGACGGAGTTCGCCTCGTAGCGCGACTGGCGGGTCAGCGAGCCGGGGGTCGACGCCTGGAACGCGGCGAACACCGCGGGGATGCGCGGCTGCAGCCAGCTCGTCGCGACCACCTCGACGCGGCCGGCGGGCTCGGTCTGCAGGCCGAAGCGCGGTCCGGTGTCGACGCGGATCGAGCGGGTGAAGGCCGAGCGGCCGAAGCCGAACCGGCGGTAGATGGAGGCCTCGCTCGCCGTGAGCGCGGCGACCGGGGTGCCGGCCTCCTTCGCCAGGCGCAGGTCCTCGGTGATCATCGCGCGCAGGATGCCGCGGCGCCGGTGCGTGGGCCGCACGGTCACCTGCGAGACGAGGTGCGCCGGCAGCTCGCGTCCGCCGCCGACCTGCAGGGCACCGGGGAACGCCGCGTAGGTGCCGACCGGCACGCCCGCGCCGTCGAGCCCCTCGGGGGCGGAGGAGTCGACGACCGCGGTGAGCACGCGCTGGTCGGCGACCATGTGCTCGGCCCAGTCGCGCAGCTTCTCCGGCGTGAACTCCTTCTCGTGGAAGCCCGCGTTGATCGCGGTGGCCCACGCGGCGGTGGCGGCGTCGGGACCGCCCTCGTCGTTCAGGGCGGCGGGGAAGCGGCGGAGGTCGAGACCGGTGAGAGGCATCCGTCCAGCCTATTCACCCGGGGTGCGCGGGGGCTGAACCGGTGCGCGAACGGTCACCGCGACGGGCGCGCCCGTAACGCGGACCGCCGTCAGAGCACGGTCCACCGCTTCTCGACCGCCGCGTCCACCGCCTCCGCGAGCTCGTCCAGCCGCCGGGAGTCGAGGCGCCCCGGGTCCGCGGCCGCCCGGATCCGCCCGCTCATCGCCGCGATCGCCGAGCGCCGCCGCGGCAGGGTCGCGGTGAACGCGCAGTCGCGCAGCAGCACCAGCAGCTCGCCCGCCCGGCCCTGCGCCTCCGCGAGGACCTCGAGCCGCCGCTCGAACGGCGACTCCGGGACCGTCACGCGCAGGAACCCGTCCGGATCCTGGAACGCCGCCGGCGGATCCGGGACCCGCGCGAGCAGCGCCAGTGCGGCGCCCAGTTCGTCCAGATCGCCCTCGTGCGCCAGCTCCCGCAGCCGCGAGTCCACGTCCTCGGCCGGCCCCGCCCCGAGCTCCACCGTCCGCAGCACGAGCGCGTCGAGCCGGCGCTCCTCCTCCTCGCCCGGGACCGACGGAGTCGCCGACCACCACGAGAGCACCGGAGTCGCGGCCACCGCGTGCTCGCCGATCCGCCGCTCCAGCGCGATCAGCAGGTCCTCCCGCGCGGCGAGCGCCACCAGCGCGTCCACGTCGAGGTGGAGCAGGGTGCCCGAGGCGGGCGGCGCCACCAGCCGGCGTCCGGAGGGAGGGACGGTCTCCGCCCGCGTCCTCGCCCCGGGTCCGCGCTCGCTCGCCCGCAGGATCTCCTCCTCGAGGGTCCGCCGGGGTCGTCGTCGTCCGCTTCCGCGCGCCATGCCGTCACGCTACCGTCGGCCGCATGACCCGGTTCCTCGCCCTCCTCCGCGGAGTGAACGTCAACGGCCGCACCGTCCGCAGCGCCGAGCTCGCCGAGACGGTCGCCGGCATCGGCGTGGACCGGGTGCGGACGGTCCTCGCGAGCGGCAATGCGGCCTTCGACTCCGACCGCCCGGCCGCCGAGCTGAAGCCCGCGCTCGAGGCGGCGCTCGCCGAGCGGTTCGGCTACGACGCCTGGATCGTGCTCGTGACGCAGGAGGCGCTCGCCGCGGTGCTCGCCGCCTACCCGTTCCCGCGGATCGACGAGGAGGCGCATCCGTACGTCGTCTTCGGCTCGGACGAGGAGGCGCTCGACGCCGCGCAGGGCGCGATCGGCGAGCCGGATCCGGCGGTCGAGCTCGTCGCCCGGGGTGCCGGCGTCCTCTACTGGCGCTGCCCGCGCGGCTCCTCGACGGACACTCCGGTCGCGCGGATCCTCGCCCGCTCCGCCTACCGCTCGAGCACCACGACCCGGAACCTGCGCACCGTCGAGAGGCTCGCGACGGCCTGACGTCCGCGGCTGTGGCGGGGCCGTCTCCGGGCTCCGCGAGCGGCACCTCGGGGCGCCTCCGACCTCGGGAGGCGAGGAATCGGGGCTGAGAGCACGCACATTCTTTGGTTAGGCTGTCCTTAGTGCCGGTCCACTCGGACCCTGCGCCGCCTCCCGCACAGCCTCTCGAAAGGGACCCATGCCCCGCGCCACCACGCCCCTCGCCCTGCTCGCCGCCACCGCGCTGACGATCGGCCTCGCCGGCTGCAGCGGCTCGGCCGCCGGAGACGACGCCGCCGCCGACAGCGGCTTCACGCCGATCACGATCGAGCACGCTCTCGGCACCACCACCATCGAGTCGGCGCCCGAGCGCGTGGCGACGGTCAACTGGGCCAACCACGAGGTCCCGCTCGCGCTGGGCGTGGTCCCCGTGGGCATGGCCGCCGCCAACTTCGGCGACGACGACGGCGACGGGCTCCTCCCCTGGGTGAGCGAGAAGCTCGACGAGCTCGGCGCCGAGGCCCCCGTCCTCTTCGACGAGACCGACGGCATCGACTTCGAGGCCGTCTCGGACACCGACCCGGACGTCATCCTCGCCGCCTACTCCGGCCTCACGCAGGAGGACTACGACACCCTGAGCGAGATCGCCCCCGTCGTCGCCTACCCCGAGACCGCCTGGGGCACCTCCTGGCGCGACATGATCACGCTGAACAGCGAGGCGATGGGCAGGGCCGACGAGGGCGCCGCCCTGATCACCGAGCTCGAGGGCGAGATCGAGGAGAAGGTCGCCGCGCACCCGCAGCTGGCCGGCACCTCGGCGATGTTCCTCACCCACGTCGACCCGACGGACCTCAGCCAGGTCAGCTTCTACACCTCGCACGACACCCGCCCCGCGTTCTTCGAGGACCTCGGCATGGCCACCCCGGGCAGCATCGCGACCGCCTCCGCCGCGACCGACAAGTTCTCGCTCACGCAGAGCGCCGAGCAGGCCGACGCCTTCAGCGACGTCGACGTGATCGTCACCTACGGCGACGACGAGCTCGTGAGCACCCTCAAGGCCGACCCGCTGCTCTCGCAGATCCCCGCGGTCGCCGACGACGCCATCGTGCGCCTGCCCTCCACGCCGCTCGGCACCGCCGCCAACCCGACGCCGCTCTCGATCTCGTGGGTCCTCGACGACTACCTGGACCTGCTCGACGAGGCCGCCGCCAAGGCCGCGCAGAGCACTCCGGCCGCCTGAGCCGGGATCCGGCCCGCGTGACCCTCGCCGCTCCTCCCGCCGCCTCGGGCGTCGCCGCCGTGCGCCGCCCGAGGCGGCTGCGCGCCCTCTGGCTGCTCGCGGCCGTGGCCGTGCTGCTCGCCGCCGCCGTGGTGTCGGTGCTGGTGGGGTCGCGGGAGGTGGCGTGGAGCGACGTGGTCGCCGCGTTCGGCGGGTCCACGGACGGGTTCGCGCAGGCCGCGGTCGCCAAGCGCATCCCGCGCACCGTGCTCGCCGCGATCGCGGGCGCGGCCCTCGGCGTCGCCGGCGTGCTGATGCAGGGGGTGACCCGCAATCCGCTGGCCGACCCCGGCATCCTCGGGGTGAACACCGGAGCCTCGCTCGCGGTCGTGACGGGCATCGTCTTCTTCGGGCTGACGAGCTCCGCCGCCTACGTCTGGGTCGCGATCGGCGGGGCCGCGGTCGCCGCGGTCTTCGTCTACACGGTCGGGTCGCTCGGGCGCGGCGGCGCGACTCCGCTCAAGCTCGCCCTGGCCGGGGCCGCCACCTCGGCCGCGCTGGTCTCGGTGATCAGCGCGATCGTCCTGCCGCGCGCCGACATCGCGGGCGGCATCCGCTCCTGGCAGATCGGCGGAGTGGGCGGCGCCACGTCCGCGAGCATCGCGCAGGTGCTCCCCTTCCTCCTGGCCGGCCTCGTCCTCTGCGTGCTCTCGGCCAAGAGCCTCAACACCCTCGCGCTCGGCGACGAGCTCGCCGCGGGCCTGGGGGAGCGGGTCGCCCTCGCGCGCGGCGGGGCCGCCCTGGGCGCGGTCGTGCTCTGCGGAGCGACGACCGCGGTCACGGGGCCCATCGGCTTCGTCGGCCTGGTCGTCCCGCACGCCTGCCGCCTCCTCGTCGGCGTCGACCACCGCTGGCTGCTGCCGTTCTCGGCGGTGACCGGCGCCGTGCTCCTGATCGCGGCGGACATCGTCGGCCGCGTCGTCGCGCGCCCGAGCGAGATCGACGTGGGCATCGTCACCGCGCTGGTCGGCGCCCCGGTGTTCATCGCGATCGTCCGCCGCCAGAAGGTGCGCGAGCTGTGACCGCGCTGCTCGAGGCGCCCTCCGCCACCGCCCGCGCCGTCGCGGCCGGCCGCCGCCGCCGCGGTACCCGCCGCCGGGTCGTCGTCGCCGTGCTCGCTGTCCTGATCGCGGCCGTCCTCGCCGTCTCCCTGCTGGTCGGCCAGACCGTCTACTCGCCCGACGAGGTGCTGCGCGTGATCCTCGGTGAGCAGGTCCCCGGGGCGAGCTTCACCGTCGGGCGCCTCCGCCTCCCGCGCGCCGTCCTCGCCCTGCTGGTGGGCCTGTGCTTCGGGCTCGGCGGAGTGAGCTTCCAGACCATGCTCCGCAACCCGCTCGCCAGCCCCGACATCATCGGGATCAGCGCCGGGGCGAGCGCCGCCGCGGCCTTCGCGATCGTGACGCTCTCGCTCGGGGCGGCGCAGGTCTCGGCCCTCGCGATCGTCGCGGGACTCGTGGTCGCCCTGCTCGTCTACGCCCTGTCCTACCGCAGCGGAGTCGCCGGCACCCGGCTGATCCTGATCGGCATCGGGGTCGCCGCGATGCTCGACTCCCTCACCGCCTACGTGCTCTCGCAGGCCGCCGCGTGGGACCTGCAGGAGGCGTCCCGCTGGCTCACCGGGAGCCTCAACGGCGCGAGCTGGAGCGAGGTCGTGCCGGTCCTCGCCGCGGTCGTCGTCCTCACCCCCGTCCTGCTTTCGCGCTCGCGCGACCTCTCCGCCACGCAGCTCGGCGACGACACCGCCTCCGCGCTCGGCATCCGCGTGAACGCCACCCGCCTCGTCGTGATCGTCGCCGCGGTCGGGCTGATCGCCTTCGCGACGGCCGCCGCCGGCCCGATCGCGTTCGTGGCCTTCCTCTCCGGCCCGATCGCCGCCCGCCTGATCGGGCCCGGCGCGTCGCTCCTCATCCCCTCGGCCCTCGTCGGCGCGCTGCTCGTGCTCGTCGCCGACTTCGTCGGGCAGTTCGGGCTGGGCCTGCGCTACCCGGTCGGAGTGGTCACCGGCGTCCTCGGGGCGCCGTACCTCGTCTACCTCATCGTCCGCAGCAACAGAGCGGGAGGCTCACTGTGACCACCGCGCACACCCTGACGGCCGAGGGGGTCACCCTCGGCTACGGCGACCGGACGGTCGTCGACGGCCTCGACCTCGTCGTCCCGCCCGGCCGCATCACCGCGATCGTCGGAGCGAACGCCTGCGGCAAGTCGACGCTCCTGCGCTCGATGTCGCGCCTGCTCGCGCCCCGCTCCGGCGCCGTGCTGCTCGACGGCAGGGCCGTGCACCGGACGCCGGCGAAGCAGCTCGCCCGCACGCTCGGCCTCCTCCCGCAGTCGCCGATCGCCCCGGAGGGCATCACCGTCGCGGATCTCGTCGGCCGCGGCCGCCATCCGCACCAGGGGATGCTGAGCCGCTGGAGCGCCCACGACGACGAGGCCGTCGCGACCGCGCTCGACGCGACCGACACCGCCGCCCTGGCCGACCGCTCCGTCGACGAGCTCAGCGGCGGGCAGCGCCAGCGCGTCTGGATCGCGATGGCCCTCGCGCAGGAGACGGACGTGCTGCTGCTGGACGAGCCGACCACCTTCCTCGACGTCAGCCACCAGATCGAGGTGCTCGACCTGCTCGTCGACCTCAACCGCACCCGCGGGACGACGGTGGTGATGGTGCTGCACGACCTCAACATGGCCGCCCGCTACGCCGACCACCTCGTGGCCATCGCGCACGGCGCGGTGCACGCCTCCGGCACCCCGGCCGCGGTGCTCACCGAGGAGACGGTGCTCGCCGTGTTCGGCCTCGACAGCCGCATCATCACCGACCCGACCTCGGGCACTCCGCTGATGCTCCCCCTCGGGCGGCACCGCCTCGCCCCCGAGCGGATCGACGCCCCCGGCGGCGCGCAGATGACGGACGTGTAAACGGTTCCACACGGCGGCCGGGGGGCGTATACGATACCTGCAGTCCGCGGCGGACGACCGTCATCGGCGGAACCGCCGAACGCCTGCCCCCGATCAGAGGTCCTCCCCGCCGTGACTGCATCCCCGACGCGCCCCGACGCCTCCGCCCTCCGCGGCGTCCGCGCGCTCCTGTTCGACCTCGACGGCGTGCTCACGCCGACCGCCGACGTCCACATGCAGGCCTGGTCGCGGCTGTTCACGGAGTACCTCTCCTCGCGCGGGATCGCCGAGGGCTACACCGACGCCGACTACTTCCGGTACATCGACGGACGCCCGCGGTACGACGGCGTCCGGGCGCTCCTCGCCTCGCGCGGCATCACCCTCCCCGAGGGCGCGCCCGAGGACGACCCGTCGCTCGAGACCGTCTGCGGGCTCGGCAACCGCAAGAACGACGCCTTCAACCGCACCCTCGCCGAGACCGGCGTCGCTCCCTACCCGGGCTCGCTCCGCTTCGTCGACGCCGCGATCGCCGCGGGCGTGCAGGTCGCCGTCGTCACCTCCTCCCGCAACGGCGTGCCGGTGCTCGAGGCGGCCGGCCTCCGCGACCGCTTCGAGGTCGTCGTGGACGGGCTCCTCGCCGCCGAGCGCTCGATCGCCGGCAAGCCCGCGCCCGACACCTACCTCTACGCGGCCGAGCTCCTCGGCCTCCCGGCCGCCGCGTGCGCCGTCCTCGAGGACGCGCACTCCGGAGTCGCGGCAGGCCGCGCGGGCGGCTTCGGCCTCGTCGTCGGCGTCGACCGCGGAGTCGGGGCCGACACCCTGCTCGAGCACGGCGCCGACCTGGTCGTGGACGACCTGGCCGAGCTGCTCCCCTTCCTCCCCACCGCTCCCGCCCCCGAGGACGCCGCATGAACCCCATCACCTCCGACCCGCTCGACCGGAACCGCTTCCCGATCGACGAGTGGGCCCTCGTCGAGACCGAGTTCGCCTCCGAGCTGCAGGGCCGCACCGAGACGCTCTTCGCCACCGGCAACGGCTACCTCGGCCTCCGCGGCAACGTGGAGGAGGGGCGCGACGGCTACGCCTACGGCACCTTCATCAACGGGTTCCACGAGACCTGGCCCATCCGCCACGCGGAGGAGGCGTTCGGCTTCGCCCGCGTCGGCCAGACCATCGTCAACGTGCCGGACGCCAAGATCATCCGCCTCTACGTCGACGACGAGCCCTTCGTGCTGAGCGAGGCCGACGTCCTCGCCTACTCGCGCCGTCTCGACTTCGCGAACGGCGTGCTCACCCGCGAGCTGGAGTGGCGCACCCCCTCCGGCAAGCGCGTCCTGATCCGCTCGCGCCGCCTGGTCTCGTTCACCGACCGGCACCTCGCGATCCTCGACTACGAGGTCGAGATGCTCGACCACGACGCGTCCGTGCTGATCTCGAGCCAGATCCTCAACCGCCAGGACGGCGTCGACGAGTACCACGCCCCCTCCGGCAGCGAGGGGGCCGGCTTCGACCCGCGCAAGGCGGAGTCGTTCGAGGACCGCGTGCTCCAGCCGCGCCTCAAGCGCGTCAGCGGCACCCGCTACCTTCTCGGCTACCGGACCACCAACTCCCAGATGACCGTCGCCTGCGGCGCCGAGCACCAGCTCGAGACCGAGAACGAGTGGGACCAGACCTCCCAGATCGACGACGACCTCGCCAAGCACGTCTACCGCGTGAAGGCCAAGGCCGGCCGGCCGGTCCGCCTGGTCAAGACGCTGACCTACCACACCTCCCGCGGCGTGCCCGTGCGCGAGCTCGCCGACCGCTGCGACCGCACGCTCGACCGCGCCCGCGAGACGCCGGTCGAGGAGCAGTTCGTCAAGCAGCGCGAGTGGCTCGACGACTTCTGGACCCGCTCCGACGTGCAGCTGGACGGCCAGCCCGCCATCCAGCAGGCCACCCGCTGGAACCTCTTCCAGCTCGCCCAGTCCACCGCCCGCACCGACGGCGGCGGAGTCGCCGCGAAGGGCGTCTCGGGCTCCGGCTACGGCGGCCACTACTTCTGGGACACCGAGGTCTACGTCCTCCCGTTCCTCAGCTACACGGCGCCCCTCGTGGCCCGGAACGCCCTGCGCTTCCGGCAGAACATGCTCGAGGCCGCCCGCGCGCGCGCCTCCGAGCTCAACCAGCGCGGCGCGCTCTTCCCCTGGCGCACCATCAACGGTCAGGAGTCGTCGGCGTACTACGCCGCCGGCACCGCTCAGTATCACATCGACGCCGACATCTCCTACGCGCTCATGCAGTACGTGGGTGCCACGGGCGACGACGACTTCCTCGCCCGCGGAGCGATCGACATCCTCGTCGAGACCGCGCGGATGTGGGCCGATCTGGGCTTCTGGCGCAGCAACGGCGACGACCACTTCCACATCCACGGAGTGACGGGGCCGGACGAGTACACGACCGTCGTCAACGACAACCTGTACACGAACGTCATGGCCCGGGCGAACCTCCGCTCGGCCGCACGCGCTGTCGAGCTGCTGAAGGCCGTCGAGCCCGCCGCGTACGAGCGGATGGCCGACCGCCTCGCTCTCGACGAGGGCGAGGTGCTCGAGTGGGCGCGCGCCGCCGAGAAGATGCACATCCCCTTCGACGCGCGGGCGGGCATCCACCCGCAGGACGCGGCCTTCCTCGAGAAGGAGCTGTGGGACCTCGAGAACACCCCCGCGAGCAAGCGGCCGCTGCTGCTGCACTTCCACCCGCTGGTGATCTACCGCTTCCAGGTGCTCAAGCAGGCCGACGTCGTGCTCGCGCTGCTGCTGCAGGGCAACGAGTTCACCGCCGAGCAGAAGCGCGCCGACTTCGAGTACTACGACGCGCTGACCACCGGCGACTCGACCCTCTCGGCCGTCGTGCAGTCGATCATCGCCGCCGAGGTCGGCTACAGCGACCTGGCCCGCCACTACTTCCTGTCGGCGCTGTTCGTCGACCTCGCCGACCTGCACCGCAACACCGCGGACGGCATCCACGTCGCCTCGACGGGCGGCGTCTGGAGCGCCCTCGTCTACGGCTTCGGCGGGATGCGCGACCACGGTGGGCGGATCACGCTCGACCCGCGCCTGCCCGACGACTGGGACCGCCTCGCCTTCCGCATCACCCTCCACGGCACGCGCGTGCGCGTCGAGGTGACGCAGACCGAGGTCCTGCTGACGGTCGAGACCGGCGACTCCGCCGCGATCACCGTCCGCGACGAGCGCGTGCACGTCGCTGCCGGCAGCCCCGTGCGCGTCCCGCTCACGCACCAGGGCCGCCGCCTGCACGGCGCGCCGACCACGTCCGACATCGAGGGCACCCGCCGCTCCGACGGCACCGTGATCACCGCCTCGATCCCCACCATCTCGATGACCCCCGAGCCCGAGGTCCTGACCGGGCCCTGAGCGGCGCCGCGAACATCGCCCATCACGCACGAGACCCCCGGCCGGAACCGGGGGTCTCGTGCGTCGCGGGCGGGCGGAGCCGCCCGGACCGGATGCGTCAGGCGGAGGCGAGCAGCGACTTCAGCGCCGACGTGAAGAAGGTCAGCCCGTCCACACCCGAGCGCATCGCGGCGGCCGTGTCGGGCCCGAAGCCCTCCTCGACGGCGTGCTCCGGGTGCGGCATGAGCCCCACCACATTGCCGCGGCGGTTGCTGATGCCGGCGATGTCGTTCATGGAGCCGTTCGGGTTGTGGCCGAGGTAGCGGACGACGACGCGTCCCTCCGCCTCGAGCTCGAGCAGCGTGTCGGCCGAGGCGATGTAGCCGCCCTCGCCGTTCTTCAGCGGGATCGTGATCTCCTGGCCGGGCTCGAAGCCGTTCGTCCAGGCGGTCTCGGTGCTCGCGACCATCAGGCGCTGGTCGCGGCAGACGAAGGATCCGATGTCGTTCGCGATCAGGCCGCCGGGCAGCAGGTGCGCCTCGGTGAGCATCTGGAAGCCGTTGCAGATGCCGAGGACCGGGGTCCCGGCGTTCGCCGCGTCGACGACCTCGCGCATGATCGGGGAGTGGGAGGCGATGGCGCCGCAGCGCAGGTAGTCGCCGTAGGAGAAGCCGCCGGGCAGGACGATCGCGTCGACGCCGTCGAGGTCGTGGTCGCCGTGCCACAGCGCGACCGGCTCCGCACCCGCGAACCGGACGGCGCGCTGGGCGTCGCGGTCGTCGAGCGAGCCGGGGAAGGTGATGACGCCGATCCTCATCGGGCGGCCTCCGCCGGGTAGTGGATCCCAACGACGTCCTCGATCACCGAGTTCGAGAGCATCTCGTCGGCGATGCGCTGCACCGAGGCGCGCACCTCGTCGGTCACCTCGTCGACGGTGATCTCGAAGCGCTTGCCCACCCGCACGCCGTGGATGGCGGAGTGGCCCAGCCGCGCGAGCGCGCCGGCGACGGCCTTCCCCTGCGGGTCGAGCAGCTCGGCCTTGGGCATGACTTCAACGACGATCGTGGGCACCGTGTTCTCCGGAGTCTCGGGGGAGTGCGGTCTTCCGCGCGACCATCGTACCCGCGGGGGTCCCCCGCGATCGGCGGCGCTCAGGAGGTCGTGACGCGGATCGCGTTCGCCCAGGGGTCCTCGAAGGCGAGGGTGCGGCCGTCGTCGCGGGTGGCGACTCCGGAGCGGGTCAGCCGCTCGCCGAGCGCGCCGAGATCGTCGGCGCCGGGAACCACGATCTCGACCTGTCCGAGGCCGAGGGCCTGCTGCCGGCGTCCGGCGCCCGCAGAGTTCCAGGTGTTCATCGCCATGTGGTGGTGGTAGCCGCCCGCCGAGACGAAGAGCGCCTGCCCGCCGTACGCGATCGTCGTCTCGAAGCCGAGCCGGTCGACGTAGAACTCCTTCGCGGTGGCGACGTCGCCCACGCTCAGGTGCACGTGGCCGACGGAGGCGCCGCCGAGGCGCGGCTGCGCGATCGACTCCTCGGTGAGGTGCTCCTGCAGGAACGCGTTCGGGTCGAGGAAGAGCGTGCTCATCTCGATCCGCCCGTGCGTCCACGACCACTGCGTGCGGTCGCGGTCCCAGTAGAGCTCGACGCCGTTGTGCTCGGGGTCGTCGAAGTAGAAGGCCTTGCTGACCAGGTGGTCGGAGCTGCCGGTGAACGAGCCGGGGTGCCGGGTCGCGACGCTGTACACGGCCGCGGCGAGCGCCGCCTCCGATTCGAAGAGGATCGCCGTGTGGAAGAGGCCGGCGCTGCGCGGCGAGGCGTGCACCAGCTCGGGCGCGTGCTGGAGGATCACGGCCGGCACTCCGCCGCGGCCGAGCACCGCGACCGGTCCGTCGTGCGAGAGCAGCTCGAGCGTCACGGCGTCGCGGTAGTAGGCGATCATCCCGTCGAGGTCGGCGACGCGGAGGGTCACCGCGCCCATCGCGGTGTCGGGAGCGAGCAGGTCGGGGGAGGAGGTGGTCACGGCGGAGACGCTACCCGCTTTTGGTTGAAGCTACAACCATTCAGAGGGGCGAGCGCTCATAGGAACCGCATAAGCAGCGTCCAGGCTGCGCGGGGAGGCCGGGCGTGGAATGGGAACCGGTCGCCGTCAGGGGCGGCCCCGGCACGAGGACGACACCATGAACGAGCGACACGAATCCGACGAGCGAGAGCTCACCGACCAGCCCGCCATCACCGAGGCGACGGGCGCCGACGAGGTGCGCGCGCTGCGCGCGGACGACCGTCGTCGTCGTCGTCGGGCGCTGATCGCCGGCGGCCTCGGCCTCGCCGTGCTGATCGGAGTGACAGCAGGCGGAGTCGCCACCGCCGGCCGCACCGAGGCGGCCTCCTCCGCCTCGGCCGGCGCCGCCACGATCGTCTACCCCGGCGGCTCGCGGGGATCCTTCGGCGGCGGGTACGTGATCGTCCCCTCCTGGGGCGGATCGACGCAGGGCGGCTCCTCCCCGTACGGCTCGTCGCAGGGCGGCTCCTCCGCCGCCGAGCCGGCCACCGGCGCGACCGACGCCGTGGCCGCGAGCACCGCGCAGACCGCCGGCGTCGTCACGATCACCTCCGAGCTCACCTACCAGGGCGCCCGCTCGGCCGGCACCGGCATGATCCTCACCTCCGACGGCATGATCCTCACCAACAACCACGTCGTCGAGGGCGCCACCGCGATCTCGGTCACGGTGGAGTCGACGGGCCGCAGCTACACCGCCCGCGTCGTCGGCACCGACGCGATGAACGACGTCGCCGTCCTGCAGCTGGAGGACGCCTCCGGCCTCACCCCCGCCTCGCTCGACACGGACGGGGTCGCTGTGGGCGACACCGTGACCGCCGTCGGCAACGCGGGAGGGACGGGCGACCTGGTCGCCGCCACCGGCACGGTCACCGGTCTCGATCAGCAGATCACGACCCGCTCCGAGTCGGGGATCTCCGCCGAGACGCTGACCGGGCTGATCCAGACGGACGCCGACATCGTCTCCGGCGACTCCGGCGGCCCGCTCGTCGACTCCGCCGGCCGCGTCGTGGGGATGGACACCGCCGCCTCCAGCGGGACGGCCGACATCACCGGCTTCGCGATCCCGATCTCGAAGGCCCTGGACATCGTGGCCACCATCGAGGCGGGCGCCGACACGGCCACCGTCGAGATCGGCTATCCGGCCTTCCTCGGCGTCTCCCTCTCCTCCGGCACCGCGTCGCCGACCTCGCGCGCGCTCGCGACCACCGCGTCCGGCGCCGTGATCGGCGGAGTCGTCGAGGGCGGGCCGGCCGCGCAGGCGGGCCTCGAGGCGGGGGACGTCGTCACCGCGGTCGACGGGGTCGCCGTCGCCTCGGCCGACCAGCTGTCCGCCTCGCTCGCGCAGCGCGAGCCCGGGGAGTCGGTGACGATCTCGTGGACCGACTCCGCGGGCGCCGCCCGCTCCGCCCAGGTCGTGCTGGTCGAGGGTCCGGTCGCCTGATCGGAGCCTCCGCGTGGCCGCCGGAGCGTTCCCGGCCGTTCACCCGGACGAGCGCGCCACGCCGCCCGTTGTTTTGATCCGCTCAAGACAACTCGGGTAGTGTCCTCGGCATGACGACAGTGGACGAGCGGCTCCGAGCCTCCGGGCTCAAGGTCACCGCCACGCGGCGCGCGGTGCTCCTCGCTCTCGAGGAGCACCCGCACTCCGGGGTGGACGCGGTCCTGGCCCGAGTGCGCGAGGGCCTCCCCGAGGCTTCGGCCCAGGCGGTCTACGGAGTGCTCTCGGCGTTCACCGACGCCGGGATCGTCCGCCGCATCGAGCCGGAGGGCCACCCCCGCCGGTTCGAGCTGCGGGTCGGCGACAACCACCACCACGTGGTGTGCCGGCGCTGCGGGGCCGTGGCCGACGTCGACTGCGTCGTCGGGGAGGCGCCGTGCCTGCATCCGCAGACCGCGAGCGGCTTCGCCGTGGACACCGCCGACGTCACGTTCTGGGGCACCTGCCCCGACTGCCTGGCCCTGGCCCACTGACCGACATCCGCTACACCGCAGCGGCGGGCCCCGTGCCCCTCGCCGACAGGAGGAACATGACCGAGGAACGATTCACCACCACGAACTCCGGAGCACCGGTCGCGAGCGACGACCACTCGCTGAGCGTCGGAGCCGACGGACCCCTCGCGCTCCACGACCACTACCTCGTCGAGAAGCTGGCCCAGTTCAACCGCGAGCGCATCCCGGAGCGGGTCGTCCACGCCAAGGGCGGCGGAGCCTTCGGACGCTTCACCACCACCGCCGACGTCAGCGCCTACACGCGTGCCGCGCTCTTCCAGCCCGGAGTCGAGACCGAGATGCTCGCGCGGTTCTCCACGGTCGCCGGCGAGCAGGGCTCGCCCGACACCTGGCGCGACCCCCGCGGCTTCGCGCTGAAGTTCTACACGAGCGAGGGCAACTACGACCTCGTCGGCAACAACACCCCCGTCTTCTTCATCCGCGACGGCATCAAGTTCCCCGACTTCATCCGCTCGCAGAAGCGCCTGCCCGGCAGCCACTTGCGCGACCACGACATGCAGTGGGACTTCTGGACCCTCTCGCCCGAGTCGGCCCACCAGGTCACGTGGCTCATGGGCGACCGCGGCCTCCCCTCCTCGTGGCGGCACATGGACGGCTTCGGCTCGCACACCTACCAGTGGATCAACGCCGCCGGCGAGCGCTTCTGGGTCAAGTACCACTTCAAGACCGATCAGGGCGTCGAGATCCTGAGCCAGGAGCAGGCCGACCAGATCGCCGGTGAGGACGCGGACTTCCACATCCGCGACCTGTCCTCCGCCATCGACCGCGGCGACTTCCCCTCGTGGACGCTGTCCGTGCAGGTCATGCCGTACGAGGACGCGAAGAGCTACCGGTTCAACCCGTTCGACCTCACCAAGGTCTGGCCCCACGCGGACTACCCGCTGATCGAGGTCGGCACCATGACGCTCGACCGGAACCCCGAGAACTACTTCGCGCAGATCGAGCAGGCGGCGTTCGCCCCCTCGAACTTCGTGCCCGGGATCGCGGCAAGCCCCGACAAGATGCTCCTCGCGCGCATCTTCAGCTACGCCGACGCGCACCGCTACCGCGTGGGGACCAACCACGCGCAGCTGCCGGTGAACGCGCCGAAGTCGCCGGTGCACTCGTACTCGAAGGACGGCCCCATGCGGTTCGACTTCCAGAAGTCCGAGGTGCCCGTCTACGCGCCGAACACGATGGGCGGCGCCCACGCCGATCCCGCCCGGGCGGCGGAGTCGGCCGGCTGGGAGACCGACGGCGAGCTGACGCGCGCCGCGGCGACCCTCCACCCGGAGGACGACGACTTCGGTCAGGCGGGGACGCTCTACCGCGAGGTCCTCGACGACGACGCGCGCGCCCGCCTGGTAGCGAACATCGCCGGCCACGTGTCGAAGGTCACCCGTCCGGAGCTTCGGCAGCGCGTGCTCCAGTACTGGGCGAACGTCGACTCGTCGCTCTCGCAGCGCGTCGCCGAGGCGCTCGAGCCCTCGGCTCCCGGTGCGGACGTCTCCCCCGAGGCGGTCGGCATCGGGGCGTAGTCCCGGCATCCCCTCGAGGAGCGCGCGGTACCGGAGCGATCCGGGCCGCGCGCTCCTCGTCGTTTCCGGGGAGGGTCCTTCCACTCGGTGGAGTCGGATCCCGCGCGCGGGTGCCCGCCTCGGTCCGATGCAGCCGGCTCGGCCCCCGGATCCGCCCGCGGAAGCGGGCGCCGACGGGGAGGACCCCCGATCCCGACACGCCCGGGATGTGCGATTTCGGCCCGTCGTTTGACAGCACCGCGATCGCTGCGTAACTTATTCCGAGTCGCCACAAAGGCCGCAGGGAAACGGAAAGAGCAGCAGCTCCTACGTCCCGGCCTCAATCGGGACCATCCACTCGGCAAGACAGCTTTTCGGAGCAGGTCTGCCGCACGGATGTAAAGCCTTCGCAGGATCCCTCGGATCCAGCAACTTCGCCGCCCGGCGCAGGACTCAGGTCCTGAACCGAGCAACGTCGGAGCGCCTACGAGCGTGACGACATCGCGAAGAAGCCGGATTTGACACGGCCTGCGGATGTGCTAAGTTATACAAGTTGCCACGGCGACAGGGAGAAAGAAACTTCTCCTAGTCTACCGAGAAGACGCGTATGACGCAAGCAACAAATTCTTCGATCACTTCCGTTGTGAAGCACCGTTCTGGTGTGGAGGCGGGATGTGTCCGATTCTTGAGAACTCAACAGCGTGCACTATGTTCAATGCCAATTTTATACCCCGGCCT
>NZ_PSTP01000002.1:0-333787 GCF_002930935.1 Rathayibacter sp. AY1A2 | reverse complement strand
GCGGAGGAGGGACCGACGGCTCGCCCCCGCACCGACCGCCCCCGTCGGTCCCTCCTCCGCACCGCCCTGATCGGGACGACGACCGCTCTGCTGGCCGTCCTGGTCGCGGCGGCGCTCCTGTTCCACGCGTCCGGCGGACGCTGGTTCATCGTGCAGACGCCCTCCATGGGCACGGCCGCCCCGGTCGGCACCCTCGTCCTCACCGAGCCGACGGCCCTCGAGGACGTCCGGGTCGGCGACGCGGTCAGCTTCCACCCCACCACCACGCCCGACGAGACCTACACCCACCGGGTCGTCGAGATCGCCGACGACGGCACGCTCCGCACCCAGGGCGACATCAACGGAGCCGTCGATCCGTGGGCCACCGGCCAGGACCAGCTCATCGGAGTCGTCACCACGGCGCTGCCGGTGCTCGGCTGGCTCGTGCGCGGCCTGCCGCTGCTGATCATCGGCGCCGTCCTCGTGCAGCTGCTCACCCGCTTCATCGCCTCGCCCACCCAGCGGGCGTCGATGCGGATCCTCGGCCTCTCGCTCGTCGCGTCCGTCACCGTCTTCGTGCTCCGCCCGCTGGTCGGCATCGTCGTCCTCGAGGCCACGGTCGACAGCGGCACGACGAACGCCACGCTCGTCTCGACGGGCGTCCTCCCCATCCGCGTGAGCGCCGAGGGCGCCGACCCCGTCGACCTGGTCTCCGGACAGGTCGGCCGCCTGCAGATCCCGGCGCACGACGGAGACGCCTACGCCCTCTCCTCCGCTCTGCACCTGCCGTTCTGGGGCTGGGTCCTCTTCGTCCTGCTCTGCGCGATCCCGGTGCTCTACACGGTCTTCGTCGGCCTCCCCGGCGAGCCGGAGCGGACCGCCGAGCGAGGCCGCCGCGCCGCCCGCGAGGAGGAGACGGCATGAGCCGGCACCGCCTCTCCGCCGCCTCGCCGGCCGCGCGGCTGCGTACCCTCCTCGCCCGCCCGAGGTCTGTCGTCGCCGCCCTCGCCGCCGCCGCCCTGGCCGCCGTGCTGCTCACCGCCCCGGCCACCTCCGGCGCGTACACCGCCTCGATCCTGAACTCGACCAACACGGTCGGCAGCGCCGCCGCGTTCTTCACCTGCGACGGCGCCCTCGCCGCCGACCGCGGGGCCGCGCTCTTCGCCTACACGCTCGCGCAGCCGAGCGGATCGACGACCGCGCCCGACACGGACTCCGGCCAGTACCCGGGCACCTACCGCTCCACCAGCCTCTTCCCGACCGCGATGGTCAGCTCCGCCGCGACGCCCAAGGCCTGCCCGCGCGACGCGGGCGGCTCGTGGACGCCGAACGGCACCAACCAGTACCTGAGCACGCCGCTGGAGATCAGGAACCCCGGCACCTTCAGCACCGAGATCTGGTTCAAGACCACGAACGCCGGCGGCAAGCTCTTCAGCTTCAGCGCGGGCGCCACCGCTCCCGGCGGCCAGTACGACCGCCACACCTACATCGGTGCCGACGGCAAGCTCGTCTTCGGCGTCTACAACGGCGCCGCGCAGACCATCACGAGCACCCGAGCCGTCAACGACGGGCTCTGGCACCACGTCGTCTCCACGCTCTCGCCGACGGCGGGCATCGCGCTCTGGGTCGACGGCGTGAAGGTCGCCTCGAACAGCACGTACCGCACGGCCGAGAACACGACGGGCACCTGGAAGATCGGATACGACAGCCTGGGCGGCCAGTGGCCGAACGTCGGCTCCTCGTACTTCGGCGGGAGCCTGCGCTACGCCGCGGTGTACTCGACGGTCCTCACGCCGGAGCAGATCCAGACGCACTACGCGGCAGGACGCTGAGCGAACGGCCCGGTCGGCGGCGCCTCCGCAGCCCTAGGGTGAGCGGATGACCGCCCCCGCCCTCTCGCGCCGCGCCCGCTTCCACCAGCGGTTCCTCGTGGAGGAGCGAGTGATGGCCCCGGAGGCGCGCCGCGGCCTCGACCGGGCCGGCTTCGGCCTCATCGGCGTCGGCGTCGTCCTCTTCGCGGCCTTCACCGCGCAGGTCGCGAGCGGCACCGGCCTCACCGTCCTCGATCCGGTCGTCGCCGAGTGGTTCCGCGAGAAGCGCTCCGCCGAGGGCACGGTCGTGATGGACGCGCTCGCCACCGTCTTCGGGCCGGTCTACCTGCCGGTCATCATCCTGGCGGTGCTCGTGCTCTGGTTCGTCCTCGCGCGGCACCTCTGGCGGCCGATCCTCCTGGCCGGCGGCATGCTCGTCGGGATGCTCAGCGTGCAGCTGGCCGCTCACCTCGTGATGCGGATGCGCCCGCCGGTCGAGTACATGCTGCTCGGGCCCGACGGCACGTTCTCGTTCCCCTCCGGCCACGTCACCGGCGTGAGCGACTTCTTCCTGATCACCACGTTCCTCCTCGCCTCCCGCCGCTCCTCCCGGAGCTGGATGATCGGGGGCTTCGCGCTCTCGCTCGGGATGATCGCCGGCCAGATCGTCGCCCGGCTCTACCTCGGCTACCACTGGCTGACCGACACGCTCGCCTCGGTGTCGCTCGCCCTGATCGTGCTCGGCTCGGTGATCGTCATCGACACCCGCCGGACCGCGGTCGTGCGGGGCGACGCGGGCTGACCGGCGGGGCGGCTCCCTCTGCGGCGAGGAGCAGGCCGCGGGAGCCGGCCCTGTCGTCAGCCCCGGTCGGCCGGATCCTCCCCGGTGACGATCGGCACCGGCTCCGTCACGCCGATCGTGCTGACGATCGGGACGATCCCGGTGCGGGCGAACGGCTCCTCGGCGGGAGCCGCCGGCTCGGCGGGCAGCGGTGCGGGGTCGACCGCGGCCGACGCCGACGGGTCGGACGCCGGGAGGCCGGATCCGCTGCCCGACGCCGTGGCGTCCTGTGCGGTGTCAGCCTGCCCGGCCTCGGCGCCGTCGGGGTAGAGGACGTCGGCGGCGAGGGCCTGCTCGATCCCGCGGTCCCGGCGGGTCCGGGCGCGGACCGGCGCCACCGCCCGCACGATCGGGGTGCGCAGGCGGCGGTAGGCGATCCGGCCGAGCGTGACTCCGCCGGCGAGGCCCAGCGCGATCATGCCCGCCTGGAGCAGGAGCTCGATCCCGGCGCTCGGGCCGGCGTTCGAGGTGAGGCCGAGGACGCCGCGGTAGAGGGTGAGGCCGGGCAGGAGGGGGACGATCGCGCACGCGGTCGTCACCACGGCGGGCACCCGCATCCGCTCGGCCAGCATCTCGCCGAGCAGGCCGATCGCCAGCGCCGGGAGGGCGTTGGCCATGAGCGGCGCGAAGCCCGAGGTGGTCAGCGAGTCGGAGACGAGGAATGCACCGGCGCCGGTGAGGGCGGCGATGAGCGCGGGCCGCGGAGGGGTGTGCGACGAGAGCGCCCAGGCGCCCGCCGCGACCCCGGCACCGAGTACCTGCACGGCGGCCGGCCAGGGGCGGGCGTAGGAGTCGACCAGCACCAGCTCGACCCCGAGCGAGCGCGCGCCGTCGAGCACCACGGCGATGCCGACGACGATGCCCAGCGTCAGCAGCCCGACCTCGAGCAGCCGGCCGCCCGCGGTGATCGGGAACCCGTTGATCGCGTCGTCCGCCGCTCCCACGAACGAGAGCCCGGCGAGGAGCACGACCACCCCCGACGCGACGACGAGCGCGGGCGGCAGCACCGCCAGCTCCACGGGCAGCCGCGGCACGACCGCGAGCAGCACCACCGCCACTCCGGTCGCCAGCGCGGCGCCCGCGATCTGCTGGAAGAAGGCGGGCAGACCCCAGCGGGCGAGGAGCTGGTTGACCAGGTCGATCGCGGCGGCCGTCGCGGCGGCGAGGAGCACGACGAGGGGTCCGCCCCCGAGCAGGAGCGCGACGCCCGCCGCCATCAGCGCGAGCGTGAGGGTGACGACTCCGCGGCGGTAGCGGTGCGGCTGGACGAGGATCGCGTCGAGCCGGTCGTGCGCGGCCTCGAACTGGTGCCGGGCCTCCTCGCGGGCCTCGGCGGAATCGACGGCGTCGGCGACCCGCACCTCCGGCGAGCCCTCGGTGATGGCGGTGACGAGCGCCGTCACGCGGGCGAGCCGCTCGTAGTCGGCGCTGCGGGAGGGGACGACGCGCAGCACGCTCACGCTGGGGGAGTCGTCGCCTCCGTCGTGCACGACCAGGATCGACGTGAAGGTGAGGTCGACCTGGCACTCGATGCCGTAGGCGCGGCACACCCGCTGGATCGTCTCGGTCACCTCGGCGGCCGCGGACCCCAGCGAGAGCAGCGTCTCGCCCAGCCGCACGGCCAGCTCGAGCACTCCGCGGACCGTCTGCTCGGCGAGGAGCGCGCGCTGCGCTCGACGGCTCACTGGGGCCGCGGGCCGCTGCCCGCCGAGCTTGCCGACGACCTGCTGCAGAAGACGAGGAGAGCGCACCGTCCAGGGTAGGCACGCGGGGGCCGGTCCGGGGACGGGTTGCGGCGGCGGCTTCTGCGCGGATGCCCGGGCAGCAGTCCTCAGAAGCAGGCGAGCACCCGGGTCGTCAGCCAGAGGGCGGCCTCGAGCTCGGTGTGCAGCTCCCGGCCGAGGGCGAGCCAGCGCTCCTCCGCCTCGGCGCTCCTCCAGCCCTCGAACACGTCGCATCCGGACGCCCAGAGCTCCTGCCAGCGGAGCAGCGGTCCGTGCAGGGCCTCCGGGACGCCGATCGCACCCGGATCGTCGATCGGGCCGTCGACCGCCCAGAGCGGATACTCCGCGCAGTGGTCCGGGTACAGGCGGAGGTCGGCGAGCCGCCCCTCCCGATCGGCCCGCGCGCGGGCGAGGGTGTCCTCCTCGGTCGCGAACGGCGGAACGATCCATTCGATCTGCGTGACGGGATCGACGACTCGGCGTTCCACGGCTCCTCCTCCGCTCCTCGATGCGCGCACGACGGTAGCAGGGCCGTTCCGCGCCGCATCGGAGGGGGCCTGCCTACACTGACGAGCGACTGCGTCCGCGAACGGGCGGGCGGGGCGAGGGGTGGGAGCGCATGAGGGTTCACGAGCGCGCGGTGCGGCACGGGCGGCTCCGGCGGCGGTCCGGGGTGCGGACAGTGGTGGTCGGGATCGCGGCGGTGGTCGGCGTCCTCGCCGTCAGCGCCACCTCGCTCGTGGCGATCGCGACGGTGAGCATCAGCCGGAACGTCGCCGACAACGCGGTCGATCTGGGCGTCGCTCCTCCCACCGGGAACGTGCAGATGGGCGCGGTCGAGGGCGGCTTCGACGTCCTGGTGGTCGGCACCGACAACGACGCCACGCAGGGCGACACGTTCGGCGTCCGCGACGACACGCTCAACGACGTCAACATCCTGCTCCACGTCTCGGCCGACCACCGCAGCGCGACGGTGATCAGCTTCCCGCGCGACCTGATCCTGGACCGTCCCGCCTGCACCGACCCCGAGACGGGCGTCGTCACCGAGGCCGCCGCCGGTGTCCCGCTCAACTCCGCGTTCCAGTACGGCGGGCTCGCCTGCGTCAACGACACCCTGCAGCAGTTCACCGGCCTGACGGTGCCCTACGCCGGCTGGGTGTCCTTCAACGGCGTCATCGAGATGAGCAACGCCGTCGGCGGCGTCCCGATCTGCCTCACGGGTCCGATCCTCGACACCGACTCGGGCCTCGACCTGCCCGCCGGCACCTCCACCGTCTCCGGGTCGATGGCCCTCTCGTTCCTCCGCAGCCGCCACGGCGTCGGCGACCAGAGCGACCTCAGCCGCATCTCGTCGCAGCAGCAGTACCTGGCCTCCCTGATGCGCACCGTCCGCTCGGCCGACACCCTCTCGAACATCCCCGCCCTCTACGGCCTCGCGCAGGCGACCTCGTCGAACGTGCACCTGTCGACGTCGCTCACGAGCCCGGCGACGATGATCTCGCTCGCCCTCGCGCTGAAGGACGTCGACCTCTCGAAGATGGTGTTCGTGCAGTACCCGGCGCTCGACGACCCGGACTACCCGGGCAAGGTCGTGCCGAACGCCGAGGTCGGGGCCGAGCTGATGAACCGCGTCCTGAACGACCAGCCGGTGACCCTCGCGTCCGACGCTCCGGCGGAGGAGGCGCCCGCGGCGGAGGCGCCCGCGGAGGGCGGCGCGGCTCCGACGGATCCCGCTCCCGTCGCCGTCGACGCTCCGGGCCAGACCGCGGCGGAGGAGACCTGCGCGGTGCCGTCCGACTGACCCGACGGGTCTCGCGACGACGAAGGCGCCCGGGCGGTGTGCCCGGGCGCCTTCGTCGTGCGCGGTGCGCGGCCGTCTACGCGCGGCGGCGGCGGAGCACCGTCAGGGCGAGACCGCCGAGGATGCCGAAGGCGGCCAGGGCGAGCGGCGCGGTCGTAGAGACGCCGGTCGAGGCGAGGATGGGGCGGTGGCCGCCCGTCTGCGCAGCGGGTCCGGAGCCGGCCGGGTGCCCTGCGGGCCCGGCGCCGACAGGGTGCGCCGTGACCGCGGCGACCGCGGCGGAGCAGTCGGCCTCTCCGGCGATCGGGTCCTCCTCCGTCAGGGTGTAGTCGTAGGAGGTGCTCGCCACGAGACCGCTCGACGTGCCGCGGGCGATGACGCAGTAGATCTCGCTCGCCGGGTCCTGCAGCGGGTACTCGCCGAGGGAGATCAGGCTCCAGCCGAGCGCGTCGACGCCGACCTCGAGGCTCGAGCCGCCGCCCGTGAGCGTCTGGCGCGCACCCGAGGTCGAGAAGACGCCGATCGAGACGGTCTCGTCCGCGCCGAAGCCGAGGAGTGCGCCACCGCTGGTGGGCTGTCCGTCCGCCGGGGCGGGCTCGGGCGAAGCCCCCTGGGGCCAGATCCGGATCGCGGTGCGCGAGGGGACCTGCTCGAGCGACGACGTCACGGAGCGTCCGCTGGTCTCTCCCGTGGCGGTGACGGTGAAGGTGCCCAGCTGGTCCGCCATGGTGTCGGCGTCGAGCAGGACGAAGGCCTCGCCCGAGAGCGGGGTCGGCGCGGGGGGCACGAGGGCGGAGGTGCTGCCGTCGGGCGCGGTGAGCGTGACGGACACGTCCTCGCCGCGGTCGAATCCGCGGAACGAGGCGACGACGCCGTAGATCCGGAACTCTCCGACCTGGATGTCCGCACCGGCCGGGAGCACCCCGCCGTCCTCCCGGTTCTGGAAGACGACGCTCGTGTCGGGCTGCGTCACGGTCAGCTCGACGGCATCGGAGGCGACACGGGCGCCGGAGGCGTCGAGTCCCTCCGCGATGACGGAGATCGTCTCGCCGGGGAGCGGGAGATGGGGGTCCACCGCGACGCCGTCCGCGCCGGTGGGGAGCCAGTCCCGGAGGCGGAGCTCGCCGGAGGCGGTGATCACGCTGGTGGTGACGGCCTCCTCCGAGTCGCCGTCGCGGAGCACGACGACGGCGACGGTGCCGGGCTGGAAACCGGTCCCGGACACGTCCAGGCCGCCGGCCCAGCCCTCCGCCGACGGGATCGCGGAGAACGCCGAGCCCGCTTCGTAGGTGGTGCGGTCGAGGGCGATCGCCAGGGGCGACTGCGCGCTCTCGACGGGCGCGGTGGTCGGAGCCGGAGTGGGCGCCGGGGTCGGAGTCGGCTCCGGAGTCGCGGTCGGCTCCGGAGTGGCGGTGGGCTCCGCGGTGGGAGCCGGCTCGGCCGGTGCGGGGCTCGAGGCGGCGTCAGGGACGACCTCGGTGGCCAGGGCGACGGACGGGAACGCGAGCGCCCCCAGCAGTGCCGCAGTGGTGATGATGGTGACGCCGTGGCGTCGTCGCGCAGAACGCACGATTCCTGCTTTCTCCGAGCCGCTGATCGCGGTCGGCTTCCCCATGAGCGGGGGACGATCGCCCCCTGTGGCCGAGTGTGTCCTATGCGGAACCTCAGCCTGTGCCGGATCCTGCAACGATCCGATCACGCCGCGCGGCGCGAGGTGACGGTTCGGTCACGGCCGGGCGCGGCGATTCCGACGGGCCGGTGGTCGTCGCTCTCCGGAGGCTCCTCAGACCGGCGGCACGACCAGCAGGACCACGCCGATCGCGGCGCTCACCGCGGCCACCACGCACCAGCGCTCCGCTCGTGTCCCTGCGGCTCCGCGCGTCCGCGCCACGGCGCCGAGCCCGATCGCGAGCACGGCGATGCCGATCTGCAGGGCCACCGTCGTCCGGATCAGCGCCCACGCCTCGAAGGCGCTCGCTCCGGTCGATCCGGTGGCGAGGAGCGGCACTCCGCCGACGCCCGCCGGCACCAGCAGCAGGCCGGATCCGATCGCGAGCGCCGCGACCAGGTGGGCGAGCACGTCGTCCAGCGCGGTCCGTGGGGGCGCGCCGACCGGCCCGAGAGCGGCGGCGCCAGGCCTCATCGCGACAGTGCGGAGATGCATGGGGCGAGCGTAGGCCCGGACCGCACCAGGGCGGACCCCCTGTGGAGGCCCCTGTCCGGTGGGCATTCCGGAGGAGGATCGGCGCTGGGTGCGCAGTCGACCGGCCCGGTCCTCCGGTCGCCCGTCGACGCCGTCCGAGCGGTTCGCGACGTGGCCCCCGATGCTTGCGCCACGGGCTTCAGCCGGGCGGCGCGGGATGGGTACGGTCGTCGCGAGCCGGCCTCGCGGACGCGGAGGGCCCCGGACGAGGAAGCGAGGACACGGTGAGCAACGGCGTTCAGCAGCTCGTCGACGCGATGCTCGACAAGGTCGAGGCGGAGCAGCCCCACATCGACCACACGATCACGATGACGCCGGTCAACGCGCTCTTCCTCCCCGTCCACGCGAGGGAGCTGCCGGCCCGTGATGTGGACGGGCCGCTGCGCGGGCACATCTACCGTGACTGCCTCGTGTGGGAGCAGGAGTTCCTCGATCACGTCGTGATCGTGTCACCGGTGGCCGGGCGGGTCCCCGAGGAGGCCTGGGTGCCGAGCTACTACGGGAACCTCCGCACCGGCGACATCGGACCGTTCCCACCGTTCGTCGACGACGACGAGTGAGCGGAGGCGCTCGCGGCGCGGGACCGACGTGTCCCTTCGCCGGACGTCGAGCCGCTCGGTTCGGGAGACCGGCTCGCTTCACGCCCGTCAATCGCTGCTTCCGGTCCAGGTCCCTTCGATCACCTGGATCAGGTCGTGCCGCTCAGCGGGACCCAGGTGGGGTTCGAACTCGATGACGAGCCGGTCCGACCGGTAGACGTCCCTCGTGTTGTAGACCGTCGCCTGCCGCGCGAGATCGAGGGAGCGGTAGCGGTGGATCGACGCCCCGGGCCCGTCGACGCCCTCCACGCACCCGCGACGATCTCCGCAGGCGTCCCTGCTCGGAGCGGCGGCCCGCTCGAGGCCGTCCAGGTCCGCGCGGGTGACGTCCTGGATCGTGATCCTCGATCTCGAGTCGTCGAGGAGGTGTCCCGCTGCGAAGACGGCGGCTCCGCCCAGGACCGCGCCGACGACGAGACCGGCCGCCCCGACGAGGGGTATCCCGCCGACCGTTCCCGTGGGTCTGCTCATCGCTGTCATGGAGAACCTCTCGTCTCGGCTGCTCGGACGGAAAGCGGGGTGCCCTCCGCATTCGGAGAACTTCTCAGCGCTCGTCGACGGAGTCAAGAGCGGGCACCTCGCTGGCAGGAGGTGTGGCGCGATCATCGACGCGGAGCGTGCAGCCGCAGGCTCTCTCCGCTGGGCACCTCGGCCTCGGGCACCGTCTCGGGCAGGATCAGGGGATGCTCCTGCAGACGATCACCACCGGATCCGGACCGCGACACGTCGGGCTGGTGCACGGGCTCGGTGCGTCGGCGGCGACCTGGGGGCCGTTCGTCGAGCGGCTCGTCGCGACCGGCCGCTACACGGTCACGGCCGTCGACCTGCGCGGACACGGCGTGAGCCCGCGGGCGGGGTCGTACCGGATCGACGACATGGCCGCCGATCTGGTCGAGTCGCTGCCGGCGGGACTCGACAGCGTGGTCGGCCACTCGCTCGGCGGCGCGGTGCTGCAGCGCGCCGTCGCCGCACTCGCGCCCGGCCGGGCCGTCCACCTCGATCCCGGGTTCGCCCTGTCACTCCCGACGAGCGGCCTGGCCGGACGGCTGTTCTGGGCGGCGCCGCTCCTGTCGCTCGGCATCGCCCAGCTCGGACAGGCGCGGGCGAGCGCCGCGGTCCGCGCCGCCTACAGCCCCGAGACCCGCGCGCTCCTCGACGACGCGAAGAAGCGGTTCGACGCGCGGATGGCCGTCGGCGTGTTCCGGGACGTCGCCTTCCACCAGGTCCCGGTCGAGGCGCCGGCGGTCCCGTCGACGATCGTGCTCTCCGACCAGTCGCCGGCGGTGCTGCCGGACGCCCTGGCCGCGCGGCTCGAGCAGCGGGGCTGGCAGGTGCGCCGGCTCCCGGGCGTGCACCACGACATGCAGCTCGAGGACCCGGAGAGGACGTTCGCCGCGATCGCCGACGTGCTCTAGCCGCGAGCCCCTCCGCGGGTCGGGCGCCGGTGAGCGGGAACTACCGGCACATCCGCCCCGACGACCGCGGCCACGGGCGGCTCCGGACGGACGGACGCTCGAGCCGTCTGCGAGAGTGCTGGCATGTCCCCGCAGTCGTTGTCCGAAGCCGATCGTCGCCTCGTCGCCGCGTGGGCCGCCGACTGCGCGGAGAGGGTGCTCCCCCTCTTCGAGGCCGAGGCCCCCGACGACGTCCGGGCACGGGACGGCATCGCCCGCGCCCGAGCCTTCTCGCGGGGCGAGTCGGACGCGGCGGGGGAGATCCGGCTCCGCTTCGTCGCGGGTCGTGCGGCGCAGTCGGCGATCTCTCCGGCGGCGAAGGCTGCGGCGCGGTCGGCGGGACAGGCGTCCGGCGTCGCCCACATGGGAGCTCACGCGCTCGGCGCCGCCGCCTACGCAGTGAAGGCGGTCGGGCTGGCCTCGACGCGGGAGGGCGGCGAGGCCGAGATCCGGTGGCAGCTGGGGCACATGAGCGGGCAGGTGCGGGCGGCGCTGCGGACCCTGCCGCTCCTCGGTGAGGACCCGTCCGGCCCGCTCGGTCCGGGACTCCTGACCTCGGGTGTGCTCGGATCGAGCATCCGCGCGGTGCAGGCGGCGCTCGGCGCAGCAGCCGCGGACTGATCGCCGACGCAGGCGGCGCAGCAGAGGGATCGGGCGACGGCGCGCAGGTCGTCCCCCCTCAGCGTCTTCACCCGCGTTCGCCCACCGCGGATCCGGACTCGCTGCCGTCCCAGGCGGAGAGCATGCTGAGCCGATCCGCACTGTCGCTGTCCGCGTCCGGGCAGGAGACCACCAGGACGCCCCTGCCCACCGGCAGCTTCTCGCACGGGCGTCGGTTCGCGCTCGTGCACATCCCCTCGACCAACCACTGCACCCTCGTGATCGCCGCCGAGCCGGACGGCGCGCGCTGGTCAGCGAGTCCACGCAAGCCAGCGCTTCGGCTCGGTCCACACCCAGCCGCACCGCGGATCTTCGGATGAGCCGTGTGCTCATCTCGCGTCACTCGCCGATCGGCCGCCTGCCGTCGACCTCGAATCGCCGCTCCGACGGCTTCATCCACCCCGATGATCGGTCGCGTTGCCATTTCGCGGAGGAGGGGACGACGTGCTTCGCCGCACGATCAGTTCGGTGGAGACCGTCGTTCGAGCATCCACGGCCTCGCGGCCCTCGATGACCGCGACGAGTGTCCGAACGCTCACACGGCCGACCTCCATCAATTTCTGGCGGACCGTCGTCAGAGGGGGCCAGAAGGCCTCGGCCTCCTCGATGTCATCGAACCCCACGACGCTGACCCGGCCGGGCACGGGGATGTCCGCCTCGTGGTAGGCGAGGAGGACTCCTAGCGCCATCTGGTCGTTGGCGGCGAACACTGCGGTGACGTCATCCCGCTCTCTCAGCGTGACTCCGGCGCGGTACCCCGATCCGGTCGACCAGTCGCCGGCGAGGGTGGCCGGCGGTTCGATGCCGCGCTCACGCAGCGCCTCCCGCCAGGCGGCCTCCCGTCGCAGAGCCGCGAAGCTGTCGCTCGGTCCGCTGACGTGCCAGACCGTGTCGTGCCCGAGGTCGAGTAGATGCTGGGTGGCGAGCAGTGCGCCGTGCCTCTGGTCGGAGTCGACCACGGGATGGCTGGTCTCCCGGCTGGCGTCCAGGGAGACGACGGGAACGCCTGGCGGGAGGTGCACGTCCGGGTTGTCTCGGTAGTGGAACTGCTCGAGCACGATGATGATGCCGTCCAGGGCCTGGTCGGCGAGCACCGAGAAGGCGTTGCTCGTCTCGTCCCGGCTGGAGACGTCCACGGTGATGAGCGTGAGAGAGTACCCGGCCCGGTTGGCCTCTGCGGAGATCGCCTCGAGGGTTCGGCGGTTGCCGAACGAGGAGAGGGTCGAGAGCACCACGCCGATGTTCCGGTACCGGCCCGATCGGAGCGCGCGGGCCGCGCGATTGGGCCGGTAGCCGAGCTCGGTCATGCTCAGGAGGACCTTCTCCCGGGTGAAGGAGTCGACCTCGGGCGCCCCGTTCGCGACGCGCGAGACCGTCTGCTTCGACACCCCCGCCCGCTCGGCGACGTCGCTCTGAGACGGTCCCTTGTGCCTCGTCGCACCGGGACGGTGCGCCTCAGACATCCTGGTCGTCCGCGCGCACCGGGGCCGCGGGAGGAGGCGTCGCACGGGGATCCTTCTCGTTGCTCATGGCTCCATGCTAGAGTCCGGACCCGGATGGTCACGTGACCAAAAATCTCAACGACTGAGGAGCGACGATGGTGTCTCTGACGACAGCCCGACCGGTGAGCGCCCGCCGCGCCCGCCGCGACTGGCGGGGCTGGGGGTTCATCGGCCCGTTCATGCTCGTGTTCCTGGCGGTCCTGGTCGCGCCGGTGGTCTACGCGATCTACCTCAGCCTGTTCCGCCAGCAGCTGGTCGGCGGCAACGCGTTCGTGGGAGTGGAGAACTACGTCCTCCTCCTGCAGGACCCGCGCTTCTGGGAGTCGCTGGGCCGCGTCACGCTGTTCCTCGTCGTGCAGGTTCCGGTGATGCTGGTGCTCTCCCTCGTCGCCGCTCTCGCCATCGACAGCGCCCACCTCGTCGGCCGAGGCGCGTTCCGGATCCTGCTGTTCCTGCCCTACGCGGTTCCCGGCGTCGTGGCAGCACTGATCTGGGGCTTCCTCTACGGCAACCAGTTCGGCCTCACGGGCAGCGTCAACGATCTGCTCGGCGCGGAGATCCTGCAGCCGTTCAGCTCGGAGTGGGTGCTGGGCTCGATCGGCAACATCGTCACCTGGGAGTTCCTGGGCTACAACATGCTCATCTTCTACGCGGCACTGAAGGTCATCCCCGCCGACATCTACGAGGCGGCGGACCTCGACGGAGCGGGCGGCCTGCGAGTGGTGTGGAGCATCAAGCTGCCGGCCATCCGCAGCGCGGTCGTGATCGCCACCATCTTCTCGATCATCGGCAGCTTCCAGCTCTTCAACGAACCGAACCTCCTGAAAGTGCTGGCCCCCAACGTGATCTCCACCTACTTCACCCCGAACATGTACGCCTACAACCTCTCCTTCGCAGGCCAGCAGTACAACTACTCGGCCACGGTGGCGATCGTCATGGGGCTCCTGACCGCCGTTATCGCCTACATCGTGCAGCTGCGCGGACAGCGCTCCGAGGTGCGCTGAGATGACCGTCTCCTACGCACGCACCAGCCCCCGCGCTCGACGCCCGCGCCGCTCGATCGTGCTCGCCGTCATGATGGTCGTCTTCGTCGTGTACTCAGTGGTCCCGCTGGTCTGGCTCCTCATCAACGCGACCAAGAGCCAGAGCGATCTGCTCTCCACCTTCGGCCTCGGCTTCGGCGGCGAGTTCGCGCTCTTCCAGAACATCTACGAGACACTCACCTACCGCGACGGCGTGTTCCTGCAGTGGTTCGCCAACACCCTGCTCTACGTCGTCGTCGGAGCGGGCGGAGCGACACTCCTCGCCACGGTCGCCGGCTACGGACTCGCCAAGTTCGACTTCCCCGGGAAGCGGGGCGTCTTCGCCCTGATCCTCGGGGCGGTGGCGGTGCCCGGGACCGCCCTGGCCGTGCCGACCTTCCTGATGTTCAGCCAGGTGGGACTGACGAACACGCCCTGGGCGGTCATCCTGCCCTCGCTCGTGAGCCCCTTCGCGCTCTACCTCATCTGGAGCTTCGCCACCGAGGCCGTCCCGACCGAGCTGCTCGAGGCGGCACGCATGGACGGGTCGAGCGAGTTCCGCACTTTCTTCACCATCTCGCTGCGACTGCTCTCCCCGGGCATCGTCACGGTCGTCCTCCTCACCGTCGTCGCCACCTGGAACAACTACTTCCTGCCGCTCATCATGCTCAGCGAGCCGACCTGGTATCCGCTCACGGTCGGCCTCAGCCAGTGGAGCGCGCAGGCGACCGGCGTTGGAGCCCAGCCGATCTACAACCTCGTGATCACCGGCTCGCTGCTCACGATCGTCCCGATCGTCATCGCGTTCCTGTTCCTGCAGCGCTACTGGCAGTCGGGTCTGACCGCCGGAAGCGTCAAGCAGTGAACCTCCGCACCTCCTTCCTCCCCTCCCTTCCCGTACAACGAAGTCACTCGAAAGGAACTCCCATGACTCACTCCACCAGCAGGCGGCGTCTCGGCCGCTTCGGCACCCTGGCGGGCGCCGCGCTCACCCTCGGCCTGGTGCTCTCCGGCTGCTCCGCCGCCGGCGGCGCGACGAACTCGGACGCCGATGCGGCCGACCTGGACGCGGCCCTCGAAGAGGGCGGCGCCCTGACCTACTGGACATGGACTCCGTCCGCCGAGGCGCAGGTCGCCGCGTTCGAGAAGGCCTACCCGAACGTCGATGTGAACGTCGTGAACGTCGGCACCGGCACGACCGAGTACACGCAGCTGCAGAACGCGATCACCGCCGGCTCCGGCGCGCCCGACGTCGCCCAGGTCGAGTACTTCGCCATCCCGCAGTTCGCGCTGGCCGACTCCTTCGTCGACCTGACTCCGTACGGCCTCGCCGACCTCGAGGATCTGTACAGTACCGGTCCCTGGAGCTCGGTCAGCATCGGCGGCGGCCTGTACGGCCTGCCGCAGGACTCCGGCCCCATGGCCATGTTCTACAACCAGGCCGTCTTCGACCAGTACGGCATCGAGGTCCCCACTACCTGGGACGAGTACTACGCCGCCGCACAGAAGCTGCACACAGCGAACCCCGACGCCTACATCGCCGGCGACACCAGCGACCCCGGCTTCGCGACGAGCATGATCTGGCAGGCCGGCGGCCGCCCGTTCGAGGTCGCGGACGACGGCACGACGATCTCCGTCGACCTCGAGGACGAGGGCTCTCAGGCCTTCGCCGCGAACTGGTCCCGCCTGACCGAGGGCGAGCTCTTGCCGGACATCCCGAGCTGGAGCGACGAGTGGTACCGCGCACTCGGCGACGGCACCATCGCCACGCTCCTCAGCGGGGCCTGGATGCCCGGCGTGCTGGAGTCCTCCGTGCCCGAGGCCGCGGGCGACTGGCGCGCCGCAGCCCTGCCCACCGCCGACGGCGGCAGCACGGGCGGCAACTCGGAGAACGGCGGCGGCGGACAGGTCGTGCTCGAGCAGAGCGAGAACAAGGCTCTGGCCGCTGCGTTCGTGCGGTGGCTGAACTCGGACGACGAGAGCATCGACATCTTCCTCCAGTCCGGCGGCTTCCCCGCGACGGTCGCCGACCTCGAGTCGGACGAGTTCCTGGCGCAGACCCCCGAGTACTTCGGCGGGCAGGCGATCAACGAGATCCTCGTCGAAGCGTCCCGCACCGTCAGCACGGGCTGGCAGTACCTGCCCTTCCAGGTCTACGCCAACAGCGTCTTCCCGGACACCGTCGGTCAGTCCTTCGTCAACCACGAGGACATCGGCAGCGGACTGATGGACTGGCAGGACCAGCTCGTCGAGTACGGCGACCAGCAGGGCTTCTCCGTCAACAAGTGATACGGAGTCGCTGAGCGATACGAGAGCGCGGCGCGGGGCCTCCCCGCGCCGCGCTCTCCTGCGCGGTCGAGGGCGCGATCGACTGTCCCGCGACAGCCGCCGCGCTCCTCGGGACCGGAGAGGATCGGCGCGGAGCGATCAGGGCCGGTACAGGACGGCCGCTGTGCCGCGGACTCCCGGCCGCACCTGGAACAGCGCTCCGGCGAGAGGGTGCGCGGCGGCATCGGCGGGAGAGTAGTCCTCGCGGGACGTCGTGATGAACAGGGTGTCCAGATCGGGTCCGCCGAAGGTCACGCTGGAGACCTGCGGGGCGTCGACGTGGACGACACCGATCAGCTCGCCGGAGGGGTCGTAGCGATGCACTGCCGAAGCACCCCACATCGCTACCCACAGCGCCCCCTCGTCGTCGATCGTCATGCCGTCCGGGCTCCCTGGCCGCGACGACAGATCGAGCGATCCGTCACGACGGAGGGCGGACCCCTCCGTGAGATACCGGTCGATGCGGTGGGTCGGGGTGTCGATGTAATGCATCGTGCCGCCGTCTGGGGACCAGGCCAGACCGTTGGAGATCGTGACCTCGGGGACCGCCTCCGTGACGACGCCCTGGTCGAGGGCGTAGAGGGAGCCGGCGCCCGAGCGCTTGTCCATCGCCATCGTGCCGAACCAGAACCGGCCGGCCGGATCGACCTTCCCGTCGTTCATGCGCCGGTGCACGCCGTCGCGCGGAAGGACGTCGACGACGGGGGAGACGGTGCCCTCTGGGGAGAGGGACCACAGGCCGTCCGCAGCCGCGACGAGCCAGCCGCCGCGCACGTCTCCGACGACGGCGCCCACGGGACCGTCGAAGGCGATCGGGGGGCGGAGCAGGAAGCTCGTACCCTCCGGGGTCGCGGAGCGGACGAGTCCCGCGTACTGGTCGACCCATATCAGCGTGTCGCCGCGCGGGTCCCAGAGCGGGCCCTCGGCGTGATGCGACACGGGCGGGATGCACACCGCGGCCTCCCAGTAGGCGGGGACGGCGGAGCTCATGCGCCGCCTCCCGGCGTCGCCGCGACCGCGTCGTCCGGGTGCTCCACGGGCTCCTCCAGGCGGCCCCGGGTCTGATCGACGAGCGCACGGGTGAGGCCGACCGCTGCTCCGGCGTCGCGTGCGGTGAGCGCGTCGGCGAGCCGGACGTGGATGGCCAGGGCCCGCTCGCCCTCCTCGTCGAACACCGGCACGCTGCCGGAGTAGCGCAGCCGGAGGGCGGCGAGGACGGTGTCGGAGAGCTGCGCGAGGACGGAGCTCGAGGCCGCGACGACGATCGCCGAGTGGAAGTCGAGGTCGGCCCGCGTGAACGCGGCGACGCGCCGGTCGCGGTAGGTCGCGGTCATCTCCTCGGCGGCCCGGACGATCGCGGTCAGCTGCTCCTCCGTGCCTTGGACCGCGGCGAGCTCCGCCGCCGCCGGCTCGATGATGGTGCGCAGCTGCATGAGCTCGCGGAGCTGGATCTGCGCGTCGTCCGTGTGCGACCGCCAGGCGATGACCCGCGGATCCAGGAGCTGCCAGTGCTCGCGGCCGAGGACGGTGATCCCCACCCGCTGGCGGGCGACTATCATCCCGAGCGTCTCGAGGATGCGCAGAGCCTCTCGGATCACCGACCGCGAGACGCCGTGCTCGCGGGTGAGCGTCTCGATGTTCAGCACCGTGCCCGTCGGCGGATCTCCACCGACGATGGCGGTGCCGATGGTGTCGACGAGGGAGCGTTGATGAGTCATGAGACGGGTGGGACCACTCCCTCGTAGGCGCGCTGCGGGAGCTGCGTGGCGAGCTTTCCGCCGCTCACGTCGATGAGCGTGCCCGTGATGTAGTCGGCGGCGTCGCTCGCGAGGAACACGAGCAGATCGGCGATGCTGTCGGCGGTGCCCCAGCGGCGGAGGGTCAGCGTGTCGAGCAGCCGGTCCTGAGCCGCCTGGGGCATCGTCTCGAAACCGTTCATGGCGCTCGGGATCATACCGGGAGCGTAGGCGTTGACCGTGACGCCCCACGGCCCCAGCTCGCCGGCGAGCACCCGGCTGAACTGCACGACGGCCGCCTTCGATGCGCCGTAGGCGGCCGCGCCCACCGAGGGGACGATCGCCGCGAACGAGGCCGCGTTGAGGATGCGTCCATGACCGGAGGCCTTCACATGCGGAAGCACCGCCTGCGACATCAGGAACACGCCGCCGACGTTCACGTCGAAGCAGCGGCGCCAGGCGGCCAGATCGAGATCCTCCACCCGGCCCTCGACGTTGATGCCCGCGTTGTTGACCAGGACATCGATACCGCCGAACTCCTCGGCGACGCGAGCGACGCCGCTCGCCACGGAGTCGGGCTCGGTCACGTCGCCCTCGATCTGGAGGACGCCCTCGGGTGCGCCCTCAGGGAAGGCGACGTCGAACGCCGCCACCTTCGCACCCTCGAGGGCGAACCGCTCAGCGAGCGCCCGCCCGATGCCCCGGCCGCCACCCGTCACCAGGACGACCCGATCCGTGAGATCCATCAGCATGTCCTACCCCCGTCGTTCTGAAAAGTCTGCTTATTATAGATCTCATGGACGCGGAGATGCGAGTCGCCTGGGTGACAGGAGCCGGAAGCGGAGTGGGGCGCGCCTGCGCGACGGCCCTGGGGGAGCGGGGGTGGACCGTCGCCCTCTCGGGGCGCAGGGCGCCCGAGCTGTCCGAGACGGCGGGACTCGTCCGCGCCGCAGGCGGCACCGCCCTCGAGCTGCCGTTCGACGTCGCCGCGGACGACGCCCGTGAGCGCGTCGAGGCGATCGCCGCCGCGACCGGCACCGACCGCCTGGACGCCGTCATTCTCTCCGCCGGTGCCAACACCCCGCGGCGGGCGTGGGCGGACCAGTCGATGGCGGAGTTCGCGAGCGTCGTGCAGACCAACCTCCTCGGCGTCGTCCGCAGTGCCGACGCCGCACTTCCGGGACTGCGCGCCGCATCCGGCGTGATCGTCGTGGTCTCCTCGATCGCGGGATGGCGCCCCTCGCCCGGCGCCGGAGTCGCCTACAGCGCCGGGAAGACGGCGCTCGCGCCGGTCGTCCGCACCCTCAACGACCAGGAGGCGGACTCGGGCGTCCGCGCGACACTCCTCTGCCCCGGGGACATCGACAGCGACTTCCTGCGCCAGCGGCCCGAGGTCCCCGGCGCGGCGGCCCGCTCGGTGATGCTCGCGCCCGCCGATATCGCCCGCTCGGCGATGTTCGTGGTCGACGCACCCCGCCACGTGCGGATCGACGAGCTCGTCATCTCCCCGCTCTCCCAGCGCTCCGCCTGATCGCGCTCGACCCGCGCTCGACCCGACCCGACCCCACACGACCCGCGGTCGCCGTCTTCACTGCGCCCGGACACCGACGAGAGGCTCCCATGAACCACCGATGGCTCCGCACCGGCGAGGAGCGCACCCCGCGCATCTCCTTCGGCGCCGACTACAACCCGGATCAGTGGCCGCGCGAGGTCTGGGCCGAGGACGTCCGGCTGATGCAGGAGGCCGGGGTCGACGTCGTCTCCGTCGCCATCTTCTCCTGGGCGAAGATCCAGCCCGCCCCCGACCAGTGGGACTTCGCCTGGCTCGACGAGGTCCTCGACCTGCTGCACGCCGGAGGCATCGGAGTCGATCTGGCGACGGCGACCGCCTCCCCGCCGCCCTGGCTCACGCTGGCCCACCCGGAGATCCTCCCCGTCACCGCCGACGGCAGGATCCTCTCGCCCGGGGGCCGGCAGCACTGGCGTCCCACCTCGGCGGTCTTCCGAGCGCACGCCCTCGGGCTCGTCGAGCGCATCGCCGAGCGCTACCGGGACCACCCCGCGATCGTCGCCTGGCATGTCAGCAACGAGCTCGGCTGCCACAACGCCTGGGACCACTCCGAGGACGCCACGCGGGCGTTCCGCACCTGGCTCGAGCGCCGCTACACCGGCATCGACGGCCTCAACGCGGCGTGGGGGACAGCGTTCTGGTCGCAGCGCTACAGCTCGTTCGAGGAGGTGCTCACTCCGCGTCTGGTGGCGGCCCTGCCGAACCCGACCCAGCGCCTGGACTTCCTCCGTTTCTCCTCCGACGCCCTGAAGGAGTACCTCGTCGCCGAGCGCGAGGTGCTGCGGCGGATCACCCCCGACATCCCGGTCACGACCAACTTCATGATCATGGAGGGCAAGAACCACGCCGCCTACGACGACTGGGCGCGGGAGGTCGACTTCGTCTCCAACGACCACTACCGCTTCGCCGGGGAGCAGTCCTTCGACGAGCTGGCCTTCTCAGCGGCGCTGACCTCAGGCGTCGCGCAGGGATCGCCCTGGTTCCTGATGGAGCACTCGACCAGCGCGGTGAACTGGCAGCCGGTCAACCAGCCCAAGCAGCCGGGGGAGATGGCGCGCGACGCCCTCACCCACGTCGCCTACGGCGCCGACGCCGTCTGCTACTTCCAGTGGCGGCAGTCCGTCGCCGGAGCGGAGAAGTTCCACTCCGCGATGCTGCCCCACGCCGGCGAGGACAGCCAGCTGTTCCGCGACGTCGTCCAGCTGGGGGAGCGGCTGCGCCGGCTGGACGATGTGGCGGGGAGCCGGCGCGAGGCGGCCCCGGTCGCCGTCCTGTTCGACTGGGACTCCTGGTGGGCGAGCGAGCTGGAATCGCACCCCAGCACGCTGCTGCGCTACCGACGCGAGGCGCTGGACTGGTGGCGCGCGCTCGCCGACGCGGGCGTCCGCGCGGACGTGATCACCCCGGGCACCGACCTGACCCCGTACGACGTCGTCGTCGCTCCGATGCTCTACCTCGTCTCCGGGCGGACAGGTCGCGAGCTGACCGGCTACGTCGAGGGCGGCGGGAACCTGATCACCACGTACTTCTCGGGGATCGCCGACGAGAACGACCACGTCGTCGCCAGCGGCTACCCGGGTGCTCTGCGCGACCTCCTCGGCATCCGAGTGGAGGAGTTCCACCCGCTCCTCGAGGAGGAGCACGTCCTGCTGGAGGGTGACCTGCGCGGATCCCTGTGGACCGAGGGGATCCAGCTCCGCAGTCCTGAGACGCGGGTGGTCCGCCGCTACGCGACAGGACCGCACGCGGGCGAGCCGGCGGTGACGCGGCGCGCGGCCGGAGCGGGCAGCGCCTCCTACGTCTCGACCCGTCTCCGAGGGGGTGACCTCCTCGATGTCGTCGCCGAACTTCTCGAGGCCGCCGGAGTGGCCTCCGAGCTCCCGTCGGAGATGGTCGGCGCCGTCTTCCACTCGCGGCGGACGATCGACGGCAGCGGGTTCGATTTCTACATCAACCGCACCGACCGCCGAGTCGCGCTTCCCTCTGATGAGCCGGACCTTTTCGAGCAGCGGGCTGTTCCTCCGAGGGGAGTCGCAGTGGTTCGTCGGATCGGCAGCCCACTCCGCTGACAGCGAGCCGGGCGGCGCTGCTGCTCGAAGCGCTGATCCGCTCGATCGTGCAGCGCGCGGGGGCCGTGCCGCATCGCGACCGGTCGCCGGGAGTCGGCGCGGCTTGATCGGAGGCGGGCTCACCGGTCCGGTCGTGCCGACACCCCCCCCGACGCGAGGAAGGGCCGCCCCGAGGGACGGCCCTTCCTGCGACTCCGCCGGCCCGCGCTCCTCCAGAGAAGCCGGGCCGACGAGTGCTCAGTGCTGGCGGATCCTGTCGATCAGCTTCCCGCCGATGTCCTTGACCTTGTCGGTGATGGGGGTGCTCGACTTCGGGCGCTCGGTGACGGTGAACGGCAGGGTGATCGCCTTGCCGGTCTGGTCGCCGGTCACCGTGACGCTGTAGTCGCCGGGCGTGGCGGGCGCCTTCGCCGTGACGGTGAGGCCGCCGCCGGCGAGGTCGCGGGTCGCGGTGCGGTCCGTGAAGAGGGGCGCGGAGCCGATCAGCTGCGTGTCTCCGTTGAAGCCCTTCGCGGTGAGAGTGACGTCGGCTCCGGGGGCGAACGACGAGCCGGAGAGCTCGGCGGTGGCTCCGAAGCTCATCGAGCGGATGTCGCGGTCCACTCCGAGCGCGTTCGTGATGGTGAAGAACGTGTCGGTCTGGTCGGTGAGCCCGGCGACGTTCGCCGCGCCCGGCCCGTAGGCGGCGATGCGCAGCTGCGTTCCGGTGTGCTGCTGCGATCCGCCCTCGGCGGCCGTGCCGTACGACACCTTCATGGTGCTGCCGTCGGCGGTCTTCAGCGCGGTGCTGAGCGAGGTCGGCGGGGTCGAGTCGACGATCTGGCTGGAGTGGGCGTGGTCGGCGGTGACGATGACGAGGGTGTTCCCGTCCGCCTCGGCGAACGCGAGCGCGGCCTGGACGGCCTCGTCGAGGTCGACGGTCTCGCCGATCTGGCCGCACGCGTTCGCGGCGTGGTCCTGCTTGTCGATGCTCGCGCCCTCGACCTGGAGGAAGAAGCCCTGGTCGCCGGTGTCGAGGAGGTCGATCGCCTTCTCGGTCATGGAGCGGAGCGTCGGCTGCTCGGCCGGACGGTCGGGGTTCGCGACGCAGGTCTGCGGGGCGGCGTCCGCTCCGCCGACCGTCGCCGGGGTGGGCGCGTAGCGGACGGGCAGGTTGCCGGAGTTGAACAGTCCGAGCACGGGCGCGTCCTGGTCGGCGACGGTCAGCGCGTCGAGCTGCGCGGCGGTGGCGGGAGTCGTGGCGTCCCCGAGCACCTGGAAGCCGCGCTCCGCGGCCTGCTGGAACAGCGGCTCGCCGCTCCAGTCGCCGGCGCGGGCGACCTGCGCGAAGCTGGCCGACCCTCCGCCGAGGGTCAGGTCGGCGCGGGTGTCGAGGATCTGCTCGCTGATCGAGCCGAGTCCGCCGTTCTCCAGCGCGTCGTCGCCGCAGCTCGCGCTGTCGGGTCCGTAGCAGCTGCGGGCGTCGACGTGGGCGGCCTGCACGGCCGGGGTGGCGTCCTGGATCTCGGCGGTGGTGACGTTGCCGGTCTTCAGGCCGTTCGCCTTCGCGATCTCGAGGAGGGTGTCCTTGCGCTGCTGGTCGATGTCGACCGAGATGGCGTTGTCGTAGGTCTTGGTGCCGGTGGCCCAGGCGCTGCCGGTGGCGGCGGAGTCGGGCACGTAGTCCGGGGCGCCCTTGACGGCGCCCGTCGCCGGGTCGTCCGCGCGGTAGAGCGAGTAGGTCGTGTACTGGCCGGTGATCGGCAGGGCGTCGATCCCGGGGAAGCGGCCGGCCGCTCCGTACTGGTAGTTGCGGGCGACGGTGATCTCCGAATCGCCCATGCCGTCCCCGATGAGGAGGATGACGTTCTTCGCGTCCTGCTCCTTCACCGCTGCGCGCAGCGAGTCGGAGAGGTCGGCGTCGACCGGGGAGATGCGGGCGGCTCCGCCGGTGGCGGAGAGGTCGGCGGCACCGACGGCAGTGGCGGCGCCGGGTGCGGCCAGGGCGGCGGCGCAGACCAGAGCAGCGGCCGAGAGGGCCAGAGCGGAGCGTCCGCGGTTCGCGGAGCGGAACAGTCGTGTCACGTCGTGGACTCCTTGAGAGGTGAGACCCCGGAAAGGGGCACGCTCATCTCACTCCTCATCGCCGCATCGGTGGGTGAACGGTGATGCATAGCTGAGTGAACTTTCCGACGAGGGCTCTCGGCCCCGGCGGCCCGCCGGAGCGTCCTGCCGACCGGCGTCCTGCCGACCGGCGCTCACCGGGAGCGTCGGTCGGCAGGGGCGCGGTCGCCGGGAGCCTTTCGGGTCAGCGCTGGACGAGCGGGACGGCGATGTCCGTGACGTTCGCGCCGATGGCGCCGAGCGGAGTCGCCGTGCCGTTCAGCAGTCCGATCTCGTAGAGCGACCCGTTGACGGCGGCGAGGCCGACCGAGCCGATGGAGCTGCCGTTGCGGAGGACGGAGTAGATGTCGAAGCCGGTCGCACCCACTGCGTCGAGGCCGAGCTTCCCGGTCGGCGCCAGGGTGCCGGCGTTGGCCGGGGACTGGATGGCGATCTGGTCGAGGGCCGTGTCGAGGACGAACAGGGTGGTCGCGCTGTTCGCGTCGAGGTCGTTGTTCGTGTACGCGGCCCCGGCGACACCGGTGGCCACGGCGGGCGCGGCGTAGCTGAGCGTGCCGTCGGCGACCGTCGCGGCGCCCGCGGTGGCGAACGGCTGACGGAGGTTCTGGCCCGTGTCGCTGACTACGCGGAGCGCGTTCGCGGCGGGGTTGAAGTCGACGCCGAAGGAGGTGCCGCTCAGCGCCACGGTGAGACGGGTCACCTGGGTGGCCACGCCGGTGGACGGGTTGATGGAGTAGACGCCGGCGCTCGCCGCGTTGTCGCCGACGCCGTAGAGGGCGCCGTCCTGGACCCGGTAGTCGATGCCGATGAGCGCGGTGTCGCCGCCGGTGAGGCCGGTGACGGCGACGCGGTTCGTGACCTTGCCGGGCTTGGTCGGGTTGAACTGCACGAGCTTCGTGCCGCCGTCGGAGAGTCCGACGACCCGCAGCTTCGCCGCTACGGAGCGGACCGCGTTGATCAGGTTCCTGTCCGACGCGCTGCTGGAGTCGCTGGTCGCCGCGGCGGGAGCGACGCTGCTCGCACCGGCGAGCACGGGTGCCACCGCCATCACGCCCGCGACGGCGACAGCTGCGATACCGACTCTGATGTTCCTGGTCATCGTGCACTCCTCGAGACTTGCGGTCGCCGGAGATCGGCGGCTCGGAGGGGGATACCGTCCGGAGCGCGCGAGCGTTCATCCGATCCGGAGATCCGTGCCCCGTCACTCCAGAGAGCCGTCGGCGAACCGGCGGAGCGCGGCCGCGTAGCGGTCCGGGTCCCGGTGGTCGCTGTCGGTCAGGAGCAGCACCGAGCCGGAGACGGCGCGCGTGTACTCGCCGCGGCAGGGGAGGGTGACCACCGTCCTCAGTCCGGCCTCCCAGGCGGGGACGAGGGAGCCGAGGCAGCGCCGCTCCGGGGCGGCGTCCAGCGGGACGTCCCGCGCGTCCATCCGGGCGGACCGCAGCTCGTCGTGCCAGGCGCGGAAGGGGGGCTCCGAGGGAGTCGTCGCCGAAGCGCTCGCGCCAGCCGGGGCCGCGAGCGAGGTCGAGGAGGCGTGCGCGCTCGAGCGATCCGTCGGCGGTGCTGGAGAGCTGCCGGAGGAGCGGGCCGGTCTCGACCGCCAGATGCTCGACGCAGTCCTGCCACAGCTGAGGCCAGGCGCGCTGCTCGTCGGCGCCGGGCTCCGCCGACCCGACCCGCTCCGGGGACCGCTCGAGCGGCGGCGGCCCGTCGCCCGCCGGAGTGAAGCCCCACGCTTCGCGGATCCAGAGGAGCTCGAGCAGCGCCGCGGGGTTGTCCTCGACCGTGATGACCATCTCCGACGGCCAGGGGTCGCCGGGAAGAGGACGGGATGCGCGCATGAGAGGAGCTCCTTCCGAGGGGATGAGGTCGGATCGTGCCGGAGAAGGCTCCAGGGAGGCTGGACTCGCGTCGGCCGACGCGCCACTCCTCCGGGCGCCCAGCGGCGTCTCCGGTGATCGTCCCCGCGAGCGGTCGAGGACGGCGCCGAGCGCCTCCCGAATGTCGGTGCCCCCGACCTACACTCGGACGCGTTCGAACACCCGTTCGATGAGACGAGGAGGGGGCCGACCATGGGCGTGACCGTCGTGGAGCGCATCGCGACCCCGGCCTCGGACGCCGTCGCCGTCATGTTCCTCGTCACCAGCGAGGCGGTGGCGGCCGGATTCCCGTCGCCGGCGCAGGACTACTTCGACGGGTCCCTCGACCTCAACGACCACCTGATCCGCGACAGGACGTCGACGTTCATCGTCCGCGTCTCGGGCGAGAGCATGGTCGGCGCGGGCATCAGCGACGGCGACGAGCTCGTGGTCGACCGGTCGATCACGCCGACGCACGGGAGCGTGGTCATCGCGATCCTCGACGGCGAGCTGACCGTCAAGCGCCTCGAGCTGCACCCCGGGGGAGTGGTGCTGCGGGCCGAGAACCCGGAGTACCCGCCGATCCACGTCGCCGAGCTGAGCGACCTCCAGGTGTGGGGCGTCGTCACCGTCTGCCTCCACCGGCTGCACCGTGCGCTCTGAGCGGCGCATCGCCCTGGTCGACGTGAACTCGTTCTACGTCTCCTGCGAGCGGCTGTTCGATCCGAGGCTCGCGGGCCGGCCGGTCGTCGTCCTCTCGAACAACGACGGCTGCGTGGTCGCCCGCTCCGACGAGGTGAAGAGGCTCGGGATCGAGAACGGCACGCCTTGGTTCCAGATCGAGCCGCTCATCCGCTCCGGTCGCCTCCCGGAGGTGATCGCCCGATCGAGCAACTACGAGCTGTACGGCGAGCTGTCCGCGCGCGTCATGGAGCTGCTGGGCCGCTACTCCGCCTGGCAGGAGGTGTACTCGATCGACGAGTCCTTCCTCGGCGTCGACGGCGACGTGGCGGAGCGGGCGAAGGTCGGCCGGGCGATGCGGGCGGCCGTCGCGAAGAACGTCGGGCTGCCCGTCTGCGTCGGCTTCGGCCCGAGCAAGACGCTCGCGAAGTTCGTCAACAAGGGCGGAGCGAAGAAGCACCCGCGCCTGGGGGGCGTCTGCGACACCGACTGGTACACGCCCGAGCAGCTCGACGCGCTCATGGCCTCCCAGCACGTCACCGAGCTGTGGGGCGTCGCCGGCCGCACCGGGAAGCGCCTCGCGGAGCTGTCCATCCACACCGTCCGCGACCTCCGCGACGCGGACCCCGCGCTCATCCGCAAGAAGTTCTCGGTCGTCCTGCAGCGCTCCGTCTACGAGCTGCGCGGCGTCGACTGCATCCCCCTCGAGCCCGCCCGCACCGTCCGGGACCAGCTGATCTTCTCCCGGTCGTTCGCCACTCCCGTGACGACGATCGCGGGCATGGAGCAGGTGCTCTCCGTCTACGCGCAGCGCGCCGCCCACCGCCTCCGCGCTCAGGAGTCGGTCACCAGGACGATGAGCGTGTTCGCGTCAACGTCGCCGTTCGCGGACGCGCCCTACGAGTCCGCGGGCGGCCTGGCCGGCTTCCCCGTCCCCACGGACGACCCGGTGGCGATGGTGAGGGCCGCGATCGGCACCCTGCGCCCGCGGCTGCGGGAGGGCGCGCGCTACGTGCGGGCCGGCGTCATCCTCACGAACCTGTCGCCGCGGCACTCCCACGCGCTGCTCGAGATCTTCGACACCGCCTTCGACACGAAGGGCCTCGGCGCCACCATCGACGCCGTGACGAAGCGCCACGGCCGGTCCGCGGTCGGCCTCGGGCTGGCGGGCATCCGCACCGGGCCGGTGTGGACGATGAAGCGCGACGCCCTCTCGCTCCGGGCGACGACGCACTGGGGCGAGCTGGCGACGGCGCACGCGCGGTGACCCCGCCTGCGGGGAGATCGGGTCATCCGACGCGTAGGCGCCCGGGGCTGTCTCGGGCAGGCTCGTCGCCATCGACGAGTGTCGGTGCGGGGACGGCGGGAGGACCCATGGCCGAGAGCTGGCAGGACGCGTCGGTGCGGGGCGTCGCGATGATCGAGAACGAGCTGGTCGTGCGCGACTTCCTCGAGGTGTGGAGCGCTCGCGACAGCCGCCAGCTCGTCCCGTTCCTGCATCCGGAGGTCGTCTACAGCGCGTCGAGCTCGCAGGAGATCGCGGGGCGGGCGCGGGTCCTCGAGATGTGCGACGAGGTCCATCGGGCGTTCACCGAGATCCGGATCGCCCTCGTCACGATCGCCGTGGCCGGCAGCGTCGTCCTCACCGAGCACGCCCTGCACCTCCGCTCGGACACGGGGAAGGGCCACTGGCGCCGCTGCTTCGGGAGCTACGAGCTCCGCGGAGAGCAGATCGTCACCTGGCGGCAGCTCCATGGCTGAGGGCCTCGCGTGACGGCGGTGACCGGGCCCGCGCGACTGCGGCTCGCCCTGGTGCTGCTGGCCATCGCCTCGGGCGCGACAGACGCGTTCGCGTTCCTCCTGCTCGGCGGCATCTTCACCGCGAACATGACGGGCAACCTGGTGCTGCTGGGGCTGTACCCCCGCTCCGCCTGGCTGACGACCGCGGCCGGAGCGGTCACGGCGATCGTCTTCTTCGCCGGAGCGGTCTACGCCGGGTTCCGCACGACCCGGGCGCGCACGCCGTCGACCGGCGACGGGAGACGTCCGCTCCGCGCGATCGCGCTCGTGGGGGTCGTCCTGCAGCTCGCCGTCGCGGTCGCCTGGCCGACGGTGCAGGGCGGCGCGTCGCTGCTCGTGGACTGCGCGTTCATCGCGACCAGCGCGGCTGCGCTGGGGCTGCAGACCGTGCTCGCGAAGCGGATCTCCGGCGCCGCCGGCCTGACGACGACGTTCGTCACGGGCACGCTCACGAGCCTGATGCAGGAGCTCGCCGAGCGCTCGTCCGGGTCGAGGACCCTCCAGGCGCTCATCGTCGCGAGCCTCGCGGGCGGGGCGGTCGTCGGAGCGGCGACCGTGACGCTCGCCCCGGCCTGGGCTCCGACGCCGGCCCTCGTGCTCTCGGCGCTCGCCGTCGTGCTGCTCTTCGCGCACCGCGCGCGAGCCGTGCCCGCGGGAGCGGAGCCCTGGGCCCCGCGTCCCGCGTGACCGGGATCAGGCGTCGAGCGCCCACTTCGGCCGGACCCAGTGGCAGGTGTAGCCGCCGGGGTGCTTGCGCAGGTAGTCCTGGTGCTCCTCCTCGGCGTCCCAGAACTCTCCCGCGGGCTCGACCTCGGTGACGACCGGTCCGGGCCAGCGGCCCGACGCGTCGATCTCGGTGATCGTCTGACGCGCGACCCTCTCCTGCTCAGGCGAGAGGAAGAGGATCACGGACCGGTAGGCCGTGCCGATGTCGTTGCCCTGACGGTTCTTCGTCGTCGGGTCGTGCACCTGGAAGAAGAACTCGAGCAGGTCGCGGTAGGAGAGCTGCTCGGGATCGAACTCGATCTCGACCGCCTCCGCGTGGTCGCCGTGGTGGCGGTAGGTCGCGTTCGGCGTGCTGCCGCCGGCGTACCCGGCGCGGGTGCTGAAGACGCCCGGCATGTCGCGGATGAGCTCCTGGAGCCCCCAGAAGCATCCGCCCGCGAGGATCGCGCGCTCCTCGGCCATCAGACGCCTGCCTTCGTGTCGTGCGCGGACTCGCGCGGAGAGATCATCATGCGGGCAAGTCCATCACGACCGGGGACGTCGCGGCGAGCGTCGGACGACTCTCGGAGCAGACCGTCGGCGGGGGAGCCGAGCGTGTCCCGGCCGAGCGCTCCGTCACTGCGATCGGTACGCCGCCGGAGATGCACCGGTGGGAACGAGTCATCTGACCGGGTCGCTCCGGGTGCCCCCGTTCCTACGCTCGTCGGTACAACCGAGGAGAGAGCGGAGCGGACCATGGAGCAGCCGAACGTCGAGACGCGCAGTGCACGGCGGGTGATCGAGACCCTGACCGCCAACGGCGTGAAGTACGTCTTCGGGATCCCGGGAGCGAAGATCGACGCGGTCTTCGACGTCCTCGCCGACGAGGGGCCGGAGCTGATCGTCTGCCGGCACGAGCAGAACGCCGCCTTCATGGCCGCCGCGGTGGGACGGCTGACGGGCAGCCCGGGCGTCGTCCTCGTGACCTCCGGCCCCGGCACGACCAACCTCGCCACCGGCCTGCTCACGGCCAACACGGAGCAGGACCCGGTCGTCGCGCTCGCCGGGGCCGTGCAGCTCTCCGACCGTCTCAAGCGCACGCACCAGTCGATGGACGCGGCCGCCTTCCTCACCACCGTGACGAAGTACACGGTCGAGTCGACGGATCCGGACGACGTCTCGGAGGCGGTCAGCAACGCCTTCCGCGCCGCCGTCACCGAGCCCCGAGGCGCCGCGGCGGTCGTCCTGTCGGCCAGCGTGATGGCCGCGCCGACCTCGCAGGTCATCACCCGGGCGGCCACGGGGCCGACGAGCGGTCCGGCGCGCGCCGAGGACCTCACCCACGCCGCCGACCTGATCAACACCGCGGAGCGGCCCGTCCTCCTCGTGGGACTCCGCGCGTCGGAGCCGGCGACCGTGGCGGCACTGCGGGTCCTGATCAGCGAGACGGAGCTGCCGGTGATCGAGACGTTCCAGGCGGCCGGCCTCGTCTCTCGCGAGCTCGAGGACCACTACCTCGGCCGCGTCGGCCTGTTCAAGAACCAGCCCGCCGACCTCGCCCTCGCCGAGTCCGACCTCGTCGTCGCGATCGGCTACGACGCCGTCGAGTACGACCCGGTGATCTGGAACAGCGACGTCGACCGCCGGATCGTCCACATCGACTCCGTCGACGCCCCGCTGGACAACCACTACCTGCCGGCGCTGGAGCTGAAGGGCGATCTCGCGCAGACGGTCGCGGCCCTCACGCCCCTCGTCTCCGGCCTGCAGCTCGACGAGGACGCGGCCGACCGGGTCGCCCGGCACCGGAGCGAGCTGGAGCGGATCGACGACGCGGCGCGGACGGCCGAGGCGGCTCTCGGGACCGTCGATCCCGCCCGCCTCGTGCTCCTGATGCGCGACCTGCTCTCGGACGACGCCACCGTGGCCTGCGACATCGGCTCGAACTACATCTTCATGGCCCGGCACTTCCGCGTGTACGAGCCCAAGCACCTGCTCTTCTCGAACGGGCAGCAGACCCTCGGCGTCTCCTTCCCGTGGGGCATGGCGGCGAGCCTCCTGCGCCCCGGGACCCCGGTGGTCTCCGTCTCGGGTGACGGAGGGTTTTTGTTCTCCGCGACGGAGATCGAGACGGCGACGCGGCTCGGCCTCTCGTTCACGCACGTGATCATGCGGGACGACACCTACGACATGGTCGGCTTCCAGCAGCTGCTGAAGTACGGCCGCAAGTCCGGGGTCCAGCTCGGCGACTACGACATCGAGAAGTTCGCCGCGGCGTTCGGCGCCACGGGCAGGCGGGTGAGCGGCCTCGCCGAGTTCGAGGAGGCCTTCCGCGCCTCCCTCGCCGAGCCGGGCGTCTCGATCATCGACGTCGCGGTGGACTACAGCCGCAACGTCGACATCGCCGCCCACCTGGTCGAGGACGCCTTCGAATGAGCACGCACACGGTCGACTCGACCGACGACTACGCGATCTACCAGAGCTCGACCATGGCCGCCCTGCTGGCCGGGGTCTACGACGGGGACCTGACGATCGGCGAGCTGCTCACCCACGGCGACCTCGGGCTGGGCACCTTCAACCACCTGGACGGCGAGATGGTGATCGTCGACGGCGTCTGCTACCACCTGCGCAGCGACGGCTCCGTCCAGGTCGCGGACGGCGACGACCGGACGCCCTTCGCCGCCGTGCTGCCCTTCCACGCGACCACGACGTTCACGGTGGAGGAGCCGACCGGTCTCGCCGGCCTCACCCGGCTGATCGACGACGCGGTCGACGGCGGGAACATCCCCGTCGCCCTGCGGATCGACGGCCGGTTCACCGAGGTCCGAACCCGGACCGTGGGCGCGCAGACCGAGCCGTACCCGCCCCTGATCGAGGCGACCGCCCACCAGAGCGTCACCGGCATCGCCGACACCCGCGGCACGATCGCGGGCTTCCGCACTCCGCAGTTCGAGCAGGCCGTGTCGGTCCCCGGGTACCACCTGCACTACGTCGACGACGCCCGCGAGAAGGGCGGGCACGTCCTCGACGTGACCGTGGCCGAGGTGACGGTCTCGCTCACGACCGTCGCCGGACTGCACCTCGCGCTCCCGGAGACGGACCAGTTCCGCCGGGCGGACCTGGCGATGAAGGACATCGCGGCGCAGGAGACGCGAGCGGAGGGGTGAGGCGGGCGGGACCTCCGGGGAGACGGGCCGGCCGCGACACGTCTCCCCGAAGGCCCGTCAGGGCGCGAGCTCCTCGCGGACGATCGCCGCTCCCGCGCTCAGCGCGCTGAGCTTCCCCCAGGCGAGGTCGCGGGGCAGCGGCGCCATGCCGCAGTTCGTGCTCGGGAGGAGCAGGTCCGCGTCGACGAACCGGAGGGCGCGTCGCAGGGTGTCGGCGACCTCCTCGGGCGTCTCGACGGTCCCGCTCGCCACGTCGATCGCTCCGAGCATGACCTTCTTGCCGCGGACGAGCTCGATCAGCTCCATCGGCACGTGGGAGTGGTGGCTCTCCAGCGAGACGATGTCGAGCGAGGACTGCTGGAGGAGCGGCAACGACTCCTCGTACTGCCGCCACTCCGACCCGAGGGTCGCCTTCCAGTCGGTGTTCGCCTTGATCCCGTAGCCGTAGCAGATGTGCACCGCGGTCTCGATGCGGAGTCCCTCCGCCGCCCTCTCCAGCGCGGCCACGCCCCAGTCGTGCACCTCGTCGAAGAAGACGGTGAAGGCGGGCTCGTCGAACTGGACGATGTCGACTCCGGCGTCCTGGAGGGCTCGCGCCTCCTCGTTGAGGATGGTCGCGAACTCCCACGCCAGCTTCTCGCGGCTCCCGTAGTGCCGGTCGGAGAGGGTGTCGATCATCGTCATCGGGCCGGGCAGCGCCCACTTGATCGGCTGATCGGTCTGCTCGCGCAGGAACCGGGCGTCGTCGGCGAACACGGGCCTCTCGAGCCCCACGGCGCCGACGACGGTCGGCACGCTCGCGTCGTACCGGTCGCGGATGCGCACCGTCTCGCGCCGCTCGAAGTCGACACCCGTGAGGTGCTCGATGAACGTCGTGACGAAGTGCTGCCGGGTCTGCTCCCCGTCACTGACGATGTCCACGCCCCGGTGGTGCTGCTCGTGGACGGCGGCGCGCAGGGCGTCCTGCTTGCCCTCGGCCAGGGCGTCGCCGGTCAGGCGCCACGGGGACCACAGGGTCTCCGGCTGCGCGAGCCACGACGGCTTCGGCAGGCTGCCGGCGATCGAGGTGGGCAGGAGCGGGAGGGACGTCGAGGATCCGCGGGCGCTCATCGGACCGCTCCCGCGTACCCGGCGGCCCACTGCCGCAGCCGCTCCCCGTGCGGCTTCATGAGGTGCTCCTCCGCGAACCGCCCCTGCTCGACCGCGAGCCGACCGCGCTCCTCGCGGTCGTAGGAGACCGCGGGCCGCACGTAGTCCTGCTGCTCCAGGTCCGGCCGGTAGACGTCGGCGGCGGCTGAGCGCGCGCCGTAGATCTCGGGCCGGTAGATCCTCTGGAACGTCTCCATCGTGCTGATGGTGGCGATGAGCTGGAGGTCCGAGTAGTCCTCCAGCAGGTCGCCGCCGCAGTAGAACGCGAGCGGCGCCGTGCTGCCGGGCGGCATGAAGAAGCGGACCCCGAGGCCCATCTCCGCGAAGTACCGGTCGGTCAGCGAGAGCTCGTCCTGCCGGTACTCGACGCCGAGGATCGGATGGAGGGTCCCGGTGCGCCGGTACGTCCTGCTCGTCGAGACGCTGATGCAGATGACGGGCGGCGTCGACGAGAGCTCCGCGTACTGCGCGGAGTCCCGGAAGTGCTGGAAGAGCGCGCCGTGCAGGACGCCGAAGTCGTCGGGGACGGTGAAGCCGGCCTGCGCGGCGTTGACCGCCGGCAGCCGCACGCTGAAGTCGTGGTCGCGGAGGTAGGAGGAGAAATTGTTCCCCAGTGTCCCCGGCTGACATCGGCCGGTGCGGCGGTCGAGGATCCGGGTGCGCAGGACCTCCAGCAGGGGGAACTCCCGGTCCTCGCCGTCCGTGGTGAGCCGCAGCCCGACGGAGACGATGTCGAGCCCGACCGTGTAGCGGCCGCGGCTCGGATCGTCGCCCGGCACGAGATCGTTCAACCGGTCGTCGATCATCCGCAGCGCGGTCCGGAGGTTCTCCCGGCGGCGCTCGCCGCGGGCCAGATTCGCGAAGTTGGTGGTGATCCGGGAGCTCTGGGCCGGCGAGTAGTCCTCGTCGAAGGGGGTGAGGGTGATGCTGAAGGCGGGTTCGTTCGTCATGATCGGCCGATCGGTAGGAGGGACTGGGGCGGGGGCACGATCAGTGCGGGTGGTCCTCGGTCAGCTTGAAGCCGAGTCGGCCGTGCGCGAAGGCGGCTCCGGCTCCGATGGCGGCCGCGACCCAGGCTGATTCGGCGAGCTCGGTCTCGGTCGCACCGGCGCGCACGGCGTTCTGGCCGTGGCCGTCGATGCAGTAGACGCACTGCTTGCTGATGCCCACGGCGTAGGCGATGAGCTCGCGGTACTTGAGCGGGATCTCGCGACCCTGCGGAGCGAAGACGGCGGTGTCGAAGGCGGTGAACGCCGCAAGGACGTCGGGGGTCTCCTTCTTGTAGGCGGCGGTGTAGCGGCGGTCGGCTGCGCGGTCGTAGTAGGCGTCGGTCATGGTCTTCCTTCGGAGGTCGGAGAGGGGGCGGAGGGGATGAGGTCACGGCCGGGCGGGGATCTCCAGGCCGAGGTTCTCCCGCAGGGTCGTGCCCTCGTACTCGGTGCGCAGCGAACCGCGCTCCTGCAGCAGCGGCACGACGCGGTCGACGAACTCGTCCAGACCACCCGGGTGCAGGTGCGATCCGAGGACGACCCCGTCGCCGCCTCCGCTCTGCACGAACTCGTCGAGACGGTCGGCGACCTGCTCAGCCGTGCCCACGTACTCCGTGCGGTCGAAGACGGTCTCGGCGAGACCGCGGAGGGTGAGGTCGCGCTCCTGAGCGAGCGCACGCCAGGCGCGCACGGTCCCCGCGCGATCACCGTGGATCAGTGCGCGGCCCTCGATCAGCGGCGGCGCCTCGAGGTCGGGCTCGAGATCGGGTACCGGCCCGTCGACGTCGAAGCCCGACAGGTCCCGGTTCCAGACCTGCTCGAAGAGCACCTGGATCGTGCGCGGTGTGAGTTGCTGATCGCGGATCCACCGCGCTCTCTCCTCCGCCTCCGCAGCGGTGCCGCCGAGGACGACGGCGGCTGACGGGAGGATCCGCACGGAGCCGGCCGGGCGACCCGCCGCCGCGACCCGGGCCGCGATGTCGCGCGCGAACTCGTGCGCCTCAGGTCCCCGGTGGTAGGGGGAGAAGATCACGTCGGCGCTCGACGCCGCGAAGTCGCGACCCTGCGGAGAGACGCCCGCCTGCACGATCACCGGGCGGCCCTGCGGGCTGCGCGGCACGGTGAAACGGCCGGAGACGTCGAACTGGCTGCTCGAGACGGCGAACGACCCCGTCGACGAGTCGGCGAGGAACTCGCCGGAGGGGGCATCGGCTCGCACGGCGTCGGAGGTCCAGGTGTCCCAGAGCGTCGTCACCGCGCGGACGGCCTCCTCGGCACGGGCGTAGCGGTCGGCGCGGTCGAGGAAGCCGCCGCGGCGGAAGTTCGCGCCCGTGAAGGCGTCGAAGGACGTGACCACGTTCCACCCCGCTCGTCCGCCTGAGAGGTGGTCGAGGGTCGCGATCTGACGGGCGAGCTCGAAGGGCTCGTTGAACGTCGCGTTGAGCGTGCCGACCAGGCCGATGTGCTCCGTGACCGCGGCCAGCGCGGCGAGGAGCGGCAGAGTGTCCGGTCGTCCGGCGATGTCATGGTCGAACGGGCGCCCCGCGCGCTCCCGCAGGGCCAGACCCTCGGCGAGGAAGAAGTAGTCGAACCGCCCGCGCTCCGCGGTCTCTGCGACGCGGCGGAACGTCGAGAAGTCGACCTGGCTGCCGGCGTCGGGGTGCTCCCACAGGGTGTGCTCGTTCACCCCGCCCACGTAGGCGGCGAGGACGATCTGCTTCGGTCGCCGCGTCATGACTGCTCCTCGGAGGCGTAGCGGTTCGGGATCGACGTGGGCAGGCCCAGGGCTGAGCGGAGGGTGCGGCCCTCCTCCGTCCCGACGAGCAGACCGCGTCGGCGCAGCTCGGGCACGAGGTCGTCGGCGATCAGCGGCAGATCGGTGGCGAGAACCGCGGGTCGGAGGCGGACGCCGTCGTAGCCGAGCCGTGAGAGCTCGGCGATGCGGTCGGCGACGGACGCGGCCGACCCGGCGGCGACGGCGGCGTCGCCGGTGAGCGGTCGGCCGAGAGCGTCGAGGCGCGAGAGTCTGGCCGCGGCGGACTCCGCCGGGGTGTCGAGGACGACGACGAGGTCGGCGAGGACCCGCAGGCGCTCGCCCGTGCGCCCCGCCCCGCGCTCCGCCTCGGCGATCTCCTGGAGGATCCTCTCGGCGTCCGCTGCGTTCTGAGGCGTCGCGAACACGACGTCGGCCGAGCGCGCGGCGAAACGGTACGGGATGTCGGCGTGTGCGAGCGCGGCGACGACGGGCTGCCCCTGCGGCGGCCGGGGAGTGATCGCGGGGCCGCGCACCGAGAACCAGCGTCCTGCGAAGTCGACGCGGTGCACCTTGTCGGCGTCGAGGAAGCGATCGGTGGCGACGTCGCGGATCTCGGCGTCGTCCTCCCAGCTGTCCCAGAGTCTCCGTGCGACCTCGACGGCGTCGGCCGCCTCCTCGAAGAGCTCGTCGACGACGGCGCGGATCGCGGGGTCCTCGAGAAGGGGCGTGCCCGGCTCCGGCGGCACGATCGCCGCGATTCGTCGTCCGACGTGCGAGGCTTCGTCGACGCGTGACGACACCCTGACCTGCCAACCGCCCCGCCCCCGGCTCAGGTGGTCGAGCGTCGCGACGGCCTTCGACACGTGGAAGGGCTCCGTGTGCGTCACGGTGACCGTGGGCACGAGCCCGATGCGGCTCGTGAGGGGGGCGACGTAGGAGGCGATCAGCAGCGCGTCGAGCCGGCCGCGGACCTCGTCGGTGCGGTCGTCGGCCAGGAAGGGGTCCGCCGATTGCAGGGCGAAGGAGTCCTCGATCGTCACGAAGTCGATCCCGCCGCGCTCCGCCCGCTGCACGATGTCCGCCCAGTACGCGCCGGTGAAGAGCGCGTCGGGACGGGCGCCAGGCTCGCGCCAGGACGCGGGGTGCCAGCCGGCGCCCTCAAGGGCGACGGCGAGGCTGAGGGGTGGGGCGGCGGTCATCGTGCTCCTCGGATCAGGGTGCCGGCTCGGACGAGCTCCTCGTCGTCGAGTGCGCGGAGGCGGCGCAGCAGCGCGCGCGCGACCTTGTCGTTCTCGCGGAACGACACCGCGTTCGTGCCCGGCCGGGAGAAGGCGCCGACGAACGGCGAGTCGGTGTACGGGCCGATCGCGTACCGGCGGCCGACGCGGCCTCCCGCCGTCGAGCGCAGCAGGGTGTCGTCCTGGTGCACGCGCAGCCTCCCGGTCGACAGGAGAGTGTCGCCGACGTCGACGAGGTCCTCGACCGCCGACCCCGACGCGACGAGCGCTCGCATCAGCGCGTCGTCACTCCTCGCAACGGACGTCCGGGGGAGGCGCGCGTCGACGAGAGCGTCAGCGAGGACGACCTGATCGGTCGCCCCGCCGCTCGCGACGAAGCGGCCCTCCTCTTCGGAGGTCTCCACACGGATGCCCGGGCCGAGGAAGTCGACGACGCCCGCGTCCGAGAGTGCGAGCAGCTCCTCGAGACGGTGCGCGGGCGGCCCGCTCGCGAGGAAGCTGAACCAGCCGAGCCACCATCCGTGCAGATCCTCGATCCGCGAGCGGGGCGTCCACCTCGCGGACGCGGTGAGATCGGCGACGAGGAAGTGGCTGCGCAGAAGCGCGAGGAAGAGCGCCATCGTGGCGCTGTGCTCCTGCCCGCTGCGCAGAGCCAGGTCGTCCCGGATGTAGGCGCGCACCGCCTCCTGCAGCGCCGAGCCGTCGGCGAACCGCACATCGGCGAACGGGCGGTCGAGATCGGGGAGGAGCAGCCTGTCGAGGCTGTCCGGCACAGTGTCCGCGACGAGCGCGGTCAGGGTCCGCGCATCTCCGAGGACCCGCTCGGCGTCGGCCCCGAGTGCGGGGAGAGCGTACCCCTGTCCCGCTTCGGGTCGCGGGCCGCGGGAGCCGGCGAGGACCGAGGCGCGCGGGTCGAGCCGCGAGAACACCTCCGAGAAGTGCGTCCAGTCGGTGCTCACCCGGTCGGGGTGCCCGGTGAAGAGCTCACGGTAGTAGCCCCAGAGCATCTCCTGGGCGATCAGGGGCCAGACGTCCTCGCTGAAGTCGAGCGGGCGGTGTCGCGAGCGCAGCTCCTCGACGACGGACGCCGAGAACCAGCGGGGCTCGGGCGCGGCTCCCTGGAGCGTCGAGCCGATCTTCGAGTGGTAGGGGACCCCGCGGCGGCTGCCGATCAGGATGCGCGGCTCACGTCCCGACGGGTGGTAGCGCAGTCCGCCGGCGTCGTCCCGTTCGAAGCGGCCGCCCCGGCCCTCGGTGAGCAGCACCAGGAGGTCGACCGCGACGAGGCCGAGGCCGCGCACGATCACGTCGTGTCCGGCGCGGAGGGATCCGAGGTCGGCGTCGGCCGTGAACGACGGCGGCAGGTAGGCGAGGCCGTGGCGCTCGGCGAACCCGGCCAGCCGGGTCTCGTCGACCGTCGGCAGAGCGCCGCTGTGCCCGAGCGAGAACAGGACCAGGTCCGCCTCGATCACGTCGCCGGAGTCGAGGACGACCCGCTGCGCACCGTCGTCGCGGCCGAGCACCTCGACGACGCGCGCCGCGTGCTCGCGGACCTCGACGTCAGGGCGGAGAGCGGCGAGCGCCTCCCGGTGGAACCAGCGCAGATAGAGGCTCTGCAGCCGGCGGGTGGGGAAGCTGTCGGCGCGGAGCCCGTCGAGCTCGCGGCGCACGGCTTCGTCGCCCTCTGCGAGCGCGATCCGGCCGGCCCGCACCGCCTCCGCCCACTCGATCAGCGAGGGTCCGGGGCGCACCGGCCCCTCGATCGTCGCGCTCGCGTCGGTGAACATCGTCACGTCGGCTGCGAGCGAGTTGAGCTTCAGCAGCGGCGACTGCTCGTAGCGCCAGATCCGGCCGGGGCCGACGGGGTACGGGTCGACGACGTGGACGACGAGCGCGGCCGGCCCGAGGGCGTCCTCGGCGGCGTTCGCGGCGAGGCGCTCGAGGACCCCGACCGCGCGGGGACCTCCCCCGACGATCACGAGGGAGCGGGTCCCGTCCGATGGCGCTGACATGCGTCCACGATGACCCTTCCCCCGTGAGGACGCCGCTCTGTGACGACTCGTGACGATGTGAAGAAGTGTGTAGCGGCGGGTTGGAGCCGGGTGGCCGCGGACCCTAGCGTCGGCCCCCACGGCGTGCAGAACGGTGCGCCCCGACAGGCAGGAGCCTCGAGTGCCCATCGAATTCCTCGGCATCGCCGCGCTCAACGACGGCAGCGAGACACGAGCACGCAGCGGCGCGAGCTTCGACCCGGAGTACACGGTGCGTCTGGCCGCGGCTCATGAGGACAGCGGGTGGGACCGCATCCTGTTCGCCTACCACTCCGGAGCCCCCGACCCCGCCGTCGCCGCCGCTTTCATCGCGTCGCGGCTCGAGCGCATCCAGCTGCTGCTGGCGCACCGGCCCAACGTCTCCTACCCCACGGTCGCGGCGAAAGCCTTCGCGACCCTCGATCAGCTGAGTGGAGGCCGCCTGAGCGTCCACGTGATCACGGGCGGGTCGGACGCGGACCAGGCCGCGGAGGGCGACTACCTGAGCAAGGACGAGCGCTACGCGCGCACCGCCGAGTACATCAGGATCGTCAAGCAGGTCTGGACGACCCGTGAGCCGTTCGATCACGTCGGGGAGCACTACCGCTTCTCCCGGTTCGTCAGCGACGTCTGGCCGGTGCAGCAGCCTCGGCCGCAGATCTCGTTCGGAGGCTCCTCTCCCGCCGCTCTGTCCGTCGGTGCCGCCGAGAGCGACGTCTACGCACTCTGGGGCGAGCCGCTGCGGGACACCGCCGAGCAGATCCGCAGCATCCGGGAGGCGGCGGCGGCGGCCGGCCGCGACGTCGCGCCGCGCATCCAGGTCGCCTTCCGACCCATCCTCGGGGCCACCGAGGAGCAGGCCTGGGAGAAGGCGGAGGGGATCCTCCGCCGCATCGAGGCGCGCACCCGCGAGACCGCCCCCGGAGGCCTCGCCGCGCCGGAGAACACCGGCTCGCAGCGCCTCCTCGCGATCGCCGCCGCAGGCGACCGTTTCGATCGCGCGCTCTGGACCAGGGCGGGAGTCGCCGCGGGAGCGCGCGGCAACTCGAACGCCCTCGTCGGGACGCCGGAGACGGTGGCCGCCGCGCTGCTCGACTACGTCGATCTCGGGGTCGACATCATCTCGGCGCGCGGCTACGACTACGTCGACGACACCCTCGACTTCGGTCGCCACGTGATACCGCTGGTGCGCGAGGAGGTCGCTCGACGCGACGCCGCGGCCGCCCAGGCCGCCGAGGAGGCCGCTCGTGTCCTCGTCTGACACCGTCGCGGCCGACGAGTTCGTCCATGTGCGGGCCGATGACCCGCGGGCCCGGCCCCTGCTCGACGAGCTCGAGCGCGAGTACGACACCCGCTACGGCACCGCCTGGGGCGAGCCGGCATCGGCCGAGCTCGCGCGCTACCCGAGCGAGGTGTTCGCCCCGCCGGAGGGATCCTTCGTCCTGCTTCTGCGCGACGGCACCGCGATCGCCGGAGGCGCGCTGAAGAGATTCGACGACACGACCGCCGAGCTCAAGCGCATCTGGACATCCTCGGCGCACCGTCGGCAGGGACTCGCCCTGCGCGTGGTCGCAGAGCTCGAGGCGGAGGCCCGCCGGCTCGGCTACTCGACCGTCTACCTCACGACCGGGCCGCTCCAGCCGGAGGCGCAGCGGCTCTACCTCACCGCGGGCTACACACCGCTCTACGACGTGACCCAGCCTCCGGAGGTGGTCGTCCTGCACGGCTATGCGCGGACGCTCACCGATCGGCCGCTCGACGTCGCGAGGATCCGGACCGCGCACGACGACTCCTTCGCGCAGCTCACCGCGTCCCTGCCCGACGGCGGAGCACGCCTGCGCGGTGGCGTCACGGGGCGTGCCTCATGAGCGGCACGATCGCGCCGCCTCGACAGCGGGACACGTCCGGCCCCCTTCCCGGAGGCATCGACCTCGCCCGACTCGGCGAGCGGCCGGTGCTGCCGCTGCGCCACCCGGTGCGCTGGGTGGTCGCCGCACTGGTCCTCGTGCTCCTGCTGAACGCCGGACAGACCCTCTTCACGAACCCGTCGTGGGAGTGGCCGAAGGTCGGGACCTGGCTCTTCAGTCCGGCGATCCTGAAGGGGCTGCAGCTGACGCTCCTCGCCACCGCCATCAGCGCCGTGATCAGCTTCGTCGGAGGCATCGTCGTCGCCGTAGCCCGGCTCTCGGGCAATCCGGTGCTGTCGACGCTCAGCTGGGTCTACATCTGGCTGTTCCGCTCGGTGCCGCTGATCCTCGTCCTCATCTTCCTGTTCAATCTCGGCAACCTGTATCCGACCGTCGGCATCGGCATCCCCTTCGGTCCGCAGTGGTCGGTGCCGACGCTGTCGCTGCTGCCTCCGCTCGCCCTCGGCGTGATCGGCCTGAGCCTGTCCGAGATCGCCTACAGCGCCGAGGTCGTCCGTTCCGGGGTGCTCGCGGTCGATCAGGGGCAGCACGAAGCGGCGAAGGCGCTCGGGATCCCGCAGCGCCGCCAGTTCACCCGCATCGTCCTCCCGCAGGCGCTCCGCTCGATCGTGCCCGCCTACGTGAACCAGATCATCGGCCTGCTGAAGGCGAGCTCGCTGCTGTTCTACGTCTCGCTGCTCGACCTGTTCGGGGTCGCTCAGAACCTCAGCAGCACGTACCCGACGGACATCATCCCCCTGCTCGTCGTCGCGACGATCTGGTACCTGGTGCTGACCTCGGCGATCTCGGTCGTGCAGTTCTACATCGAGCGCTTCTACGCCCGCGGCGCGCACCGGGAGCTCGCGCCCACGCCCCTCCAGCGGGTGCGGCGCTCGCTCGCCGGCCTGAGGAGTGCGCGATGACCGCCGCCATCGAGATCCACAACGCGACCAAGTCCTACGGCGACCGGACCGTGCTCCGGGGAGTCGACCTGCGCGTCGAGGCGGGCACCGTCACGGTCATCCTCGGTCCGAGCGGCTCGGGCAAGTCGACCCTGCTGCGGGCGATCAACCATCTCGAGAAGCTCGACGAGGGGTTCGTCTCCGTGAACGGCGAGCTGATCGGGGTGCGGCTGCGCGGCGGTCGGCTCAAGGAGCTGCGCGAGAAGGAGATCCTGCGCCAGAGGGCGAGGATCGGCTTCGTCTTCCAGAGCTTCAACCTCTTCCCGCACCTGACGATCCTCGAGAACGTCACCGAGGCGCCGATCTCGCAGGGGCAGCCGCCCGCGGAGGCCCGCGAGCGGGCACGCGCCCTGCTCGAGCACGTCCGTCTCGCCGACAAGGCGGCGGCCTATCCGAGGCAGCTCTCCGGCGGCCAGCAGCAGCGCGTGGCCATCGCGCGTGCGCTCGCGCTCGACCCCGAGGTGATCCTCTTCGACGAGCCGACCTCGGCTCTCGATCCCGAGCTCGTCGGGGAGGTGCTGCAGGTCATCCGGTCGCTGGCCGAGAGCGGCCGCACCCTCATCGTCGTGACCCACGAGATCGGCTTCGCCCGCGAGGTCGCCGACCGGGTGGTGTTCGTCGACGACGGCCTCGTCGTCGAGCAGGGCAGCCCGAGCGAGGTCCTCGACCGCCCGCAGAATCCGCGGACCCGCGACTTCCTCGGCCGAGTCCTCGGCTGAGCCCCCGCACTCCTCCTCCTCTCCATCCGCACGACAGACACAGGAATCGAATCATGACCAGACCGCACATCACTCGTTGGACCAGAGTCGGGGCGCTTCTCGCTGCCGCCGCGCTGACGACGGGCCTCGCGGCCTGCTCCGGTGCCGCCGCCTCCGACCCGGCCTCCCCGGGAGCCGCCTCCGGCACCACCACCGTCACCGTGGGTGCCCTCTCCAACGGAGCGGCGACCGAGACGGACATCGACGTGCCGGTCGTCGACGAGATCCGCGGCACGCTGCCGCAGGAGATCCTCGACCGCGGGACCCTGACGATCGGCGTCGGCGCTCTCCCCGCAGGCTTCCCTCCGCTCGCGTTCACCGGGACCGACACCGAGACCCTCACCGGCTCGGAGCCCGATCTCGGCCGCCTCGTCGCCGCCGTCCTCGGGCTGCAGCCCGAGGTGGAGAACTCCACCTGGGACAACCTCTTCGTGGGCATCGACACCGGAGGCAGCGACGTCGGCTTCTCGAACATCACCGTCACGGAGAAGCGCAAGGAGAAGTACGACTTCGCCTCCTACCGCGCCGACACCCTCGCGTTCCAGGTCCTCGCCTCGAACGACTGGGAGTTCGACGGCGACTACGAGAACCTCGACGGACTCACCGTCGCGGTCAGCAGCGGCACCAACCAGGAGAAGATCCTGCTCGAGTGGCAGGCCCGTCTGCAGTCCGAGGGCAGGTCCCTGGAGATCACGCGACTGCCCGATGCCAACTCCGTCACTCTCGCTCTCGGCTCCGGCCGGATCGACGCCTACTTCGGGCCCAACCCGACGACGGTCTACCAGAACCGGATCTTGGAGGACGGCGCCGACCCGACCCGCAACGCCGGCACGTTCTCCGGAGCGGGCGAATCGCTCGACGGGCTGATCGCGGCGACTGTGAAGAAGGACTCCGGACTCGCCGAGCCGATCGCCCAGGCCCTCGGCTACCTCATCGGGAACGGTCAGTACCAGGACTGGCTGTCGGCCTACGGCCTGCAGGACGAGGCCGTGGACGAGGCCCTGGTGAACCCGCCCGGGCTCCCGCTCGACAACAGCTGAGCCGCCCCCGCCTCGGGCGCCCCGATCGACCAGCGGGGCGCCCTCCGCCCGCTTCCCCGAGGACTCCCATGCACCTGTTCGACTCGCTCACGCGCGAACGACTCGACCGCCCGACGAGCCGCAAGTGGAGCCTCCGCCCCGGCACCATCGGAGCCTGGGTCGCCGAGATGGACTTCGGTACGGCGCCGGCCGTTCGGAGGGCACTCCACGACGCCGTGGCCGGCGACGTGCTGGGCTATCTGTCCCCCTCGACTGCGGGCGAGCTGGGCGAGGCCGCCGCGGAGTACCTCGCTGAGCAGTACGCGTGGACGGTCGACCCCGCCCGCGTGCACTCCGTCTCGGATGTCATGGCCGCGCTCGGAGTGGCCGTCACCGAGTTCTCCCGCCCCGGCTCACCGGTGATCGTGCCTACCCCCGCTTACATGCCGTTCCTCACCTACCTGTCGGCCATCGGACGCGAGGTGATCGAGGTCCCGGGAACGATCGTCGACGGCCGCTGGGAGCACGACCTCGACGGGATCGATGAGGCCTTCGCGCAGGGAGCGGGCACCCTGGTGCTCTGCAATCCGCACAACCCGACGGGCTCGGTCCTGCCGCGGTCCGAGCTCGAAGGTCTCGCCGCTGTCGTCGAGCGCCACGGCGGGCGGGTCTTCGCCGACGAGATCCACGCGCCGCTGCGGTTCGACGGCGTCCCCCACATCCCTTACGCCTCGGTCTCGGAGGAGGCCGCCCGGCATTCCGTCACCGGAACGAGCGCCTCGAAGGCGTGGAACATCCCCGGCCTGAAGGCCGCGCAGCTGATCACCACGAACGACGCAGACGAGGACGTCTACTCGCGCTTCGGGTTCGCGGTGCAGCACGGCGCTTCGAATCTCGGCGTGATCGCCTCGACGGCCGCCTACCGGGAGGGCGGAGCGTGGCTCGACGAGGTCGTCGACTACCTCGACGGCAACCGGCGCCTCATCGCCGACTTCCTCGCCTCCGAGCTGCCCCGGATCGGGCACCGCACCCCGGAGGCGACGTATCTCGCCTGGTTCGACCTGGGTGCTCTCGGCCTCGCCGATCCCGCGCAGCACCTGCAGCGCGAGGCGGGAGTGACGCTCACCTCCGGACGCCTGTGCGGCGCCGGCTACGCCGACCACGTGCGTCTCGTCTTCGCCATGCCGCGTCCCCTCCTCCTCGAGGCGCTCGAAGCCGTGCGGGCCGCTGTGTGAACGGCGGAGCGCCTTCGCGGGGACTCGACGAGGTGGGACGGCGGAGCACCGAGGCGGGCGGCATCGCACGACAGTGGCGAGGAGCCGTCATTCAGCGCCTCCGCTCCCTCTGCACCCCCGATGAGGCCGGGCCGCCGGCGGTGGACCGGGCGGCCTCGCGTGTCGAGGCGGTGCAGCTCGCCCACGAGATCGAGCACGGATCCTTCCGCCCGGTGCCCGGCCGGTCGCAGGATCCGGAGTGAGACGGGGCGGACCCCCCCCCTACGTCCCGAAGAGGTTGGCGCGGGTCCCGCCGGGAGCGAGCTCGTCGCGGAGGATCCCGCGGCGGCGCAGGACGGGGACGAGGTCGTCGAGCATCCGGTGCAGGGTGACCGGGTGCAGGTCCCCGGAGAGGAGGAGCCCGTCGCTGCCGCCGTCGTCGCCGAGCTCCTCGACGAAGTCGGCGAACTCCTCCGCGGTGCCGACGAAGCCGGCGCGCTCGGCGACGCGGCCCTTGCGCGCCTTCCTGGTGAGCAGCTCCCGCAGCGGAGCGTCCTCCGTGCCGCCGTACAGGCCGGCGATGGTGCCGTGCGAGACGTGCTCGCCGAACACCGACCGCGGGACGGGGAGGTCCAGGTTCAGCCCGGTGAGGTCGGTCTCCAGGTCGCTCGACCAGCCGAGCGCGATCCGCCGCAGCGCGTCCTCGTCGGGGTGGCGCGACGCCTCGACGACGCGCGCGGCCTCCTCCGGGCTCGACACGATCTCGGGCTTCACGACGAAGAGCACGCGCAGGTCATCCGCCGTCCGCCCGTGCTGCTCGGCCGCGGCGAGCACGCGCGTCCGGTAGTCGCGCACCGCCCGGGCCTCCAGCGGTGCGAGAGCGAGCTGCACGTCCGACTGCGTGCCGGCGAAGGCCAGCCCGCGGGGCGAGCCGCCGGGGGAGACCACGATCGGGTCGCCGTTCTCGAAGGGGACGGCGTTGAGGGGGCCGTCCACGCGGAAGTGCTCCCCGCGGTGCCGGAACGCGTCGATCCGGGTGCCGTCGGCGTAGCGGCCCGACCCGGGGTCGGCGACCAGCGCGCCCTCGCCCCAGCTGTGCCAGAGCCGGCGGACGACCGCCATCCACTCGTCGGCCCGGTCGTAGGCCGCGTCGTGCGACAGCGGCTCCAGCCCCACGTGGCGGGCGCTGCCGACGTCGGTGACCAGGTTGATCCCGAAGCGGTCGGAGCTGAGGTGCTGAAGGGTCGCCGCCTGCCGGGCGGCGAGGTACGGGGGCGTGATGCCGGCGTTGATCGTCGGTGCCAGCCCGATCCGCTCGGTCGCTGCGAACAGGTACGGCGCCAGGAGGAGCGGATCGTGCTTCGGCCCGCCGTACGCTCCCCGCACCCGCAGGTCGAGCGTCTCCGGGGAGCCGAGCGAGACGGCGTCCTCCATCACGATCAGCTCGAAGCCGGCCTGCTCCAGCTCGCGGGCCGACTGCTGGTAGAGGCCGGGCTTCGTCCAGTCGTGGTTCCACTCCCGGTAGGGGTGCCCCCATCCCTGCGGTCCGAAGCCCCGGGAGAAGAACCAGCCGAAGTGCTGACGGCGCGCCACGCTCACACCTCCGCGAGCGCGGGGAGGGCGCGTTCGCGCACCGCGGTGAGCCCGCGCTCGAGGTCGCGGAGGAGGTCGTCGACGTCCTCGATCCCGATCGACAGCCGGAGGAGCCCGGGGTGGATCCCGGCGGCGGCGCGCTCGGCGGGGGTGCGTCCGGCGTGGGTGGTCGACGCGGGATGCAGCACCAGCGAGCGCACGTCGCCGAGGTGGGTCATGTGGCTGAACAGCTCGACGGCGTCGATGAAGGCGGCCGCGCCCGCCTCGCCTCCGGCCACGGTGAAGGAGAAGACGGAGCCCTGCCCGCGGGGGAGCAGCCGCTGCGCGAGGGCGAACGACGGGCTCGACTCCAGGCCGGAGTAGTCGACCGACACGACCTCGGGCCGCCCCTCGAGGAAGCGGGCGACGGCGAGGGCGTTCGCGGAGTGCCGCTCGACCCGCAGCGACAGCGTCTCGACGCCCTGCCGCAGCAGGAAGGAGTTCAGCGGTGACGGCGTCGGTCCGAGGCGGGAGACCACGATGTCCCGCGTGTACGAGACGAAGGCGCGCCGGCCGTGCTGCTCGGTCCAGCTGCGGCCGCCGAACGACCGCTCCTCCTGGTTGAGGTGCGGGAAGAGCGCGGGGCGCGCCGCCCAGTCGAACGTGCCGGCGTCGACGATCACGCCGCCGAGGGCGGAGCCGTGCCCGGCGAGGAACTTGCTGGTCGAGTGCACGACCACGTCGGCCCCGTGCTCGATCGGGCGGAGGAGGTACGGGGTCGCGAGCGTGTTGTCGACCACGAACGGCAGCCCGTGCCGATGCGCGATCGCGGCCAGCGCCGGGAGGTCCAGCAGATCGTTCTTCGGGTTCGGGATCGGCTCGCCGAAGAGGACCCGGGTGTCGGGCCCGATCCGCCGTTCCCACTCGCCGAGGTCCGACGCGTCGTCGACGAAGTCCACGCCGATCCCGAGCCGACCGAAGTTCTGCACCAGCAGTCCGCGGTTGCCCTCGTACAAGCGGCGCGACGAGAGCACCCGGTCGCCGGCCTGCAGCATCCCCAGGAGAGCGGAGGCGGTCGCCGCCTGGCCGCTCGCCACCAGGATCGCCTCGGCGCCGCCTTCGAGATCGGCGAGCCGACGCTCGACCTCCTCGGTGGTCGGGTTCCCGTTGCGGGTGTAGAGGTAGCCCTCGTCCTCGCCGGCGAACCGCTCGCGGGCGTGCTCGAAGCTGTCGAACACGAAGCCGGCGCTGAGGTGCACGGGCGTGACGCGCGCTCCGTGGGCGCCGTCGGGCGCGGCACCGGCGTGCACCTGGCGCGTGGTGAAGCCGGCCGCCGCGGAGGCACGGTCTTCGGGCGCCGGGGTCGAGGTCGCGGCGCTCGCCGCAGTGGTCGCTGTGGTCGCCGCAGCGGTGGTCGCGGTGGTCGCCGGTGCAGTGATCGTCACGGTGTGCTCCTGTCCAGACGCCCTGAAGGCGGATGCCGGGAGCCTGTCAGGCCGAGGGGAGTGCGCGCCGGATCGTGACGGAGTGTGACTGCGCGGGCGCGCCGTCGCGGGTCGTGGACGTCGACCGCTCGGAGTCCGCGGGTCGTGACTCAGCTGTGCGTCGTGTTCGCCCGGATCTCCTCGACGGACAGCTCCGGCGCACCGCCCGCCGCGGCCGCCGGGTCCATCCAGACGAAGTCCCAGTGGTGGCCGTCGAGGTCGTCGAAGCTCTTCGAGTACATGAACCCGTGGTCCTGCTCGCCGGCCGGAGTCGCGCCCGCGGCGAGGGCCTTCCCGTGGAGGGTGTCGACCTCCTCCCTGCTGTCGGCGCTGAGGGCGAGCTGCACCTCGGTCGAGGTGGTGGCGTCGATGATCGGCTTGCTGGTGAACTCGGCGAAGAACTCCCTCGTGAGCAGCATCGCGGTGATGGTGTCGCTGATCACCACGCTGACGGCGTTCTCGTCGCTGAAGCCCTCGTTGATCGAGTAGCCGAGCGACTCGTAGAAGGCCCTCGCCCGGGCGAGATCGGCGACGGCCAGGTTGACGAAGAGCATGGTGGGCATCGGTGCACCGTTCCTGTCGGGACGCCGGTGGCGCGCCGCCGCCGGTCGTGACTGCATGATGATGACCGGCCGGCGGCGGTGTCAAGGAAGCGCTGCCGAGTAGGCGGTGGATGCCCGGCGCGGGGCGTCCGGAGGAGGACTCGGCGCACGGATGCCGCGGATCTGCTGGACTGGCCTCGAGCACAGCAGCACGAGCAGGAGGGAGCGGACGTGATCCGGATCCTCGTCGCCACCGTCCTCGCGGCCGCCCTCCTCGCGGCCGGCTGGACCGCGATCGGACCCTCGCATCCGGTCTTCGCCGCGGTCGCGCAGATGGTCCTCACCAGCTGGGCGGCACTGACCTTCGGCGGGCGCACGCGTCCGCTCGAGCAGTCCTGGTTCGACGTGGGTCGCCGCGAGCCGGCGCTGCTGCGAGCGCTCGGGGTCGGCGTCTTCGGTCGGCTGCTCGACGTCGTCGGGTGGAACCGCCTCGTCACCCGCGAGCGCGGCTTCGACGGCACGCGCGCGGGGCTGGCCGCTCTCGATCAGCACACCCGCCGCTCCGAGGCGGTGCACGTCGCGTGCACGGCCGTCGGAGTCGCGCTCGCCCTCGCCGCGACAGTCACGGGTGCGACGGGCGGCGCGGCCTGGCTGCTCGGGTCGACGATCGCCGTTCAGCTCTACCCCGCGCTGCTGCAGCGGCTGGTGCGGGCGCGCATCCAGCGCGCGGGGCGGGCGGCGCGCGGTGCGCTTCACGTCGCGGACTCGGGAGACAGCGCCTCCGGCGGCGGACCGACCACGGCTCTGGAAGGGCGGTGATCACGGGGTCACCGACGCGCCGCGATCGTCACCGGGATCGGCCAGGGGATGGCGGCGCGCGAGGACATCGCGAGCCACGTCGGGCGGATCGCGCCGGTCGTGCTCCGCCGCCGTCAGCAGGAGAGCGAGGGCCGTGTCGGCGGGGACCCGCTGCGCTGCGCTGATGAAGCCGACGGCCTGCAGCACGGCGATCGTCCCCGGCGTGAGCGGGGCGCGGGACGCCGCCCAGCGACGGACCTCGGCGTCGTCCGTGTCCCCGGTCAGAGCGTCGGCCAGGGGGCGTGGAGGGAGGGCATGGGCGGGCCGGTCAGTGCCCGAAGCCGTGCTCGAGCTCGACGTCGAAGGTGACGTCGTCCTCGCTCGGCTGCACGGGGAACACTCCCGTGAGCGTCCTGGTGCGTTCGCGGATGCGGGCGACCTCGGCCGTGTTGTCCGGCTCCGGGAGATCGGAGGGAGTGGTCTCGGCGACCAGAGCGGCGCCGGCGTTGAGCAGGAACACCGACTGCACGGTGCCGCCGTCGCCGCCGATGCCGGTGTACTCCACGCGGTCCGCCGTGCTGCTCGCGGCGAGGGCGACGCCGTACTCGATCAGAGCGTCCGCCGCGTCGTCTCCGACCAGCATCGTCTTGTTCGCGAAGAGGAGATGCTTCATGCCCCCAGCGTGCGCAGCGCCGAGGCCGACGGGGGAGAGACTTGACAGCTCCTGGGGCGGTCGACAGACGCGACCGCGCCACCCGGTGACGCCCGGTCGCGCCCGGTCGTCCTCGGCGTCGCCGAGACGGCACCCGTGGCGTCGGCCGTCCTCTGAGCAGGTCCGCGTCACAGGGACGTGGATCGACGGACCCGTGCTGATGTCGGCCGCCGAGACACCCGGCCGAGAGCAGGGCGACGTGACAGGCGGTGTCAGCGGACCATTCGCCGACGCCCGCGCCGCTTCTCCCCTCTGAGGATCAGGGCGGCGAGGAACGCGGCGAGGACTGCGCCGATGGTGTTCATGAACCAGTCGTTCGTGTCGCAGGAGCGGCCGATCGCCGGAACGCCCGCCTGGACCAGCTCGATCAGGGCGGACAGGCCGGAGACGGCGGCGGCGACGAGCAGGGGCCGGCCGACCGCGACCGCGAGCAGCAGGGCCCCGGGGAGCAGGAGCGCGATGTTCGCGAGGGTGTCGATGCCGTCGAACGGCACCGAGAACTGCACGGTGCAGAAGACCCGCGGCGTCCCGTCGGGCGGATACACGGTCAGCGCGATCCCCACGACGAAGGCGAGCGCGGCGAGGACGAGAAGAGACCTTTCCGCGCCGCGCCGGTGCAGCAGCCAGGCGATCGCCGTGACCACCGCGACCGCGATCCAGAAGGCGATCGGGACGAGCGCGGCGTGGTCGACGAGGAACGTGCTGATCACGGTGCTCCGCTTCGAGGTGTCGGGGTGGCGGGAGAGGAAGAGGTCTTCCGTTGACGGACGGCCCGCTCACTCCAGGTCGGCCTGTGCCGACGGCCGGCAGGCCTTCGGCGCGAGTCAGCTCCGGAGGGGAGAGCCTGCTGCGTCGAAGCGGTAGCCGCCGAAGGCGCCGCTGAGCAGCGGGCGCGCCGTCGCGATCGCGGCCTGGACCCGGGGGAGGGCGAGGGAGGCCCGATGCGCCTCGGCGCTCTCCCACAGCTCGACGACGAAGACGGTGTCGGGCTGCTCGTCGTCGACCCCGACCTCGTAGAGTAGGCAGCCGGCGTCGACGAGGTCGTCGTTGTGCTCGGTGAGGACGGCGACGAGCTCGTCGCGTCTGCCGGGGACGGCCCCGAGGGTGCCGACGTTCACGAAGGTCATGCCGCGAGGGTACCGCCGAGGACACCGGCGGCGGGTGGCCGTCTCGCCGGTCGGAGTGCGGTCGGGACGTCACGCTGGACGGAGTCGCCGTGCTCCCGCCTGCGAACCGCAGACCGGTCGCGCTCGGCCCGACGCCACGCCCGCTCGGGAGGATCGCGTCGCGAGAGAGAGGATCCCCGGTGGTCTCCGCGATCCCCGTCGGGTCCCACCGGCCAGGCATGGGCGTGCTCGGACCGACGGAGTGCGCCCGATCAGCCGGCGGGCCTGCTGAACAGATTGACGACGTTCCCGTCCGGGTCGCGGACGAGGGTGGAGCGGTTGCCCCACGACATGGTGCTCGGCGGGAGCACCACGTCCTCGCTCCGGGGTGCGAGCTCGGCGAAGGCGCGGTCGACGTCGGCCACCTCGAACTCGAGCAGGACAGAGCGGTTCGACGCGGGGACGACGGCGCCGTCGAGCATCGCGACCGTCGAGGTGCGGGCGATCGCGAGGGTCGCACCCGCTCCCGTGAACTGCGCGAAGACCGGCGCCGGGCGCTCGGCCGGTCGGCCGACGACCTGCTCGTAGAAGGCGACGAGGCCGTCGAGGTCGTCGGTGACGATGCGGAGGGAGGTGAACGACATGGGGCTCCTTCAGGGCCGGGATGAGGTGATGGCACCAGGCTCGCCGGTCGTCGCGACACCGTCCTGTCGGTGTTTCCGAAGATCGTCCGCGACTCCGCGAGGTCCGCGGCGGCCGTCCCCGGAGCGGGTCAGTCGTCGACGACGGACCGCAGCCGTCCGTACTGGAGCGCGAGGTCCTCGGCTCGCAGGGTGCGCTGCGGAGGCCGCTCGTCGGTCACCTCGACCGACAGCATCCGGTCGCCGCGGAACGCCCGGACCCCCTCCCGCAGCCGGCACCACGCGATCAGGTACCAGTGCTCCTCCTTCCCGATCGAGCCGAGCGGTTCGACGTCGCGGACCGACTCCGCGCCGCTGCTGTCGCGGTAGCGCAGCCGGACGACACGATCCGCTCGGAGGGCCGTCGCGAACTCCGCCGGGACGACCGCCTCCTCCTCGCTCTCGAGGAAGTGCACCCGGGACGCGACCGCGCCGGCGCGGGCGGCCACGTCGTCCGGCAGGACCGCGAGCGTCTTCCGGGCGGCGGTCCTGGCTGCCTGCCGGAACGGACTGCGCTGCAGCGCGCTGAGGCCGATCAGCACGGCGACGGCCTCCTCCACCGTGAATCCGGCCGGCCCGAGGGTCGCGGACGCGTCGATGACATAGCCGCCCGTGCGGCCGGGCTCCGCCCAGATCGGCAGACCCGCCTGCTGCAGCGCGGACAGGTCCCGCTCGATGGTCCGCACCGACACCTCGAACCGCTCGGCGAGACGGCGCGCGCTCCGCGGCCGGGGCGAGACCGCCCGCAGCTCCTCGACGAGCCCGTAGAGACGATCGGTGCGGTTCACCCGACCATCATCCGCCCGGGCGCGCCAGGTCGCGGTCGTCAGCGGACTCACTGTGCGGCGGTGCTTCCGCTCGACGCGCGATCAGGTCAGCGCCGGCGGTTCGCGGGTGGTCTCGGCCACGTCGGTGAGCCGGGCGGCGAGCCTCTACCGTTGCACCCGTGCCCCTCCTTCTCGCCGACCTGCTGTCGTGAGAGCGCTCGTCGCCTGGCTCGAGCACCGCCAGATCCCGCTCTACCTCGCCGCGATCGCCGCCGGCGCCGCTCTCGGACTGCTGCTGCCCGCCGCGCACCACCTCGAGGTCGCGATCGAACCGGTGCTCGCGCTGCTGCTGTTCGCCACGTTCCTCGGTGTCCCGTTCGCCGCGATCGGACGGTCTCTGCGCGACGGCCGCTTCCTCGCCGCGGTCGGGGTGCTGAACTTCGTCGTCGTGCCGCTCGTCGCCTACGGGCTGTCCCGATTCGTCGCCGACACTCCGGTGCTGCTGTTCGGGGTCCTCCTGGTGCTCCTGACGCCGTGCATCGACTACGTGATCGTGTTCGCCGGGCTCGCCGGAGGGGCGTCCGACCGGCTGCTCGCCGCCGCACCGCTGCTGATGCTCGCGCAGATCCTCCCCTCCCCGTGTATCTGGTGCTCTTCATCGGTCCTGCGGGGGTGGCGGTGGTCGACGCCGGTCCGTTCGCGCGGGCGTTCCTGCTGCTGATCGTGGTGCCGCTGTCCGCGGCCGGGCTGGTGCAGGCCCTGGCGCGCCGACACGTGTCCGGCCGGATCGTCGAGTCCACGATGCTCGGGCTCATGGTGCCGCTCATGACGGCCACGCTCTTCGCCGTCGTCGCCTCCCAGTCCGGCGCCGTGGGCGCCTCGGCCGGCCGGCTTCTCGTTCTCGTCCCGCTCTACGCGGGATTCCTCGTGGTCATGACCGCTCTGGGGCTGGGTGCTGGACGCGTCTTCCGACTCGACGTGCCCGCGACGCGCGCCCTCGTGTTCAGCGGCGCGACTCGCAACTCGCTCGTCGTGCTGCCCCTCGCACTCGCGCTCCCGGCACCGCTGTCGCTCGCGCCCGTCGTCGTCGTCACGCAGACCCTCGTGGAACTCGTCGGCATGGTCGTCCTCGTCCGACTGCTCCCTCGGCTCACCCGAGACCGAGCAGCGCGGGCCGGCCCGGTCTGAGGCGGACTCACCAGCGCCCGAGACGACTCGGGCCTGCAGAAGGGTCGCCCGGGGAGTCACCCGGGAGGTGCTCGCCGGTCAGTCCTTCTCCGGTCTGCCCGCAGTCCCCGCGTCAGCGGGCTCATCGGCCGGGGCGACAGGAGCTGCGGACTCGACCGCGGTGGGCTGGACCGCGGCCGATCTCGCCTCCTTGGCGGCGAGGCGCTTCTTCTGGGACTTGCCGGTGCTGAACGGGCTCACCCACAACCAGGAGAAGCGCCGCAGCGACTGGAAGAGGAACAGCGACGCCCAGAGGGAGAACACCGTCAGGGCGAACGGGAAGACCGTCGCCGGGCCGGTCGGGACATTCGTCTCGCCGAGCAGGGGGACGAACGCGACGACGACAGCGATCACGAAGAGGTGCAGGAGATAGATCTGGAAGCTCTGCTGCCCCATGGTGACGAAGATCTTCAGTGCGCGGACCTTGACGAGGTACTGGGAGCCGGCGATGCCCAGGACGATCGCGACCGAACTGGCGATCAGGATGACGCCCGGAATGCGGTTGGCGTCGAAGGCGACGATCACCGCGATGATGCCGATGTAGGACACTGCGAGCGCGAGCGCCTGCCAGACCTTCACGCGGGCGGCGAAGCGGTAGAACGTGCGGGGGATGAACATCGCCACGAGGAAGAAGATGAAGTTCTGGAGCACCCGGTCCCAGCCGATGTTGTCGGTGTCCAGCAGGCCCGTGGTCGTGGACGCGACGGACAGCAGCCCGGCCACAGAGAGCTGGATCCACCGGGGCACCTTGCGGATCGCCCAGGCGAGGATGCTGAAGATCGCGAGAGCCCAGATGAACCAGTAGCTGCTCGACGGCAGGATGGGGAGCACCAGCACGTTGAGCGGGTCCGTCGGTGAGGTGGCCTCCGACCGTGAGAACGGGACGATGAGGTAGAAGACGACCCGGATGAACGACCACAGCAGATAGAGGTACACCAGCGCGAGGACCCGGCGGCGCCACAGCTCGGCGAACGTCCACGTCAGCATCCGGGCGGCCGTGAGGCCCGCGATGAAGAAGAACACGGGCATGGGGAAGTAGAGCAGCACAGTGCGGAGCTTCGGAACGTACCCCTCGAGGCCGAAGAATCCCAGGAACAACGACGAGTGGTAGAGCACGACGAGACTGATCGCGACGCCCTTGGCGAAGTCGATCCACTCCCGCGACTCGGGGCGCTTCACCACGGCGCCGGTCGCACTCGACCCGGTCATCCGCCGCTCCTCGCGTGGGCGCACACGGCGCGATCACTGTTCACCGATTGCTGCGGATCCATTGCGCCCCCAAGATGTCGAATTCGAACCGGATGCGAATGAGCCCCCGGTTCATTTCCCGTACGGGTCCTGAGAGTACGGGAAAGTTTCCGATCACGGACGAGTCGATGGAGTATCGAGGCGGCAAGGGAAGTCCGGACGCCTCGCCGCCGCCTGTCCGCGGAGATCGTCCGTCCGATCCCGGAGTCGCTCGGTGGATCGGGACGGGCGGCGGAGGATCGCAGACGAATGGACCGTCGAGAGACCCGCAGATGGCACTTTCGTCCAGCCCCGGGGGTCGCGGACCCGAAGAACGAGACGAAACCGGCGTGCGGCCAGGACACCTCGACCTCTCCGGCATACTCCATGACGTGAACGACGCCACCACCGCCCCCAGTCTCGACGGCCGCGAGTTCGTGATGACCTCCTCTACCAACAGCGCGGTCGACCCGGAGTCGCCGTCGCGGTTCCACTACTCCGAGCGCGACGGAGTGGTGTGGGGCGACTACGTCGGCGACACCGTGACCTTCGGCCGGTTCGTGGGCACGCGCACGGGTGACGCCCTGCAGGTCTCGTTCGTGCACCAGCTGATCGACGGCGGGACCGTGGTCAGCGGCACCGGCGGCAGCCGCGTCGAGCTCGACGGCGAGGGCCTGCTGCGGCTCGTCGAGGAGTTCGAGATCGACGGCGACGACCACGTCAGCATCTGCGTCGAGGTCTGACGCTCAACGCGCCGCGTCGCGGCCGTTCCCCGCGGTGGTGAACCGCGTCATGCCGAGCCGGTTCGTCGATCCGGAGCGGTCGGGGATGTCGGAGGGCAGCAGGTAGGCCTTGCGCACCACCTCGTCGAGCACGACGACCGAGACCACCGACTTCACCTCGGGCCGGGCCGCGACCACGCCGGTGACGAAGTCGTGCACGCCGCCGATGTCGAGCGAGCGGACCAGGAGCATCGCGTCGTGCTCGCCGGTCGTGATGCAGCAGTACTCGACGTCGGGCATCTGGAGGATGCCCTCGCGGAACCGGTGCCACGACTGCGGATGCACCGTCACGAACACCAGGGCGCAGACGTCGAGCCCCACCTTCCCCGGATCGACCAGGGCCGAGAATCCGGTGATGACGCCGGATGCGGTCAGCTGCTCGACCCGGTTGTAGACGCTCGCCCGCGAGACGTTCACCCGCTCGGCCAAGGCGGACATCGAGATGCGCCCGTTCTCGCGCAGGACGGCGAGGATGCGCAGATTGAGGTCGTCGAGCCCGCCCGCGCTTTGTCCAGCGACCGCACCGGCGGCCGGATCGGTGATCGACATAATCCACTCCTTCGTCGCTGCGGGCGGCAGTTCGTCCACGATAGCGGCCCTCTGGAAACGGAGTGCGTCGCGATGTGCCATCGTTTCGCAACACGTCCAGCCGAACCCTCGCCAGGAGGCCTCCATGGTTGTCCGCTCCACCCGCACCCCGCGCTCCGCCCCGACGCGAGTGGTGATCGCCGCTGCGGCGGTCTCCCTCGCCCTTCTGGTGGCGGGCTGCTCCTCGGGCCGCGTCGACACCGCCGACGGCAGCAGCGCGACGCTCACCATCAACAAGGCGTTCGACCTCAAGACCGCCGACCCGGGCCGCATGTACGAGCCGACCGGCCAGATGGTCGACAAGGCGCTCTACGAGACCCTCCTCACCTTCGAGGGCGGCGACGTCTCGCAGGTCGTCGACGGCCTCGCGAGCCTCGAGCAGTCCGACGACGCGAAGACCTTCACCCTCACCCTGAACGGCGAGCACACCTTCTCGGACGGCACCGCGATGACCGCCGACGACGTGGTGTTCTCGCTGCAGCGCGTGATCGGCCTCAAGGGCAACCCCTCGTTCCTCCTCGACGGCGTCACCGTCACGAAGAAGGACGACACGACGGTGGTGCTGACCACCGAGAACCCCACGCCCGCCCTGCCGGCGATCCTGGCGAACCCGGCGCTCGGCATCCTGAACTCGAAGGTCGTGAAGGAGAACGGCGGCACCACCGACGAGACCGACACCGCCGAGACGTTCCTCAACACCACCTCCGCCGGCTCCGGCCCGTACGTGCTCGACACGCTCGACCTCGCCTCGCAGGTCGTGCTGACCGCGAACGAGAACTACGACGGCGACGCCCCGGGCTACGGCCGCGTCGTCATCCAGAACGTCGAGGGTGCGACCCAGAAGATCAACGTCGAGGGCGGCAGCGCCGATGTGGCGCTGGACCTCTCGGGCACTCAGGCGGAGGCGCTCGGCGACTCGGTCGCGGTGACCAGCGACCCGTCGGCGAACGTGATCTTCCTGCTGCTCAACCAGAACCCGAGCGTCTCGGCGATCACGTCGAACCCCGACTTCGTGAAGGCCGTGAAGGAGGCCGTCGACTACGACGACCTCGTCTCGATCGCCGGCAACGGCACCGCCCAGGCGTCCGGCGTCATCCCGAGCATGCTGCTCGGCGCCCTGCCCGAGAGCGGCGCGCTCACCCAGGACCTCGACGCCGCGAAGGCGGACCTCGCGAAGAGCGGCTACGCCGGCGAGTCCGTGACGCTCAACTTCCCGAGCGACATCAGCCTGAACGGCATCGACTTCCCGACCATCGCGCAGCGCATCCAGTCGCAGCTGAAGGACGCCGGCATCACCGTCGAGCTCGCACCGGCCCCCGTCGCCACCGAGCTCGACGCCTACCGCAACGGCACCGAGACCATGGGCCTCTGGTACTGGGGCCCGGACTACCCGGACCCGAGCGACTACCTCGTCTTCACCCCGGGCGACGTCGTGGGCCTCCGCTCCGGCTGGACCGACGGTGCGGCCCCCGCGATCTCGGCGCTGGCCGACGCCGCGGCCACCGGCGGCAGCGACGACGAGCGCCAGTCGCGCTTCGAGGAGCTGCAGACCGCGCTGAACGCCGACGGCCCCTTCATCCCGCTGCTCCAGCCCGGCAACAACATCGCCGCGGCGAAGGACGTCTCGGGTGTCGTCTACAACGCGGTGTGGACCATCGACATCGCGGCCCTCGCCGCGCAGTAGTCCGTGTCCACCACCACGACGGCCGTCCGGACCCCGCGTCAGCGCGGGGGCCGGGCGGCCCACCCGTTCCTCCGCTACGCGCTCCGCCGCGTGCTCACCTCGCTGCTGCTGGTGGTGGGCGTGACCCTCGTCACCTTCATCCTGACCAACCTCGTGCCGGGCGACCCCGTGGCGGCCGCCCTCGGCCAGCGCGCTGCGGAGGATCCGGAGATCGTCGCGCAGTTCCGCGCCCAGTACGGTCTCGACCAGCCGCTCGTCGTGCAGTACTTCACCTATCTCGGCAACCTGCTGCACGGCGACCTCGGCGTCTCCACCACCACGCACAACCCGGTGGTCGCCGACCTGGCGAAGGCGCTGCCGGCCACCCTCGAGATCGCCTTCGGCGCCATCGTGCTCAGCGTGATCATCGGCGTGCTGTTCGGCACCGTCGCCGCCTACCGGCGCGGCAGGGCCTCCGACCACGTTCTGCGCGTCGTGTCGCTGGCCGGCCTCAGCGTGCCGACCTTCTGGCTCGCGCTGGTCCTCTACTACGTCCTCTACTTCCAGCTCCGGATCGCGCCGGGATCCGGCCGGCTGAGCAGCGACTTCACCACGCCGCCGACGGTGACGGGCCTCTACACGGTCGACGCCCTGCTCGCCGGCCAGCTCGACACCTTCCTCGACGCGGCGTCGCACCTCTTCCTCCCCGTCCTCGTCCTGACGCTCTACACGGTGGGCCTGCTGACCCGGTTCGTGCGCACCGCGGTGCTCGAGATCCTCGACCAGGACTACGTGCGGGCCGCCCGCGCGAAGGGGTTGCCGAACCGCGCGGTCACCTTCTCCTACGTGCTGCGCGGGGCGAGCATCCCGATCCTCACCGTCGTGGGCCTCGCCTTCGGCAGCCTGCTCAGCGGCACCGTGCTCGTCGAGGCGGTCTTCGGCTGGCCCGGGATCGGCTCCTACGCCTACCAGGCCGCGTCGCACCTCGACCTGCGCGGCATCATGGGCGTCGGCCTGCTCATCGGCGTGATGTACCTGCTCGTGAACCTGATCGTCGACCTGCTGTACGGCGTGCTCGACCCGAGAGTGAGGCTGGCCTCGTGACGGATCCGCGAACCACCCGGTCCGACCCGCGCGACGGCGCTCCGGCCGGTCCGCGCGACGGCGTCGGTGCCGGAGTGCTCGACCCGGTCGCCGCCCCCGGCCTCCGCCTGCGCCGCCCCCGCCTGCGCCTGGGTCGCTGGTCGGCGCCGCTCGGACTCCTCGGCGCCGCCGTCGGCGTGCTCTGGATCCTCATCGCCGTGCTCGCCCCCGTCATCGCCCCGCACGATCCGCTCGCGCAGGACCTGCCCCTCCTCCAGGCGCCCGGCGAGGGCACGCTGATGGGGACCGACGCGCTCGGCCGGGACGTGTTCTCGCGGGTGATCTGGGGTGCCCGGGTCACGATCCCGCTCGCCCTGCTGCTCGTCGTGATGTCGGTGCTGATCGGCGCGATCGTCGGATCCGTCGCCGGATTCCTCGGCCGTGCGGTCGACGAGGTCGCGATGCGCATCACCGACCTCGTGATGGCGTTCCCCACGGTCATCCTGGCGATGGTGATCGCGGCCGCGCTCGGAGCCTCGCTCCTGAACGCGGTGCTCGCGGCGCTGATCGTGTCGTGGCCGTCCTACGCCCGGCTGACCCGCGGTCTCGTGCTCGGCCTCCGCTCGTCGAACTACGTCGTGTCCGGACAGCTGCTCGGCTTCTCGCCGCTGCGCTCCCTCGTCCGCGACATCGCGCCCAACATCGTCGGCCCGGTGCTCGTCCTCGCGAGCCTGGACATCGGCACGGCCATCCTCCTGCTGTCGGGCCTGTCGTTCCTCGGGCTCGGCGCGAAGCCGCCGACCGCCGAGTGGGGCTCGATGGTGTCGGACGCCATCCAGAACTTCGACGCGTGGTGGATCGGCGTCTTCCCGGGCCTGGCCATCCTCACCGTCGTCATCGCGTTCAACTTCGTCGGCGACGCCCTGCGCGACGCCCTGGACCCGCGGTCGCAGACGATCCGCGGAGGAGGCGCCACGCTGTGAGCGACGCACTGACCATCAGCGGGCTGCGCATCCGCACCCGCAGCCACGCCGTCGTGGACGGCATCGATCTGGCGCTGCGCCGCGGCGGCATCCACGGTCTCGCCGGCGAGTCGGGCTCGGGCAAGACCATGACCGCCCTGGCGGTGCTCGGACTGCTGCCCGGATCGATGACGGCCAGCGGGAGCATCCGCCTCGCCGACGACACCGGCGACGGCACGACGGAGCTCGTCGGCGCGTCCCGGCAGGTGCTCGGCGCGGTGCGCGGACGCCGGGTCGCCATGGTCTTCCAGGACCCGTCGACGAGCCTGCACCCGCAGCTCACCGTGGGCCGCCAGCTCACCGACCACCTGCGCCACCACCTCGGTCTCGGCAAGGAGGCCGCGCGGTCCAGGGCCGAGGCCCTGCTCGAGCGGGTGCGGGTCCCGGACGCCCGGGCCTCCCTCGGGCGCTACCCCCACCAGTTCTCCGGCGGTCAGCGGCAGCGCATCGCGATCGCGGTGGCTCTCGCGTGCGAGCCCTCCGTGCTGCTGGCCGACGAGCCGACGACCGCGCTCGACGTGACCGTGCAGGCCGGAGTGCTGCAGCTGCTGCGGGAGCTGGTCGACGACGGCGGGCTGAGCATCCTGCTCGTCACCCATGACCTCGGCGTGATGAGCGCCGTGGCCGACGAGGTGACGGTGATGCGCCAGGGGCTCGTCGTGGAGTCGGCTCCGCGCGAGCGGCTGTTCACCGCACCCGAGGACGAGTACACGCGGGCGCTGCTCGCGGCTCTGCCCGGCTCGAGCTTCGAGGAGAGCCCGGAGGAGCTGGTCGCCGAGCTCGTCGAGGGGCACGAGAGGGCCGCCGCCGCGGACGATCCGGGCGCGGCCACGGCAGGCGACGTCGAGAGGGGTGCGCGATGAGCGCGGGAGCGGTTCTCGAGGCCGATGGCATCGTGGTCGAGTACGGGCGGCGACCGCCGCTGCGTGCCGTCGACGGGGTCGGCTTCCGGGTGGCGGCCGGCGAGGTCGTGGCGCTGGTCGGCGAGAGCGGCTGCGGAAAGTCGAGCCTCGCGCGCGCGGTGGTCGGCATCGAGAAGCGCCGCGGCGGCGATGTTCGCCTGAACGGCGTCGACGTGCCCGCGCTCGGACTCCGTCGGCGCAGTCCGGCGATGACCGGAGTGCAGATGGTCTTCCAGGACCCGAACTCCTCGCTGAACCCCCGTCGCCGCATCGGCGAGCAGATCGGCGACGGCGTCCGGGCGGCGCTCGCCCGGGGCGCCGAGGGCTCGGATCCGGCCGACTGGCTGCGCCGCGTCGGGCTCGACCCGGCGATGGCGAGCCGGTTCCCGCACGAGTTCTCCGGCGGCCAGAAGCAGCGCATCGCCATCGCGCGGGCACTGGCGGCGCGGCCGCGGATGCTCGTGGCCGACGAGCCGATCTCGGCCCTCGACGCCTCGACCCAGACGAGCGTCGCCGCGCTGATGCGCTCGCTCAGCGTCGAGGCCGGCGCGGGCATGCTGTTCATCTCGCACGACCTCTCGGTGGTCCGGCGCATCGCCGACCGGGTGCTCGTGATGTACCGCGGCCGGGTCGTGGAGTCGGGGGACACCGAGACGGTGTGGCAGAGCCCGCTGCACCCGTACACGCGAGCGCTGCTCGCGGCGATCCCGCTGCCGGACGGCCTGGGGCGGCTGCCGCTGGCCCCGCTCGACGCCGACCGGGCGGCCTGGCTCGAGGAGCTGCCCGACGCGCTGGAGCGGACGGGCGCGTGAGCGCGGTGGAGGAGGCCCGGGCCGAGGAGTCCGCTCTCTGGAGCATGCCGAGGGCCGTGAACCGCAGTCCGCTCCCCGGGGACGGCGCGTTCATGACCGCCGGCTGGGCCGATCCGGAGCCGGTGATCGACCCCGACGAGCCGGTGCTCGCCTACACCGCGGAGCGCCGGTCGCGACTGGCGCAGGCGCTGCCCGCCGAGCTGCTGATCATCCCCTCCGGCCTGCCGCGGGTGCGCTCGAACGACAGCGACCACCGCTTCCGCCCGGGCACCGACCACGTGTGGCTGACGGGCAACGGAGTCGCCGAGAGCGTGCTCGTCGTCGACACGACGGGAGGGGAGGCCGGCTCGATCCTGTACCTGCGTGCTCCCTCCGGCCGCGACGGCGACGAGTTCTGGCAGAACGACGCGCTCGGCGACCTCTGGGTCGGGCCGCGGCCGTCGCTCGCCGAGACGCAGGCGGCGCTGGGCATCGAGACCCGGCCGCTGGCCGACTTCACCCGCGACGTGGAGCGGGCCGCGCGGCGGGCCCGGCGCATCCGCGTCCTGCCCACCCTCGACGAGAGCGTCGACGAGCTGGTGCGGAGCATCTGCGGGCCGGAGCTCGGACCGCACCTCGTGCTCAAGGGGACGCTCGACGAGCTGCGCCTCATCAAGAACGACTGGGAGATCGGACGGCTGCAGCTCGCCGTCGACGGCACGGCGCGGGGCTTCGACGACTGCCTCGAGGCGTGGCAGGTCGCCCGCGCGATGCCGCGCGGCGAGCGCTACCTCGAGGGCACCTTCGCCCGCCGCGCCCTGGTCGAGGGGCAGGGGCCGGCCTACGGATCGGTCGTCGCCTCGGGAGCGCACGCCACGACCCTGCACTACACGCGGAACACCGGGCCCCTCGTCGACGGCGACCTCGTCCTGATGGACATGGGCGTCGAGCTGCCCTCGCTCTACGCCGCCGATATCACCCGCACCTTCCCGGTCAGCGGGGAGTTCACCCCGCTGCAGCGGGACGTGTACTCGATCGTGCTGCGCGCGCAGCAGGCCGGCATCGACTCCCTGCGCGCGGGAGTGCGCTTCCAGGACTACCAGGACGCGTGCGGGCGAGCCCTCACCGAAGGGCTGATCGACCTCGGCCTGATCCGCTGCTCCGTCGACGAGGCCATGGCCCCGTCCGCGTCGTACCACCGCCGGTGGAGCATCTCCCGCGCCGGGCACATGCTGGGGATGGACGTGCACGACTGCAACCACGCTCCGCACGAGACGTACCTCGGCGGAGTGCTCGCGGCCGGCCACACGCTCACCGTGGAGCCGGGCCTCTACTTCCAGCCGGGCGACCTGACGGTCCCCGCCGAGCTGCGGGGCCTGGGCATCCGGATCGAGGACGACCTCGTGGTCACGGAGACGTCGTCGATCCTGCTCTCGGCGGCGATGCCGCGCACGCCCGACGCGGTGGAGGAGTGGATGGCGAGGTTGGCGGGCTGAGATCGGGCCCTCGACGCGATCGGCCGACGCGGCCTACGGGAGCTGCGGGGGCGCGATCAGTTCGAGGAATCCGCCGAGGGCACCTTCGAGGTAGATGATGCGCGTGCCGGCTCGGGCGCCACCGGTCATCCGGTGAGGTGTCCCGACCGGTCTCCAGCCGTGTCCAGCGCAGAGTTCGAGGACACGATCGAGGTCCGAGACCGTGAGCGCGATGTGCACCGTGCCGACCTGCGCGGGCGAGCCGGCGGACTCGAGCTGTCGGGGCGGGTCGTACTGCAGCAGCTCCACCCGGTGGGGGCCGAGGGTCACCGTCGCTGCGCGGATCACGGCTCCACGGACGCCCGTGGTCGCCGCCGTGACGTCGGCGTCGAGCGTGAAGGTGCGCTCGAGCACGAACCCGAGACCGGAGCACCACAGCACCAGCGCGTCGTCGAGGTCGGCCACGGTGAGACCGGAGTGAGCGACGTCGGAGACGAGCGGTGATGCCATGACCTCAGTATCGAGCTCCGACACGCCTGCCTGAGGATGTGCGGCGCTCCTCACCCTCCCTGGGTGAGGCCGGTGATCCGGTTGATGGCGACGGCGACGACGAAGGTGCCGAAGAAGTAGGACAGCAGGGCGTGGGCCAGGGCTACGCGGCGTGAGGGGGTGGAGGACTGGGTGATGCTGCTCGCGCTGTAGGCCATCCCGATCGAGAACGCGGTGTAGGCGAAGTCGCTGTAGGACAGTTCCTCGTCCTGGTCGAAGTCGAAGCGGTGGCGGTCGTCGAGGTAGTACATGCGCGCGTACTTGAAGGCGTAGACGGTGTTGACGAGCGCCCAGGCCGCGACGACCCCGACGACCGCGAGGATCGCGGCCGCGGATCCGACGGGGTCCTTCTGCTGGCTGCGGAGGAGTGCGACGACCACGAGGACGAGGCTGAAGAAGGTGGCGGCGATGATGAGCGAGTCGACCAGCTTCCGGGACCGGTCCTCGTGGCGGGCGAGGTCGCGGGTGCGTTCCGGGCCGGCCGGCCACGCCGTCGACCAGGCCCAGACGAGGAACACCGCCGCGGCGATCGCCCAGCAGAGCAGAGGCGACAGATCGGGGACCGCAGTGGACCCTGAGCGCTCGGGCCGGAGATCCTTCAGACGGGCACGATCGGCCCCAGCACATTGAGCGCGACGACGGCCACCAGCTGGACGACGCCCGCGGTGACCAGTCGACCACCGAGGTGCGACGTGTCAGCGGGCCGCTCGGTCACCGAGCCGATCCGTACTGCTCCCGACGTCGTCCGGCACGTGAGTCAGGATGTCGCCCACCTGGCAGCCGAGGACCTCGCAGATGGCGTCGAGTGCTGAGGCACTCACACCATCCTCCTGCGAAGAGGGGGCGGTGTCAGCCGGAGAGGGCAGTGCCCGAGAGCGGGTGGGTCAGTCGTCGTCGCTGTCGGGCGCGGGTGCCTGATCGGTGCTGGTGCTCGAGGTGGAGTCGGACCAGACGGCTTGTGCGCCGGAGTCGCCGATGCGGATCACGTCGATGGTCGCTCCGACGGAGATGGCGATCGCTGCGACGGCGAGCACGATTCCGACGAGGGGGCGGCGGGTGGTGGCGGCTCGGTCCTCGGTTCGTCGCGTGCGGCGGAACCAGAGCCACTGGACCAGGGCGACGAGGAACAGGCCGGCAGCCCAGGGGAGCAGGTGGTCGCCGAGCTCGGTGTGCTTCTCGAGGATCGCGGACGGCTCCGTCTGTCGTTCGAGCGCTTCTCCGGCCTGCGTGGTGAGCGGGACGGCGATCAGCGCGGCGAGGGCGATGATCGGGGTGAGGATCCCGAACTTGCGGCGGGCGGCCGGCCAGAGGCTGCCGAGGATGAGCATCAGTGCGGCGAGGGGGAGCAGAACCACGACGGCGTGCACGAGGAGCGGGTGGAGGGGGAGGCCGTTGATCTGCCAGTCGTTCATCGGGGGCGCCTTCGGTCGAGAGGGGGGCTGTCCTCGTGACGCTAACGCGCCCCGCCCTGCGCGCTCTGCCGTTGGACGTGTTCGTGTGAGCCCTCGAACGATCACTCGCCCGTCCTCCGAGCCGACTCCCCGCTTCACCGCCGATATGCGAGGAGCCGACCGAGCGGAGTCAGGACGTGTGCCGGCTCGCCGGTGCGATCAGGCGGCGGAGCCGGTCGGTCACGAGAAGGGCACCGGCGGCGTCGATGGTGAGGACGTCGACGTCGAAGCGGTCGGTGACGGTGTCGAGCGTCCCGACGCCGCCGGCGAGGATCGCGGTCGCGAGGACGTCGGCGGTGACGATGTCCTCGGCGATCACGGACACCTGCACGAAGGGGACGTCACCGGGCTCGGCAGGTCGGCGCCAGACGTGCTCTCCGCGTTCAGCCGTCCCGGAGGTGGCGATCGCGCGGCGCCCGTCGCCGAGCGGGACGACGCAGAGCAGTGCCTGCCGGTCGTCGGGATCCACGATCCCGACCCTCCAGCTGCCGAAGGGCGAGGTGAGGACGTCGCCACCGACGTCGAGGAGCCACTCGCCGTCTCCGAGCAGCCGGGCCGCGCGCGCCATGGTGGTCGCCTTGATGGTTCCGGCGAGGTCGATGACCCCGTCGGGCCGGTGCGGGGTGAAGGCGCCGTCCGTCGCCGTTCGCCAGTGCAGCGATTCGGTGTAGGCGGTCCGCATCTGCTCGGACGCGGCCGTCAGCGCGAGCTCGCCGCGGGCGATCCGGGACGCCTCCGACTCCGGCCGGTACAGGCTGAAGCGGGCGTCGGCGTCGGCGAAGACGGCTTCGACGTCGCCGACCGGGGTGTCGTCGGCGGCGCGCAGGCTGACGACGGTGCCCATCGTCGTGAACGTGTGCACGGTCAGAGTCCGGCCTGGTCGATCGCCGACTGCAGGGAGGTGAGGTACCCGTCGCTGGTGTAGGTCGCTCCGCTGACCGCCTGCACGTTCGCGGACTGGGCGGCGAGGACTTCTTGACGCAGGATCGGCGCGGCCCGGTGCGAGATCGACACGGACCGGCCGTCCTTGTCCGTGAGGTGCACGGCCGTGACGTCGGTGATCTGCCCGCCGGCGACGGTGATCGCGACCTGCACAGCGTCGAAGCGAGTCGGAACAGATGAGCCGGTCCACGTGCCGTCGGCCGAGGCGGACGGGCTCGCAGTGGCCGTCGAGCTCGTACCGGCCGACGGGTCGGTGGGCGCGCCGGCGGAGGGCGTCGTCGAGGCGGGGGCGCCGGCCGAGGTCGGCGTGGTCGCCGCGGGGGATGTCGGGTCCGTGGCCGTGGTGGCGCTCGTTCCGGTGGCGAGCGGGGAACCGGTGGCGCCGGCGGATCCCATCTGCCAGCCGCCGACGAGGACGGCGAGGGAGGCGAGGACGCTGGCGACTGCTGCTCGTGTTCTCACCAGTCGAACCTCTCCACGTGGATCTGCCGGTCGGGCAGGCCTGCCGCTCGCGCGTCGCGGACGACGAGGTCGGTCCAGGCGGTGGGACCGCAGACGAACAGGTCGGATTCGAGCAGGCCCGGCAGTGCCGAGGTGATCGTCACACCTCGGGCGACGGACTCGGCGGACATCCACGTCGCCAGCCCTGCGGGCCGCCGGCCGATCATCCCGAACAGCGCGCCGCGGCTGCTGCGGACCAGTGTCCGAGTCTCGTCCCAGAGGTAGGTCTGGGAGTCGTCGGTGGCGCGCAGCAGGACGGTGGCCTCGCCGGGTCGGAGGCCGCCGTGCTCGAGGAGCGCTCGGGCGGGGGTGATGCCGATGCCGGCGGCGATGATCGCGAGCCGCGGGGCGGTGCGGGCGACGTCGGTGAAGATCCCGTAGGGCCCCTCGATCGAGACCGCGGTCCCGGGGCGCAGTCGTGCGAGACGGTCGGTCCCGGCTCCGAGTGCGCGGACGGTGATCCGAGCGCGGGTGTCGGTCGGGACGGCGGAGAAGGAGATCGGGTGCGCATGCCACCAGGTGCCGCGGCTCCAGAACCGCCAGATCGCGTACTGCCCGCCGATCACGCCGAGGCGGGAGAGGTCGCGGCCGGAGAGGTGGAGCGAGAAGACGCCGGGGGCGATCGTCTCGACGGCCTCGACCCGGATCCGGTGCCGCAGCGTCGTGAGGACCGGCACCGCGAACCGGAACCTGGCGATCGCTCCGAACGCCAGGACGTAGAGGGCGAGCCAGTAGACGCGCTGCGGGGTGCTCTCGGCGAGGACCTGGCCGGCGGAGAGCTGGTGGGGGACGGCGACGAGGACCGCCGCGTAGCTGAGGAGGTGGATCGCGTGCCACGCCTCGTACGCGAAGCGGCGGCGCACGGCGACGAGGGAGGTGACGACGACGAGCACCAGCAGGGTGCTGCCGAGCAGCGCCAGGAGCATGTCGGCGCCGGAGTACAGAGCGAGTGTCTCGTTCCACAGCGTCAGCCCGTCGGTGAGGGCGTAGCCGACGGTGAGCAGGGCACCGTGCCCGAGGATCAGAGACAGGGCGGGCTTGCCGAGGCGACGGTGCAGCGCCATCGCGGTGTCCTGGCCGAAGGTGCGATCGATCCAGGGGATCCGGGCGGCGAGGACGAGCATGACCAGGATCAGGTCGGTGCCGACGAGGCCGGCGACGATCCCTGCGGCCGTGAGAGCTCCGGCGATATCGGTGGCCTCCGCGGGCCCGCCGGCTGCGAGGTAGAGCGCGATGGCGAGGGCGACCGAGACCCAGCCGGCGGTGACGAGCGCGTCCGCGGAACGCAGGCGCCGACGCAGGGATCGCTCGCGGTCGGCCTGCGACCGCCGCAGCGTGGTCGGCGCGTGGGGTGCGGGTGCGTTGGTCGGTCGGATCGTGGTGCTCACGGCGGCGCCCTCCGGTCGGTGTCGCATGCGCCGACCTCGGGTTTCCGGGGGCGCGCTCCTACCGTCGCGGGGGAGTCTTGGTGTCGACTATGAGGGATGCGTGCCGATTCCCCGCCGGAGCCCGATTCGTGTTCGAGGTATCACATGTCACCGCTCGGGCAGCACGACCGTCACCCTCACTCCGGCGGGTCGACAGTTCTCGATGGTGACCGATCCGTCCGCGGTGTCAACGAGAGCTGCGACGAGGGCGAGCCCGAGCCCGCTGCCGCCGTCGCGGCTGGTGCGCGCCTCGTCGGGTCGAGAGAAGCGCTCGAACGCGTGCGGCACGAACTCCTCCGGGATGCCGTGCCCAGTGTCCCGGACGCTCAGCTCGAGGGTGGAATCGTGCTGCTCGAGGAGGAGGGTGATGCGTCCGGCAGGAGGTGTTGCGGCGATCGCATTCGCGCCGAGATTGTCGAGGATCCGCGAGAACGCGCTCACCGAGAGCGGGTAGGGCGCGTCGGCGCGCTCGATCGCGGTATCGAGCTCGATGTCGGGGCCGGTGCCGCCGGTGATCGTCCTCAGCCGGTCGACGGAGTCCATCAGCTCGGTCTCCAGCTCGCTCGCCGTCGCGCGCGCGGTGACGGGCGGGGCGGCGTCCAGCTGGGAGAGCTCCAGGAGGTTCGTCGCCAGGCGGGACAGGCGGGCGAGGGACCCCTCGGCGGCGCGGATCTCTTCTTCGAGGGCGTCCGCGTCGCCGAAGTGCCGGTGCGCGAGTTCGAGCTGGGTGATGACGACTGCCAGCGGCGTGCGGATCTCGTGGCTTGCCGCGGACACCATCTGCCGCTCCCGATCGGCGGTGTCCCGCGTCCGAGCGATGAACGCGTTCAACGTCTCCGCCAGATCCGACAGCTCATCAGTCGCCGGGCCTACGGGAAGCTCGCCGCCGTGCCGGTCGCCGAGCGACGCGGCGGTGCGGCGCATCCGCTCGACCGGACGCAGGGCGGCGCCGGTGAGCAGCCATGCGGCGAGGGCGGACAGGATCACGAGGGCCGCGGCGCTGACGAGCAGCGTCCGGTCCAGGGCCGCGACGGTCAGGTCGCTGCCGGCGCCGCTGCGAGCCGCCCACAGCTCCCACGTGCCCGCACTCGTGTCCAGGGTCCGGGAGACGATCGTGAACCGGACGTCCTCGTCGGTCATCACCGTCGAGGTGCCGTCGCTGCCGGTGCTGCGCTCCAGAACCTCGTGGACGTCGTGCGGCATCGTATCGACGGGGACCGCTCCGCCGGGAGCGCGCGCGAAGATCAGGATCCCCTCGGCCGGAGGGTCGGGGGTCTCGGTCGGGTCCGATCCCAGATCGGCGAGATACGGGGCGAGGTCGCCCTCGGCGACGGTCACCTCGGACGCGACGACGATGCTGCGGACCTGCCCGTGCAGCACGAGGGTGATCACGCCGACCCCGATCAGCGCGACGAGGAGGCTGCCGAGGGTGATCCGGGAGCGGATCGACAGGGAGCGCAGCAGCCTCACTCGGCGCGCTCCAGCCGGTATCCGGCGCCGCGGACGGTCGTGATCCGGAGGCCTGTGTCGGCGATGGCGAGCTTCTTGCGGAGGTAGCTGACGTACTGATCCACGAGGGTCGGCTCGAACGTCTCCGTAGACCCCCACACTTCGGCGAGGATCTCCGTCCGGGTCAGTACCTCATCGAGATGCACGGCGAAGAAGCGCAGCAGCGTGAGCTCCTTGACACTCAGCGCGAAGGGACGCTCTCGGACCGTCGCGCGCACGGACAGGGCATCCAGGCGCAGCGCTCCGATCTGGACCACTGGCTGCGGGCCGCTGGCTCGGCGCCGGATCTGTGCGCGGATCCGGGCGCTCAGCTCGCCGAAGTGGAACGGCTTGGTGACGTAGTCGTCGGCGCCCGAGTCCAGCCCGAAGATCCGGTCCTCGACGGCGTCCCGCGCCGTGATCAGCACGACCGGGACGGTGCTGCCCGACTCCCGCATCCGTCGGCAGACCTCGAACCCGGTCATCCCTGGCAGCATCACGTCGACGACGGCGACATCGACGTCTCCCGCGGTGAAGGCGATCAGCGCGTCGACGCCGTTGTCGACGAGCTGCACGTCGTAGCCGTCCTCCCGCAGTCCCCGCTCGACGAGGGCACCCATCTGCGGGTCGTCCTCGACGACGAGGATCCGGGACATCAGACTGCGCCGGACGTGCCGAGCAGCAGGCCGATCAGGAACGTCGCCGCGAGGGCCAGAGCGCCGCCGACGACGATGCGGATCATCGGGCGCAGAGCCGGGCTGCCGCCGACCCGTGCGCTGATGTATCCGGTCGCGGCGAGGGCGATCAGCACCACGGCGAAGGTCACCGGAACCCTCCAGTCCGGCGGAGGGAGCAGGATCGCCAGCAGCGGCAGCACGGCTCCCAGGAGGAAAGCCAGCGCCGAGGCGCCGGCGGCGGCGAGCGGGCTGGCGACCGCTTCCTCGTTCAATCCGAGCTCCGCTTCCAGATGTGCGGTCAGAGCGTCGTTCTCGGTCAGCTCGCGGGCGACCTGATGCGCTGTCTCCGGGGTCAGGCCACGCGCTCGATAGAGCCAGGCGAGTTCTTCGAGCTCCCCGTCGGGATCCTCGGCCAGCTCGACCCGCTCCTTCGCGATCAGTGCGCGCTGGCTGTCGCTCTGGCTGCTCACCGACACGTACTCGCCGAGCGCCATCGAGATCGCACCGCCGACGACCCCTGCGACGCCCGCCGTCAGGATCGGTGCCGTGGCGGTCGTCGCTCCGGCGACACCCACGACGAGAGCGGCGACCGAGACGATGCCGTCGTTCGCGCCGAGCACGCCCGCTCGCAACCAGTTCAGCCGCCCTGAAATCGCGCTGTCGTGCGGTTCCGCGCGGGGCGAGGAGGGCTGAGGCGTGAATGGGGTCGACATGAGGGCCATGCAAGCACCCACCCCTCGGTAGCGCTAGCCAGGCGAGCCTGCCCGATCCCGTCAGTGCTGCACCGGCTGGGAAGAGACGAAGGGGAGAGGCAGAGCCCAGCGCCGGCCGGGAGTTAACCCATGCAGTCAGGGTGACACGGACCCCCGTCATTCGCACTCGGACAGAGTCATCGATGGTGCAGAGCCCCAGTCGAAGCGGCGATCTGCACACCTCGGTGGGCGAGGAGATGCGGACGGTGCCGGCGGGCTGACCGCTGTCAGCCGGTCTGCTGCGGGTCGTCAGGAAGCCCGACGGCTCCTAGGCTGACCCGATGAGTTCCCCGGCACCGACCCGCCCATTCGTGGGTGTAGCGCGCATCGCCGTCGGTGCAGCCGCCGTCGCGGTGATCCTCCACACCTATGCGCTGAGCATTGCGGTCGGCGACCCGAATCCGTTCGACTACTTCGGCTACTTCACGAACCAGACCAGCCTGCTCGCGAGCGCGGTGCTGATCGTCGCCGGATCGGTCGCGCTCGCCCGCCGTCCGACGCCCGTGTGGCTGAGCTACGTCCGCGGCGCGGCGACGGCCTACTCGATCGTCGTCGCCGTGATCTACAACACCCTCGTTCCCGGTACCGGGACGGCCCCGCCCTGGGTCAGCGCCGTCCTGCACGTGGTGCTCCCCGCGCTCGTCCTCCTCGACTTCATCGTCGTCAACGACCGCGGGCCGCTCTCCTGGCGCCGGCTGTGGGTCGTCCTGCCCTACCCGATCGTCTGGGTCGTCGTCGTGCTCGTCCGCGGGGCGACCGACGGGTGGGTGCCGTACGGCTTCCTGCTCCCCGAGAACGGCGTGCCGTCGCTCGTCCTGCACGTCGCCGGGCTGACCTGCGCGGTGATCCTCGCGGGCGCGCTCGTCTGGGCGCTGAGCCGACGCCGCAGATCGGCTGGTTGACGTCCGGTCCTCCGTCGCCGTGGACCATGAGGCGTGCTGATTCCCGACGTCGGGCGCGTCACCTCTCGTGCGTCGCGGCTCGGCCGCGGCGGGCTCTGATCACGCGCGACACGAGATCGATGACCAGCAACCCCGACATCAGTTCAGTCTCGCGAACCCGAGCGCCTTGTGCGCGTCCCTTATGGGGATCGTCGAGCGATCACCTAAACGCCGATTCGTGGACCGACGCACGCCGCATCGCGACGGCGGGACGATAGAACCCCTGGGAGCCGCCGTCTCTCACCATTCGTCGCCCAGCTTGCGGAGCCGGTTGTCCTCCGGCAGGGTCTGGCGCGAGAAGTCGTGCAGAACGTCGGACGACGCCGTTTCCTGTCCGTCGCGTTCAGCTCGTCGGATGGCCGCGAGGACGACGCATGTCACAGCCACGATCAACGCCGCAGCAGTCGTCAACGTCATCCATGTCGGCTGAACGGTCGAACCGTCCGAGCACAGCGGGTTCCAGAGGAACCCCTCTCCGGTCAGGCTGCCTCCGCCGCGGGTCCGGCACGTCTCGCTCGGGTCCCACATGTAGATGGAGGCAACCGCTCCCATGACGGCTGCGAGACCGCCGAAGACCAAGGCGAGAACGACGGGCGTCGCTGCACTCGGTCGCGGGGGCTCTCCAACGGTCATCGGGACATCATGCACTGCACTTCACGGGATCGATCAAGAACCGGAACAACAGAGGCGGCTGCGAGCGCCCCGCAGGGAGGTCATCGCGCAGCGACACTTCACCGACACGCAGAATCTCGTCCGAAGGGAAGCGGAACGGGTTGAGGGAGAGCAGGTCATCCGCCGTCATCCCCGCTCCTCCCTTTCTCGTGAGGTTGGGGCGACCGGATGGAGTGGCCGCAGTTCCCTCAGGGGCCACAGCGCATTGCTCGTGGCCGGGCTCGTGGATGAGCCCAGAGAGCGCGGACGCCCTTTCGTCGTCGCGGGAGCGACGATCGCGGCTGCAGCCGTTCTCTGCGCTCCCGTGTACGACGCCGGTCTAGCCGTCCTCCGGACCGAGGGGGACGTGCCGACAGCTGCTCTCGGTGCGCCCGCCCGACGCGATGATCCCGAACAGCTGTCGAGCCAGCTCGGAACGACGCCGCAAGCGCGCATCAGCTACGGGCAGCGGTATGTCTTCGCGAAGTCGGTTGCCGTGAACTGCCTTCCCTCGGTCATGGAGTTCAGTGACGGGCAGATGTCGTTGTTGTGCGCCGCCGCTACGAAGGGGGTCGCTGCTTGTGGGACGCAGCCGTAGTCCTGGTCGGGCTGGTCGAGGATGCGCAGCTGACCCGTCTCCCCGGCGGCGAGGTGAAGATCGGACCAGGAGCAGGACCAGGTGAGTGAGGCTCCGGTGTCGTTGGTGATGCTGACGTAGTGGGAAGGGCCATGCACTCCGAACAGCAGATCACCTACCCACAGAACCCGCGGCCGCCACGACGGCTAGAGCGCCCAGCGCGATCGACAGTCTCACCGACCGTCGTTGGCGGGGTGGCGTCTGCCGGTCCGGCGAGAGCCCGCTCGGATCCCAACTGTCCAGACCTTCAACCACGGCGTCTCCCCTCAATGGGCGAGAAACGGCCTCGACCGCTGCCCAGCTCGAGTCCGCCCACGGGAGAAGAGTAGGCGTGATGCGGCTCTCACCACGAGGAGCAACCGGCTCGCGACCGAGAGCGTCCGCAAGGCGATCGGTCACAGACGCATTGCGGGACCGGCGATGTTCGTTCGTGAAGTTTGAGACGAAACCGTGCTCTGAGGGCATTCACTACTGAGGGGGTGATGTCGGATGGTCGGTGCTGCTGAGGTGACGCTGGTAAATCGTCTTCGCGGCGGTGACCCTTCGGCGCTGGATGCTCTCTTCCGGATGCACGGCCGCGCGGTCTACCGGGCCGCGGGAAGCTTCCTCGCGGACGCCGGTCATGCCGAGGACGTCGTGCAGGAGAGCTTCTTCCTGCTCTGGCAGCGCCGCTCGGGCGTGCGCATCGTGGGGGAGTCGGTGCTGCCCTGGCTGCTGGTCACGGTACGCAACCTCAGCTTCTCGACCAATCGCCGCGAGCAGCGCCGACGCCACCTGCCCCTCTCCGACGACACCGCCTCTCGCGGCGTCGACGCGGAGGCGAGCGAGCGGCTGCTGGACGTGCGACGTCTGGTCGAGCAGATGAGCGCGACGGACCGCGCGATCTGGACGGCGTGCATCGAAGACGACCTCAGCTACAGCGATGCCGCGGGCTCCCTCGGCCTGTCCCGCGGGACGGTCCGCAACCGCCTCTCGCGGGCACGGGCATCGGTGACGAGAGCCCTGACGGAACGGACAGAGGACCATGGACAGTCGTGACCTGAGCGATGAGCAGCTCGAGCGCATCAGCGCACGCCTCGCGCACCGCATCCGCCGCCGCCGACGTCTTCGCCAGGCCGCGGCGGTGACGCTCGCCGGCATCGCCGGCGCCGTCCTCAGCGCGGCAGTCCTCACGGCGGTGACGACCGAGCGCGGCACTCCGGTCGCAGCGCCCGTCACCTGCTGGGAAGCGGACGGGCAGGGCGTTGCCCTGTCGGGCGAGATCCAGACACCCGCAGAACACTCCACTGCGTCGCTCGCCGCGGCGTGCGCTGCGCTCGCGGGTACCAACGGAGACGGAACGGACGCCGCCTTGTTCTCCCTCGCAGGAACCCAGGTGTGCCAGGAGGGCGGCCGAATCGACATCTTCACGGACCTGACCACCACAGTCGACTGCACCAACCCGCCCACGACCCGGACCGGAGTCGACCAGTGACCTTCAGACGCACGAGAACCCTCGCCCTCAGTACCCTCTGCCTCTCCGCGGCGCTCCTCGCCAGTGGATGCGCGACGAGCGCCAGCAGCCCCGGGTCGCCGTCGACGGCGCAGGTGCCGGGTGAACTGCTCAGCGCCGAAGACGCGACCAAGCCCGTCTACGAGACCACCGCTGTCATCGGCGATCAAGGATCAGGCGGATGGCTGCTCGATCACCCCGTCAGTCTTCGCATCATCGGCATCGACGGCCGGTCGAAGCTAAGCGTCGACGGGCCGTGCAACACGCTGACCTACGACCTCCAGTCCGCGGGTCTGCAGACATCCCTGTGGGTCGTCAGCGGGGACCCCGCGACGACCTACGTCGGCTGCCTCGCCGCCGCTGGCGAACGAGAGCAGTGGCTGATGGACGTCCTGGGCACCAAGGACGTCAGCCTCACCCAGACCTCCACGACGATGCGCATCCGCTCCGGCCCCGTCACCATCGACGCCAACGCCAGCATGACCCCCATCTCCACCGAGACGCCTGCCCAACCAACGGAGACGACGGAGGCCCTGACACCCACCGTCCCGACACAGGGCCCGCCGGGCACCCCCATCGCCGCCGCCGCCTCTGAGGGGCCGATCATCGACGTCCAGCAGCTGACGAACCCGGCGCTCGACCTGGCCAACGGCACCGGAAGACTCCTCTCGACGCTCAGTGCGGAGGAGAAGAAGCAGTACCCGATCTACGCGGTCGGAACCACGTACGAGGAGCTCGCCGCGTATGACCCCGCTCTCGCGGACCACTACTGGGTCGCACAGGACGAGCCGGTCTGGGCGCTGACCGTGCACGCGCCCGCGGAGAGAACAGACGTGCCCTATGGCTTCGACCTCCATCGGGTGGACGTCTTCACCGCCGTCTACGACGGGATCAGCGGAGAGCTCCTGACGTCACAGGGCGATGTCGACCTCGCGTCTCTCGGTGCGCCCGGCGAGCTGATCACCGCCGGATAGATCCTTAGTTACCGTCCGTATGGGAATCCCCAAACGGGACGCCAGAGGCGATGCGGATGAGGCGAAGCGCGCGATTGCTTGGTGGCGCGCTCGCTACGCTCACGTGATGGTCGGCCTCCCGCAGTGGCGCCGGCGAGCTGACGCTCGCCGTTCGCGCCGCGCCCGGTTCCGGGTTCTGCTCGCTGAGGTTTGTGGTGAGTGCTCGCACCCCTGGGTGGAGCACCTCGCGGACGCCGGCCTGGTCGGCAGCCCCGTGTGCTCGGAGTGCGTCTACGAGCTCGAGCATGGGTTCAATAGCGGACCGATTTGTCACCGACCGGTTCCGATCGATGTGTTGAGTCGCGCTGATGCCGCTGCGGCGGCGGCAGGGCAGGGCGGCAGTGATCAATTGGTCGGAGGAGGCCAGATTCGGGTCGCAAAAGAAGACCGTGACGCCTCATGTCAGCGTCCGGCGAGAGTGGTCAGCAGGTCCTGGATGCTCGTCTTCTCGACAACCGGGTCGGGGCTGCCGGCGCGGACGGAGGAGAGAACGGGGTCGATCTGCTGGTCGACGTAGGTCCACGTCTGGCAGTTCGCGGCGCTCAGTGCGGGCTCCGCGTCGTCCCAGGCGGTCTCAAGGTCGGTGGCGCGGGCTTTCGCGCCGGCCTGATCGCCGCTGGTGACGAGGGCGAGGGTGTCGGCGGTGATCGTCTGGAAGTTCTGCACGTCGGCGGAGGGGAAGTCGGTCTGAACGGATGCCTTCGCGTCAGCTGCGGACAGCGTTCCCGACGCATCGCAGGCCGGGGCTGCGCCTTCCGGTGCCGGACTGGTGTGCGGCTGGCTGTTGGTGAAGGCGAGCAGCCCGACGACGGCGACGGCGAGGACCGCGAAGGCGACGAGTGAACGGCGTTCGCGGGCGACTGGCGTGGTGTAGTGCTCGGATGCGCCCTTGTCGACATCGGCCTTGCTGAGGGAGAGGTAGACGACGGTGGCGAGGATCGCGAGCAGGAAGATGATGCTGGTGACGAAGGTGCCGAGCCCGAGGCCCTGCTCGTCGGGGGACAGGCCGAGCCAGTCACCGATATTGGCGCCGAGGGGGCGGGTGAGGATGTAGGCGATCCAGAACGCGAGGACCGGGTTCGCGCCGTAGCGCCAGAGGCCGGTGACGATCGCGAGCAGCGTGAGGGGCAGGAGGATCGAGACGCCAGGGCCCCAGCCGGTGAGCTCGAGAGTCCAGTCGCCGAGGGCGGTGCCGAGCGCGAAGGTGACGAGGACGGTGAGCCAGTAGAACGCCTCGCGCGGGGCGGTGTCGATGCTGTGGATGGAGAGGGTGCGCTCCTTCGAGTACCAGACGCTGAACACGATCGCGAGCAGCACGGAGAAGACGAGGGAGCTGGCCCAGAGGGGGACGCCGAGCTGGTCGGTGAGGATGTCGGTGAGCAGGGTGCCGGTGACGCTCATGACGACGACGGTCAGCCAGTACGCGGCGGGCAGGTAGCGGCGCAGCCGCATCTGGATCGCGAGCACGACTGCGGTGACGATGATGAAGATCACGGCGGTCGCGATGAGGCCGACGCCGAGGACCATGTTGATCCAGTCGGCGAAGCTCTCGCCGACGGTTGTGCAGAGGATCTTGATGATCCAGAACCAGATGGTGACCTCGGGGACCTTGCTGAGCAGCCGCCGGCCGCGGGACGGTGCTGCCGTCGTTGAGATGTCCATGCCCGCAGAGTCTCAGTCGGGAAGTGGGCGGCGGCTCGGGATGCGCCGTGCTGCGTTGTGTTTGCTCACAACGACCCGAAGTACCCGAACGCGATCAGGTCGGTACCGAGCTGAGGGGGTCGAGGCTCTGTGCTTTCACAACGGATGCAGGGGAATCCGCCGCCGCCACAGACGGCTCGTTCATAGCGTGGACTTCTGCGGCGTGCTTCGCGTCGAGAGACGAGGACGACACTGATGCCGAACCGGGAACCCCTACCGGACGGTGCGATCGCGTATCGGGCGGCGCGACGATGGCCGCTGATCTCGGCGGGCCTCGCGGTGCTGCTCACCATCCTCCTGGCCGCGCTGATCTTCTACCGCGAGCACGACAAGCCGTTCGGGTTCGACACCGCCTGGATGAACGAGATCATCGAGCACCGGTCCACGTTCTGGCTGGTCCCGTCGCTGGTGATGAACAGCCTCGGCGGCGGGATCCTCGGGACGATCGTGATTCCTCTGGTCGTCTTCGCGGCGCTGCTGCTCTGGCGCGGTCGCTGGGCTGCGACGTACTTCGCGATCGCCGCGCCGCTCAGCGGGCTGCTGGTGCAGATCCTCAAGAACGCGGTCGGGCGTCCACGGCCGCTGGAGATCCTCGTGAACGCCGACTTCGGCTCCTTCCCCTCCGGACACAGCGCGAACGCGGCCACGACCGCGGTGGTCCTCGCGATCGTCTTCCCCCTGTGGTGGGTCCGGATCGCCGGTGCCCTCTACACGGTGGCGATGATGCTCAGCCGCACCTACCTCGGTGCGCACTGGATCTCCGACACCGTCGGTGGGCTGCTCCTGGGCGCCGGGGTGGCGTTGATCGTCTGGGCGCCGCTCGCGGTCAGGCTGCACACCGAACGTGCTGCATCACCGTCGTTCCGTTGGCGGCGCTTCTCCGGGCACCGTCCGACCAGATGACGGCGGAAGGCAGCGGGCAGCGCTGCCGGTGAGCGGGTCGCTGTGCGCTTGTTCAACGGACCCGGCGAAGCCCCCAGCCCCGGGTGCCGCAGACTGCCCGACCATGGCGGCATGACGCATCTCACCGATCAGCGCCGCCCTCCGCTCCCTCGGATCCGCTCCCGCCTCCTCGCCGGCCGCTACGCCGCCTCGACGGTGCCCGAGGCGACGGCGCTGTTCTGGGTCCTCAAGGTGCTGACGACGGGGATGGGCGAGACGGCGTCGGACTTCCTCGCGACCGCGTTCGACCCGGTGATCGTGGTCGGCGCGACAGGGCTCGCGTTCCTCGCGGCCCTCGCGCTGCAGTTCGCGGCCCGCCGGTACATCCCGTGGGTGTACTGGACGGCGGTGCTGATGGTGAGCGTCTTCGGCACGATGGCCGCCGACGTGCTGCACGTGGTCGCCGGAGTCCCGTACCTCGTCTCGACTCTCGGGTTCGCGGTGGCGCTCGCCGCGGTCTTCGCCCTGTGGTGGCGGGCGGAGCGGACGCTGTCGATCCACTCGATTACGACGCCGCGCCGCGCCGCGTTCTACTGGCTCGCCGTCTCCGGGACCTTCGCGCTCGGCACGGCCGCGGGCGATCTGACCGCGTCGACGCTCGGGTTCGGCTACCTGCCGTCCGCGGTCCTGTTCGCGGCGGTCATCGCGGTGCCGGCGCTCGCGCACCGGTTCACGGGGCGGAACGCGGTCCTCGCGTTCTGGGCCGCCTACGTCGTCACGCGACCGCTCGGCGCCTCGGTCTGCGACTGGCTCGCGGATCCGGTCGACCGGAAGGGCCTGGGCCTGGGCACCGGCCCGGTCACGCTCGCGGCCCTCGCGGTGTTCATGCTGCTGGTAGCGGTGATCGCGCTCCGCCGACCGCGCCCGACCCGTTGAGCGCGGCGCTCAGGCGTCGCGGCCAGCGCGGTTCCTCTGCCGCCAGTAGGTGAGGGCGATGCCGGCGAGGCTGATCACGACGATGCCGACGAGGACGATGTCGATGTACTTCCCGACGAAGTCCGCGACGCCGGGGATCTGCCCGAGGAAGAAGCCGAGGAGGATCACGCCGGTGGACCAGACGGCGGCGCCGAGGGCGTTGAAGCCGACGAAGTGGGCGTAGTGCATCTTCCCGACTCCGGCGGCGACGGGGGCGAAGGTGCGGACGACCGGGACGAAGCGGGCGATGGTGACCGCCCAGCCGCCGAACCGGTCGAAGAACGACTGGGTGCGGGCGACGCTCGAGCGGCTGAAGAGCCCGCTGTCCTTGCGCTCGAAGATCCGCGGCCCGCTCGCGCGGCCGATGACGAACCCGAGCTGGTCGCCGAGGAACGCGGCGGCGGCGACCATCAGGATCACCAGCGGCACCGGCAGGGAGATCACGCCGGTCGCGACGAAGACACCGGTGAAGAAGAGGAGGGTGTCACCGGGGAGGAAGAACCCGATCAGCAGGCCCGTCTCGACGAACGCGATCAGGCAGACCAGGGCGATCGCCCAGGGGCCGGCGCCGTCGAGGAGGGATTGGGGGTCGATCATCGGTTCTCCTTGCGAGAGGTCGGGTCGGGCTGCGTCGCGGGGATGCGGACGTCGACACCGAGGCCGTGGGGGGCGAGGTTGCGGAGTCGGAGCTCGCCGCCGGCGGCCCGGCTGAGCCCGGCGACGATGGCGAGGCCGAGGCCGGCGCCGCCCTCCCGGGAGCGGGCGGCGTCCGGGCGGGTGAAGCGGTCGGTCGCGACGGCGAGGAACGCGTCGGGGACGCCCGGGCCGTCGTCGTCGACGGAGAGGACGATCTCGTCGGCGCGCTCGACGAGGGTCGCGCTGACGCTGCCGCCGTCGGGCGTCGCAGTGACGGCGTTCGCGAGCAGGTTGTCCAGGATCCGGCCGAAATCGGTCGGGGAGATCGGGTACCGGGCGGCGACGATCGAGGCGGGGGCGACGAAGTCGATCGCGAGGTCCCGCTCGCGGGCGAGCATCCGGGCGCGGTCGACGCTGTCGGCTACCTCCTCCCGCAGGGCCGCCGAGGAGGCGTCGCCGGTAGCGATGCCCGCGTCGATCCTCGACAGGATCAGCAGCCCGTCCGTCAGGGACTGCAGGCGGTCGATCGAGCGGCGCGCGTCGACGACATCGGCGTAGAGAGCCGCCGGATCGTCACGGACCCGCTCAGCGAGCTCGAGCCGGGTGCGCAGCGCGGCGAGCGGGGTGCGCAGCTCGTGGCTCGCGTCGGCGACGAGCCGCCGCTCCCGGTCCGCCGACTCCCGCAGGTCCGCGATCAGCGCGTTCAGGGTCGAGGCGAGGTCGGAGAGCTCGTCGCGGGCGGGCCCGACCGGGAGCAGCTCGGTGGAGCGTCCCTGGCGCAGCCGGTCGGCGATCGCGCGCATCCTGCCGACGGGGCGCAGCGCGAGGCCGACCAGGACCCAGGACGTCACAGCGAACGCGACGAACAGGATCGCGAGGGCGATCAGGAGCGTCGTGCTGACGCCGCCGACGACGGCCTCGGCGGTGTCGCGGCTCTCCTCGATCAGCGCCTGCGACGCTCCCGAGCGGACCAGCTCGATCGTGGAGGCATCGAGGATGTGATCGAGCTGCTCGCGCACGACGACCGCGACGATCCCGAAGAACAGCATCGCGACCAGCAGGCTCGACACCGTGATCCGCACCCGGATCGACAGGGACCGCCAGCTCACGGCTTCCCCCCGAGCCGGTAGCCCGCACCCCGACGGGTGAGGATCTCGACCGACGCGCCGCCCGCGGCCAGCTTGCGGCGGAGGTAGCTGACGTACTGCTCCGCGATGTTGTGGTCCACGAAGTCCGCCGACCCCCACACCTCGAGCAGGATCTCCTCCCGCGGCACGAAGTCCCCGGCACGCGCCGCGAGCGCGCGGAGGACTCCGAACTCTTTTGGACTCAGCGGCAGGACGGCGCCGTCGATCGTCGCGGAGTGGGCGTACGGGTCTATGCGCAGGTTCCCGATCATGACCGGCGCGCGATTCGTGAGGTGCTCTCTGCGAATCATGGCTCGTAGGCGAGCGGAGAGCTCCTCGAAGTGGAACGGCTTGGCGAGGTAGTCGTCGGCGCCTGCGTCGAGGCCGAACACGCGGTCCTGCAGGGCGTCGCGGGCGGTGAGCATGATCACCGGGAGCGTGGCGCCGGTCGCGCGCAGGTGCCGGCAGATTTCGAAGCCGCTCATTCCGGGGAGCATCACGTCGAGAACCGCGGCGGCGTAGTCCGCGTCGCGCGCCGCGTTCAGCGCGTCGACCCCGTTCGAGAACAGGGCGACGTCGTAGCCGTCGCCGGTAAGACCCCGCTTGATGAGCTCGCCCATCTCGACGTCGTCTTCGACGACCATCACCGCGTCACGCATCCCGGCCTCCCACGGTCATGCTCGCACCCGTGGCGCGGCGGAACCGGCCTGCTCCGCGGAGATATGCGGCTTCTCAGCGGTACGCACTGCATACAGAGACAGCGCACGTGCACCCCGATCGAGCAGCACGTTCCTGGTGCGCAGACGATCTCGGACGCGGGCACCGACATGGACGCCGACCTCCGGTCGACGCGGTGCTGTGCGCTGCGCGCATTTTGCCTGGAAGCCTTCGGCAGCGTACGGGCCTCCGGCGTCCGCGCAAGCCGCTGCGCGGCCGGCTCCTCCGAGGTTCTCGACACGCGGTCGCTGCGCTCCCTCACATCGCGCCGACAACCTCTCCTCCTCCGCCCTCCGGGTTGCGCTCCCACCTCCGACCCTGCTCGGCACTACGTGCCTTCCAGGCAAAAAAACGCTGGGAGAGAAGGAAGAACAACCGAGCCAGACCACCCCCGCTGGCTTGACAAACCTGATTGAGAATCTTCACCTCTCCGCGGTTTCAACCTATTTCGCTCCACCGGCTCCGTGCCACCGATCCCGAACGCGGTCGCTGCGCTCCCTCACATCGCTCGCTATCGGCGTCACTGCGCCGCCTCCACTCAAACGGTTTTCCCCGCCGGAGAGGCAAAGAAAAACGATCAGCCAGAGGGAGCACCCACACCATGCAGACCACCACCGACTTGCAGACCACCACGAAGACCTACCTCACGCTCGGAGGCACCCGCGCGGTCGACGTCCGCGTCGTGGGCACCGACCCCACGACGACGCCCTCGGTACACGTCACCCGCCGCAAGTCCGGGGACTGGGAGGCGTGGCACTCCGACCAGCTGCACGGCATCACCAGCGGCTCGTTCCGCCACTGCGTCGCTCACGCCCGCCGCGCAGCGATCCGCCGCGCAGCGATCCGCCGCGCAGCGATCCGCCGCGTCGCCCCGTTCCTGAGCCGCTGAGAGGACCACACCATGACCCGCATCGACACCGGCCGCGCGAGCGCCGACCAGCTCGCCCTCATCCTCGCGACCAGCCGCGACGAGGACCCGGAGAACGCCGCCGCGACCGACGTGGAGATTCTCACGCGCACCCGCAACACGCTCGGACTGCCGGGGGAGTGTGGACCCGGCGGGATGCCTGTCTACGACGACGGCACCGCCGAGGCTGCCGCGTTGATTGCGTTCCTGACGCCCGCCGAGTAGCGCGGGGGAGGGGCCGGCCTTCGGGCCGGCCACGAGGGGCGATCCCCTCGCGCTCCCCCGTGTTCCGCCGGAGGCGGGGCGCGAGCTCCGCACGCGCAGCGGTGACGGAGCACCGCCGGCGGGAGCCGCTAGGCGGCAGGTCCTTTGCTCGCCTGGTTGCTGGCCTGGCTCACGCTCGGCATCGCGTTCCTCGTGGGACACGCGGTCATGCGTGGTCATCGGTCGCGAGGAAGTCAGACCTCCGGCGCCCAGATGTCGGCTACGCCGGCCTGCAGGCGCATCTCGCCGAGTTTCAGTTGCTTGCGGAGACGAAGCCGGGTGTAGGGAACCAGGACCACCAGCGCGATGCCTTCCCGATGTTCCGACTCGACTCGGATAGCGTCACCGCTCCCGCTGATCGTGACCACGCTGACGTACGCGACCGCCCGTAACGACTGCCGGTTCTCTCTGCTTGCACGCCGGAGCTCGTCGAGGTCCGCCTGGGACGAGCTGTTCCCGCGACCCGGCTCCGGCTCCACCATGCTCAGAACGCTGCGCCCGTCGGTGTCGATCGAGGCGGAGAACGGGCCGAGCTCACCGCGCTTTCCGAGAGCCTCGACGGCGCGGGTCATCGTCAGATCGAGCAGGCCGTCGAGATCTTCTTGCGCTTCGGCTGACGCCGTCTCACGCCACATCATCATGTGCACAGAGTGTCACAGGCCGCTTTCTCGCGCCGGACGGAACTGCGGTCGCGCAGACGGTCAAAGCCTCACCCGTCTCCCCGTTCGGGGGCGCGAGCTCCCCTCGAGCAGCGGCGCCGGAGCACCGCCGGCGAGAGCCGCTACGCGGCGCGATTCTAGGTTTTTTCACCCTCATCGGGAGCGCGATCTTCCTGGAATCGGATCGTCGTGGAGGCCGCGGGCGTCTTCCAGGTCGTCAGGCGGGCTTGTGAGTTTTCAGGTGAAGGCCCGTCGCGTGGCCGTTCGATCGCTCGAGTACCGTGCGCAGCGGGATGCCACGTCGCCGCGCGTGGGGCACGCGGCCGAAGTCGTCGTGGCGGGTCCAGCGACGGTGCTTCCATTCTTCGCGGCTGATGTCCATCCGGAGGTGGCGTTGACACCACTGGGCGGCAAGATCGGCCAGCGTCTCCGGCGTAATCGGGGCGCCGCGCACGGTGAGGTCGCGGATCGGGTCGCTGCCGTAGTCGTCGGCGACGAGATCGCGGACACCCCACGACCCCTCCAGCTTGGGCATGCCGTGGTCGTCCTCCGCGCATTCCAGCCATAGAGCGGTGAAGTCCCCGGACAAGCCGGGAACCTGGATCCCGCACCAGACCTCATCGAGTGAGGCGTCGAAGGTGGTGTCGGCCGGTCGTACGTCCGTGTCCCACTCGGCCGCGCGTAGCCTCAGACGCGCCACGAACGCGCCGAGGAAGGCGCTCATCACCGGGGACTCCTCGTTCGAGAACCACTCTTGCTCAGCCACCCGCCGATTATGCGTCACTCCCAAGGACCTGCTGGGTACAGCTCCTTCACGAGTACCGCGTGCCGGGGGGTGAAGGACGTGATGACGTGCGAGTCAGCGCCGTGGCGTTCGATCGCGCCGCCGCCGATGAAGAGCACGCTCTGCGAGTTGTCGTTGATCCATTTCGGTTCGTAGGCGTCGGCGTCTCGAAGGACCGTCTCGAAGACCGTCCTCCCCTTGCCGATGACTGCACCAAGTGCCCGGAACGTGTCCTTCCCGAAGTCGATCGCGCTGTCCAGCTTGAGAGCTTTGAGCGCTGCGGTTTCCGCCCACCGCAGGATCTCGAGCTCCGGCCGTCGGCTCAGTTCTCGTTCCGCGGCCGCGATCGTCCGGAGCTGGTAACGGCCCCCGAGCACATCGATGATGGGCCAGAATTCGGCATCAGCCAGGGGCTTCAAGCCCGTGGCGTTTCGCTGATCGGTCACGTCGCTCAGTCTGGATGACCGGGAGGTGATTCGCGACGGGCGGCAACCCTTCACGAGGGCGACGACAGGCGGCGAGACGGCCCGTCAGGGGAGACCCTTTCATGCTTCCCGGCGTCCCCGCACCGGGGTCGCGAGCGCCGCGGGTGTAGTGGCCGATTGGGAGGCGCAGGGCCGCTGTGGCAGGGCTACTGTGAGCCTCGGAACGAAGGAGTACACGTGCCCGTGTGGATGAAGAGACACCCCGTCTGTGTGGGCGCGTTCCTCGGAGGCATCGTCGCGACCCTCTACAGCGCCCCTTTCGTCTCCTTGCTGTTCCCGTACAACGACTTCAGCGATGGGAACCAGATCGCCATTGGCGTCGTCGGTTTTGTCGGTTTCTTCATCGTGACAGTCATCCTGGGGGCGATTGTGGGCACCTACGGCGCAGTCGGTGCACTCGCGAGCCGAGCGGTCGTCCGCCGCGCCTGCCGCCGGCTGACCGTCACGCGCGAGTCGATCGGGGCCGCTCTTGGTAGCTCTATCGCGGTCAGCGTTCCGCTGCTTCCTGCGGGCCTCACCGAACCGACGTACATCCCCGCGTTCGGGTTCGTTCCGCTCCCGGCCTTCCTCGTCGCCGGGATCATCGCAGGTGGTGCCGCCTACGCCGTCAATCGCGGACAGATCCGACCGCAGTCGATCTGAGTTCAGCGCCGAAGGCATCGAGCAGCCGGTCAGGTCGGTGAACGGTGCGGGCCAGCCTGTGAGGGGCTAACCCCTCACGCTCCCCGAGGGAGTGCGGCTTCAGTGGAAGTTGAGCGTGGAAGGCGCAGGTGCCTTCCACGACTCCCCCTGGTACGAGCGCGGGTCGTGAGCCTCGCGTGGCGGCTCCCCGAACGGATCCGTCGGCAGCGCCGCCGGCGCTGTAGTGAACTTCGCGCGGAGCAATGCGGCGATGGATCGAATGCGGTAGATCACGGCGTTCATGTCGTTCTCCCGTTCGGGGTGATCAAGCGTCACCTGCCCGAAGCCTATCGACGTCGTTTCTCCGGCGGGGCGCGAGCTCCGCACGCGCAGCGGTGACGGAACACCGCCGGCGGGAGCCGCTACGCGGCGCGTTTCTAGGTTTTCTTCACCTCTCCGCGGTTTCAACCTATCTCGCTCCATCGGCTGCGTGCCACCGATCCCGGACGCGCCCTCCGGGCTTGTTTCGCCCGTGATCGGCGTCACTCCGCCGACTCCACTCAATTGGTTTTCACTCGCCGGAGAGGCAAAGAAAAACGATCAGGAAGAGACAAAGGACAAGCCCCGCAACCGGGGTGCGGGACCACAGAGCCTGCCGTCTTGATGATTACACACCGATTGAGGAGAAACCATCGTGACTATCACCACCGGAACCGGGACCGTTCAGCACATCGACCCGACCGTCCTCGTGATCGAGGCGAACGTCCGCACCAGCGCCCCGCTGACGAAGGACTTCATCGCGTCGATCCGCGAGAACGGCGTCATCACCCCGGTCCTCGCCCGCCGCGACGAGCGCGGCAACGTCATCGTCCGCGCCGGACAGCGCCGCACCCTCGCCGCCCGCGAGGCCGGAGTCGCCACCATCCCCGTCTACGTCGTGGAGGGCGACGAGACGACCGCCGACCGGATCGTTCAGCAGATCATCGAGAACGACCAGCGCGCCGAGCTGAGCGTCGCGGACCGCACCGCCGCGTGGGCGCAGCTCGCGTTCGAGGGCGTGTCCGCCGCAGCGATCGCCAAGCGCACCGGCACCAAGACCGATGCGGTGAAGAAGGGGCTTGCGGTCGCGGAGTCCGCGACCGTCACGTCCGTTCTGCACGAGCACGAGCTGACCCTGGACCAGGCGGCGGTGCTGTTGGAGTTCGAGGACGACGCGGAGGCCCGCGCGACCCTGATCGAGGTCGCCACCCACGACCCGGCCCAGTTCGAGCACACCGCGCAGACCCTCCGCGACGAGGCCGCGCACCAGGCGCTCCTCGCGGCGACCGCCGCCGAGTACACCGGCAACGGCTTCCAGGTCCTCACCCGCTCCGACGCTTACGGCGACCAGGCGACGTGGACGCCGGTGCGGCAGCTGCGCGGCGAGGACGGGAAGAGCGTCACTCCCGAGCAGGTCGCCGCCGCTCCCGGACGCGGAGTGCTCATCGACACCAGCTGGCGCGGAGAGGTCGAGGTCACGCTCCTGGTTCAGGATCCCACCGCCGCCGGATTCACCTACGCCTACGGAGCCCCCGAGCAGCCGCAGACCGAGGAGGAGGCCGAGGAGGAGCGGGCTGAGAAGTCCGCGGAGCGGAAGGTGCTCATCGCCAACAACAAGGCGTGGAACGCGGCCGAGAAGGTGCGCCGCGAGTGGATCGCGATCTTCCTCGCCCGCAAGACCCTCCCCAAGGACGCGGATCGCATCATCGCCCTCGGTCTCACCGCTCACCGGTTCGCGGTGTCCTCCGGGATGAGCAACGGCAGCGACCTCGCGCACGCGCTGCTGCGCATCGAGCGCCCCTCCGGCTACCGCGCCGACGCTCTCGCGGCGCTGATCGAGGCGAACCCCGCGAAGGCCCGCCTGGTCGCGCTGGCCGTCGTCCTCGAAGGCCAGGAGGCGCACACGAGCAAGGAGTCCTGGCGCCGCGGCGACGAGCGCACGGCCGAGCACTTCCGCCAGCTCGCGGCCTGGGGATACGCGCTCTCCCCGGTCGAGCAGGTCGTCACCGGCGACAGCACCCCCGCCGACGCCGCAGGGCTCAGCTAGCCCCTCCGGCGGGGACCGGCTCGAGCCGGTCCCCGCCCCCTCCTCTCCTCTCACTGCTGCACAGGAAGGCCCGACCATGACCACCACGACCATCGCACCCCGCCCCGCCCACCGCTTCGACCCGTACCAGGACGACCCGACGCTGCGAGCAGCCGAGGTCGCCGTCGACGCCGCGGCCGCGTCCGGCGACGCCGACGCGACCGCCGCCGCAGCGCGAGCGCTGATCGTCGCCGCGGCCGCCTACGGCTGGCCCACCGCGACCGCCCTCGTCTTCAAGTACGAAACGACCGGCCCCATCGCCCACGTCTGGGGACTGTGGAAAGTCCTCGACGCCGACCGGCAGGTGCTGCGCGAATGGGACGAGGAGCCCGGCGACATGACGGACGAGTCCGAGGAGGAGCTGATCGCCCTCGACCTCATCAGCAACCGCCGCGCGACCCTCGACTACACCGACTTCGGAAAGCCCATCGGCTCCACGACCCTGATCCTCCACACGCTCACCCTCTGAGCGCGCGCCGCGGGCCGACCCGAAACGGGCCGGCCCGCACGAGGGGGAGAACCCCCTCAACCCCCCGGCCACGCACCCGCATCATGCCTGTGCTCTCACCGGTGGCTAGGCTACGGACGCGAAAACCGCAGTGATGGCAGAGAGGCACCCTTTGTGACGACCGGGCCGAAAGTGTCGATCGGAGCCGGAGTCACTGGACTCCTGATCTGGTTCTTCGAGCTCTACGGCCAGGTCCGCAACGGCACCGAGACCTGTTACGCCTGGTACGGCGTTCTCTTTCCCGGCGTGGAGACGACGACTCGAGCAGAAGCCTCGATGTGGCCGGTCGGCCTCAGATGCACCTATTCGCGCCTGGCCTCAGGTGACGTCCTAGCCGTGATCGATCCGAGTTGGTTCCAGACAGCGCTGCTGACCGTGTCGTTGGCGCTGATCATCGGCGGCCTCGTCTATGCCATCCGCCCCCAAACCGCTCCGGCCAAATCTGACGCGTAACGACCCCTACGCCCCCGACCGGGCCGGCCCGCATGAGAGGGAGAAGCCCCTCGACCCCCGGACCTCGCATAGCAGCAGCACGGCCAGTGTCATGACCGGATGCGACGATGGACGCGCTCGCACCCGTCGCGACCGCCGGCCGTCGCGCCTCATCAGACAGGACACCCACGATGAAGCTCTACCCCGACGTGATCAGCACCCTCCGCGCCCAGGAAATCGACCCCGACGAATGGGCACGCGAGCACGGCTCGCCCTCCGCCGCAGAGTGGGCCGGCGATGAGTGCGGCTGCGACGATGACCGCTGCATCGGCCACCACCACGACGAGCACGAGGACTGCGGCTGCTTCCCCGCGATGCTCGAGCAGCACTTCGCCCAGGAGAAGGCTTGCGGCTACAAGACCCTGAAGTGGCGCACCACTCCCGTCCGCGTCGTCGTCTCAGCCGAATCCGACCTGGAGGACTTCGGGCTCCTCGACCTCGCCGACCAGGACCAGATCGACCTCTCCGCCGCCACCGACGTCGACACCGCGGCGATGCTGCAGGAGCACACCACCGCCGAAGAGACAGCCCGGATCGCAGCGATCGCCGCCGAAATGTCCGACCCGGAGCAGGTGCGCGCCGAGCACTACGACCAGCTCGGTGAGATTCACCAGGCGGTCCTCGACCGTGCCAGGGATGCAGGCGACCCCCGCTACGACGTCTATTACGCGACGGAACGGCTCTCCCGCGCCATCACTGAGGTCTGGGACCGCGACGTCGCCGCGTACCAGGACGCTTACCTCGCCGTCATCCGCGACACTCTCACCGCTCGGGGACTCACGACCGGTGTCGAGGTCGTCGCCTTCGCTGACCGCGACACCGGGATCTACGACGAAGACCTCGCGGACGACCTTCGCGACGTCGCCCTGCTCGCCACGCCCCTGCCCGTCATCGGAGCCCCCGGGGAAGAGCGCAAGATCACGGTCGACGCGCTGCGCGCCGCCGGCCTCAGCTACATCGAGCGCGCCCGCGCCGTAGTGTCCGGTGAGGCTGCGCCCGAGTAGCGATCAGCGGCGAGGCCGCGGCTTGTACTTCTTCCCCGCCCGGATGTTCCGGTTCTCGATGACGCCGACGACCGCCAGGCCGGCGGCCACGGCGACGATCAGCACCCACCCGAGCACGTTGAACCACTCACCGGTGAATGCGGCATAGGTCTGCTCGCCGGCGATCGCGAAGAGCATCAGCGAAAACCCAAACCACACCATGCCATTGGAAATCAGCGCAGCACGAACGGTCTTGGTGCGACGCTTGGCCATAAGGTCAGTCTGCCACCGGCACCTGAGCGCGTCCACGAGATCCCGACGCCCGACCCACCGATAGGTCGAACCGATGACCATGCGCGACTAGCTGCGTCCCATTAGGCTCGGATCAACACCGAGGCACGCCGCGCGGACGACACTGAGAACGCTCGCCTGCTCGCCGCGCGACTCGCCTGGAAATTCAACGAAGCAACTGAGCTTATTGATAGAACTCGCGTGGTGGTCGGCCGACCTATTGGAGACGTCATGGCCGCGATGATTCAGCCCCGCCAGCTCGCCAACTCGCCCCTGGTTCGGCAGAAGGAGATTGCGCCGAGTACGCTGTAGCGTCGCATTCCGAACCGGCACGCACATGCGAGAGTCACTGGCTCTAAACCATTGGCAATGTTATCCTTCCCGTCGTGCGGACGGTGCCTTCGCTCCGGGTGAGCCCCTAAGCATTCCGACGCCTCGCGAGCTGTTGACCGTTCGCGTCTACATCGACCCTGGCAGGACCACCGCGACCTTCACCCCGGGCGAACTACTCGAGCTGACTTAGGCGGCCGAGTAGTTAACTACAGCATCAAGCTCACCGATGCCGACGGCGCCACGGGCAGGCGCTTAGGCGTTCACCTTCGAGAGCAAAAGACGAAAGCCTCAGTCTTGGGCCTTGAGATCACCGCCAAAGCGGGACACAGGCGCGAGCGCACTTTAGCTTCGCCGGGGACGCGCACCATCAATTACTCGAAGTCGTCCAGCGGGACTACGAACATCGGCGGCGTCGTGTCGATCTGCACGTCCGGAGCGGCCGCTGTCAAGGCCTTATTAAACTTCCTAAATCCACCCCAATCCCACTTTCCACTAATTTTCAAATCCTTAGCCACCAGTTCGGCAAGGATATGCATCGCCATCGGTTCAGTGAGTTCTTTTACTCTCGTGGAGATTGCAGCCAGTACGGCGGCTTTATCTACCGATGCCGCACCGTCTAACATTTGAGCAGAAGGTGACTGAATAATTGCGGGGAGTAGGATACCTCCCTTTTCGGGCAAAATTCTGCTATCTGGAAGCGCCACTAGCAGTGCCGATTTGAAAGTTTTGAATCCGCCCCAGTTCAGAGCATCCTCTGCTGGAAGCTGGTCTCGCACACGAGCTGCTAGCTGAGCTAGCAATGTCGGAGACGTCAAGGACAAAGCAGCATCTCGTATTTCACGGCTTACTCGGTCCTTTCTACTTTCTTTGCTGGTCTCTAGCCCACCCAGGGCAAGCGCCTCTGCTGCCCAATTATCAGCCACCGTCGAAAAACGTCTTGACAACTTCTCAGCGTCCCGGACTAGCTCGGACCCGGCGATATTGGGAAGGGCCAGACGGTAATCTGCATATGAAGCAGACCAATCCACGATTATTTGCTGAACGTCACCCTGAGAACGGCTGATTTCGAAAGATTTTGATAGGGCAGAAAGGAGATCGAGTGTTGCTGAGAGCTTAGCGAATCGGGACACCAATGTGGACCGCGCATTCTTCGCTGCAGCCGCAAACTCAGCATTGCCTCGAAGGTAGTACTCCTCCCACCCAGGCTCTTGACGGTCTGCGAGAAACTCGGCTTTGCTGAGCAGATTCACGGCAAGCGTATTCCGAGTGAAGTCATCGTCGTGGACCTCAACCGCTTGTTGAGCGTACGAGACCGCGGGGTCCAAATTGCCTGAAATGCGTGCGTAGATCGACCGCTGTTCCCAATAGCGAGCGTTCCAGTCGCCATATTGTGGACGAATTCGCTGGAATAGGTAGTCGATATCCGTTGTTGGGTAGATGCCGTGCAGGAGTTTAGCGCCCATCAAATGACGAACGAGTGCAGAGCCGCGCGTCCGATCCCCATAGCTCCCACGCGGAAGAAGGGCCGCAAGACCAACGAGCATGTCTGCGAGCGAGGTCAAGAAGCCCTCCCCGCCAGACTTGCGAATCAAAGAGTCAACCGCCTGAAGGCGATGACGAGCGAAGAGCATGTCTTCATCGACTTCAATGAGAGCGCCAAGGTGATCGCTGTCGCTTACTGCTGAGATGATTGACCCGGCCGAAGTATTCAGAGCAAACGCGGCCTCCGTTAGTGAGACTTCGGCGCCTCCATGCTTCGCGAGCGCGACGAGTATTACAAGATCACGATGCCACTTCGTGTCGAGTCTCCGGATTTCTTGATCGAGACGTGCCCGAAAACCGGCCGCGTTTTCGATCTCGCTCATCGAGCTGAATATATCGCGATTGTTGAAATGAGCAATTTGTTGCGACGGCGAGAGTGTATTCAGTAGCTCTACGCGACCCTCTCGCTTGAGGACGCGCACTACCTCACGGGCATCTTTCGTTGATCGGCGCAATGCAACATTGTCGACGGAAACAGAGTAGACACTAGGAGAAAGATGATCTTCAATCAGGCTTGCGCTCGAGGGCCTATCGCCAAGCGCGATATACAACTTCACATCTGGATCCTCGTTTGCTAGTGCCGCTAGGCGATCGACATCATCAGTGAATGCGTAGCCGCCGTCAATGAATAGCACAATTGGCCCAGCGCCACGGCACATATCGAGGACGAGCTGCGGACTGAACCGAACAGATCGGTTGAAGCGAAATGCCCGAATCCCAAGCTTCGCAACTTCGACTGCGATGGAGTAGAGGCCGGCGGTGACTCCAGCTAGGCGTCGAACGTAGAGCACCCGGACGAATACGTTCTCTGTTTCGTCAACGGCCCACTGCGCAATATGATGCACGACGCTTGTTGTCCATTCGAAGGGTGCGATGAAGTTAGAACAAGCGTCACTCCAAAGAGGTTCGCTTCCAGTGAAAATGTCATGACTTGAAGGCGGCGGGACGACTCGGTCAGTCCTAAGCTCGTCAATTTGCGGGAGATTGATTGCGACGTCTGCGTAGAGCAACCTGCGATTATCAGGGTCGAGACCGAATAGATCTGACCATTCGTCAATCCACGCGTCGGCCTTGCCTTGATATATAATGTATCCGGCACTGGTCAGGTCGAACGCATTTTCGGGAGAGATGAAAGGATCAACGATTATAGAAGGAGCAGCGCTCCGTGGCCTCGCGTTAAGGACAAGGGATTCTATATCTGTATCGTCTAGAATTCGTGCGCCCACAATAACAACGGGCTCGCTCGATAGTACCCCACGCAGAACTTTATGCCACACGCCATGCGCCTCCGCTGCGGCGTGATATTCACTAAGGCTAAAAATTAGCGGGCTTGGACTTTTTGTAGCTATCGAACCATGCAGGTGTATGATTTCGGGGCCTTTAGCTTCCATGTATTCGTCCACCCAGTTAATACTAGTAAGACTTGCTCGTTTTCTTCTGTCCGACAAAGCATATGCGCGCTCGAATGCGTCATCGATGTTCAGGGTCCATGTACGACGCCATGGCATTGAGGCTATCTCGGTAAACCACGCTTCATGGTTGGCTCGATGAAAAATGGTCTTCAAGAATCGCCAGACGTTATCAGCGCCATCTGCTTGAATGGCGCGCTGGTAAGCACGTTCCAAGCGTGTTCCATCGGAGATGGGTGCGTGCGGATACTTCTTCTGTAGAAGTCCCACAAGTTTTTTAGCATCAGGAACTGAGCCATTTGCCGTTTTTGCTCCAATGCTCGCACCGGCCCCAAGCAGAAGCTGGTAGTGGCCTGAGCGCGCAGCGTTTCGGGCGTGTACGAAGCGGTCACCTAGCGCGTCGGTGAGTGTCAATCTGGCTCCTGCTTCGTGAGTGGTCGGGGAGGTGCTTTGCCGATCTGATCATTGCACTGAACACGCTCGGGTCGGTGTAGCGCTCGCTGTCACACGCCCATCTTTCGGTAGCCGGCGAGGGGGTGGGCTGCGAAGCGGAGACCGCTTCGACTCTTGCGGCTCGATACGTAGCCGTTGGCGCAGCCGTGGGCCGGAGACGCCTCCAAATCGGGCTTGACTGCGGCGCCGCTCGATTGGAGGGAACGAGAAACCTCGTGTGTCGCTAGCAAGATGTGGTTTCGGGAGTGCTTGGTGGTCGGTGCTGACCGCGCGGGGTGGGATGAGAAGGATTTTCGTAGTCAGCGACAGCGGGAAGGGGTCACGATCGGTCGATTGCGTGCAGGACGTACTCCACCTCGTCGCGCTCTTGCACTCAACCCTCGATACGTGTCGAGAAGCATTAGCTTTCTGAGACAACCAGTCAGGAGCACGTCCTAGCTCGGTCTCGACCGGAACGGCGGCCCTCTCACTGTCTCAACAACTTGTCTTGGCGTACTTCGTCTCAGGAGGGTGCTCGCAGAGACTTTCCGAGTCAGACTGAGCTCGTGAGGCTTCTCGGTTATACGCGTGTGAGTACGTCGAGTCAGGATGCGCAGTTGCAGGTCGACGCGCTCGTCGCGGCCGGCGTGCGGAAGCGCCATGTGTTCGCTGATGTAACGTCAGGTAGCAAGACCGCGATTGAACGCCGCGGGATGAAGAAGCTGCTCGAGTACGCCGAAGACGGGGACACCGTCGTCGTCTGGAGGGTCGACCGCCTCGGCCGGTCATTGATCGACGTGCTCAACACGGTGAACCTGCTGCGTGAGCGAGGTGTTCAGGTGCGGTCGATCTCGGACGGCATCGACCCGTCGACGTCGACTGGCCGGCTGATGCTGAACATGCTCGCCACACTCGCGGAATACGAGCGGGAACTCATCGTCGAACGCGTCAACGCTGGTATCGCCGCCGCACGTGCGAACGGAACGCGCTTCGGCCGTCCCCTATCGGATCCTGCGGTGGTCGCGGACAAGCTCGCGATCGCCGCGGACGCGCGAGCGCGTGGGCGCACTGCTGAGGATGCTGCTCGTCTCGTCGGGTGGAGTCGTGCCTCGCTGTATCGCCATCAAGCGGACGCCGCTCGCCGCGCAGTTGCGGGAGAGCAGGCAGCGTCCCAATAGGGGATGGCTGAACGGGGCGCTCTTCAGCGCTGCCGCCGCGTGTCTCAGTGGTTGCGTTCCTGGCGTGGTGCGGTTGGTTCACTTCTCCCAGGTGAACAGAAGCTCTCCGGCGTTCTGGGCCGCGGCCGGGAGTAGGACGGCGAGTTCGATCGCGATGATCGCGGCTGCTACGAGCCAGGTCCAGCCGAGCACGCGGGACCCTGAGCGCAGACACCGCCATCCCTGTGCAACGAAGCCAAGGGCCGCGATGCCGACGCAGACGACACCTGACCATCGAGCGAAGGCGGTCATCTGCGTGTCGAGCACTGCGCCACCCCACGCGATCATCGAGGCAACGACGGCCAGGCCGACTGCGGCGAGCCAGAGGACGAACGCAGCGAATTCGAGCCGGTCTCGCGGCGGCGGCGCTTGGTAGGGGTGTTCTTCATTGAACCGCGCGCGATAGTGCTCGACCAGAGCGAGCAGCTCGAGGGCTTCTTGGGGAAGATCGCGAGACGGCAGGGAGAGGAAGTCGGGCAGATCGTGATCGCGAAGGCCTGCCCCTGCCAGCAGGCGAGCAGCCCTGTCTCGCTCGAAGTCCGTAGTCTCGCCATCCAAAGCGAGTCCCCAGCGTCCTGCTTGATCGGGAGCGCCGAGTTCGCGGTATCTCGCGATCAGCGCGAGCCGCACCGCCGGATCGGAGGGGGAGCGGCGTACCTGAGCCTTCAAGAGTTCAAGAGCAGCCGCTCGGCGGCCCGCTTGCCATAGCTGGTCAGCGCGCTCTACCGTCGCCGCTTCGTCCATGAGCACATCGTTGCACCTTGCTCTCGCTCGGCCCGGACGTAAACCCCAAGCCCATCGTCCCGTTTGGGGATGGTTCTCCGGTACACGCGCACGCAGCAGAACCGGCCGCGGGATCCCGCGGCGAGCAGTGTCCCGACAACCCCGCCCGATGAAGAGTCCCGCTGAGGCACCCCACCCGGGACGGTACTCGTGGCGACCCGACGAAGGCGAGCTGCTCAGAGGCTCCGCTGCCTGTGTGCTCCGCCCGTCCGTGACGGCGACGTGTTCCGGCGGAACGACGCCCTCGGCGACCTGCGGAAAGACGCCCTCGGCGACCTCCGGGTCGGGCCGCGGCCGTCGCTCGCCGAGACCGAGACGGCGCTCGGCATCGAAAGCGATCTCGGCGACCCTCCCTCCGCCCGGCCGCCCGGCCGTTCGAGCAGCGGAGGAGCGCCCTCCGTCCCGTGGTGAACGTTCACGTTCAGGTTCCGCACCGCACTTGTCCCGTCCCCTCCTGCCCGCCTAGCGTGGTCCGTGAACGTTCACGCCGATGACGCCGCGAAAGGGTCCCCATGACCGACTCCACTCCGACCACTCCCGCACCCGGCTGGGCGGTGCTCGGCCCCGGCAGCATCGCGCGCCGGTTCCTCTCCCAGCTCCCGGCGAGCGACCGCGGCGCCCGGCTCGTCGCGGCGGGCAGCTCCGACCCGGGGCGAGCCGCGGCCTTCGCCGCCGAGGCCGTCGAGCACGGCTTCGCGGACGCGACCGCCGGCGATTACGCCGCGGTCCTCACCGACCCGCGGGTCACCGCGGTCTACATCTCCACCGTGCACACGGGTCACGCCGCGCTCGTCCTGCAGGCGCTCGAGGCCGGCAAGGCCGTGCTCTGCGAGAAGCCGTTCGCCGTCAACCACGGCACGGCGATGGCCCTGGTCGACGCCGCCCGCAGCGCGGGTCTGCCGCTGGTCGAGGCGTACATGTACCGCTTCCACCCGCAGACCGCCGCGCTGCTCGAGCTCGTCCGCGACGGCGCGATCGGCGACGTCGTGCACATCGACGCCTCCTTCTCCTTCCGCACCCCGTCCCGCGAGGGCCGCCTGTACGACGTCGCGACGGCCGGAGGAGGCGTCCTCGACGTCGGCGGGTACACCGTCACCGCCGCGGCGGCCGTGGTGCAGGCCGCGACCGGTGTCGCCGTCGCGGAGCCCGTCGAGTTCGACGCGAGGGGCAGCCTCGGCCCGACCGGCGTCGACGAGTGGAGCGTCGCCCGCGCGACCTACCGCGGCGGCATCACCGCGGCCCTCCGCACCGGCGTGGCACTCGACGACGTGAACGCCCTGACGATCCACGGCACGCGCGGCCGTCTGCACGTGGCCGACCCGTGGTTCGGTGCGTCCGACGCGGGCATCGAGATCAGCGTCGTGGGGGAGGAGCCGCGCATCCTCACGTTCGAGGGGGAGAGCCCCTACGCGCTCGAGGCGGATGCGACGACCGACGCCCTGGCGGCCGGATCCGTCGAGGCGCCGCAGATGACGCTCGAGGAGACGCTCGCGACGGCCCGCACGCTCGACCGCTGGCGCGCCGCGATCGGCCTGCGCTTCCCGTTCGAGGCCGAGACCGCGGACATCCCGACGGTGTCCGGGCGGCCGCTGCGCGCGGCGTCGGACAGCCCGATGCTCTTCGGCGAGATCCCCGGCGTCGGCAAGCGGATGTCGCGGCTCGTGATGGGCGTCGACAACCAGCCGGATCTGGCGCACGCCTCGGCGATCTTCGACGCGTTCGTCGAGCAGGGCGGCACCGCCTTCGACACCGGCTACATCTACGGCGATGGCGAGATGGAGGGCCGCCTCGGCCGGTGGATCCGCAACCGCGGCATCCGCGAGGACGTCGTCGTGATCACCAAGGGCGCGCACACCCCCTACTGCGATCCGGAGTCGCTCTCCCGGCAGCTGCTCGAGAGCCTCGAGCGGCAGGGCACCGACTACGCCGACATCTACCTGATGCACCGCGACAACCTCGAGGTGCCGGTGGGCGAGTTCGTCGACGTGATGGACGAGCACCAGCGCGCCGGGCGGATCCGCGCCTACGGCGTCTCGAACTGGACGCCGGCGCGCTTCGACGAGGCGCAGGAGTACGCCCGCACTCACGGGCGGGCCGGGTTCCAGGCGCTGAGCGACCACTTCGGCCTGGCCGAGGCGTACGACGTGCCGTGGGAGGGCTGCGTCCACGTCACCGACCGGGCGTCGAAGGAGTGGCTGGTCGAGCGGCAGATCCCGCTGCTGCCGTGGTCCTCGCAGGCCCGCGGCTTCTTCACCGGTCGCGCCCGCCCGGACGACACCAGCGACGCCGAGCTGGTGCGCTGCTACTACGGGCCGGACAACTTCGAGCGCCTGCGCCGTGCCGAGCAGCTGGCGGCCGAGCACGGTGTCGGAGCGACGGCGATCGCGCTGGCCTACGTGCTCGCGCAGCCGTTCCCCACCTTCCCGCTCTTCGGGCCGCGCACGATCACCGAGCTGCGCTCGTCGATGCGCGGCCTGTCGATCGAGCTGATTCCGGAGCAGACGGCATGGCTCGACCTCCGCGCCTGAGCGGTGCCGAGGCCGGCGGCCGCGCGACGATCCACGACGTCGCGGCCGCCGCCGGGGTCTCCCGCCAGACCGTCACCCGCGCGATGAACGGCATGCCGGGCATCAGCGAGGAGACGAAGCGGCGGGTCCTCGACGCCGCGGAGCAGCTGTCCTACCGCCCGTCGCGGTTCGGCCGCGGCCTGGTCACCGGCGGCGAGCACCAGCTCGGGCTCGTCGTCGACGACCTGCGGAACCCGTGGTCGCCGGAGCTCGCCTCGGCCGTCGTGCGGGTCGCGGCGGCGCGGGGCTGGAACGTGTCGCTCGCGGACGTGGGCCTCGCCGCCGACTCCGACCGGATGATCCAGGCGCTGGGCGCGCAGACCGACGCGGTGATCGGCACCTTCGGCGATCGTTCGGCGGAGTGGATCGAGCGGCTCGGCTCCGTGCCCGTCGTCGAGCTCGACCCGACCGGCGACCCGCTCCGCGCCGCGGTGCTGCTCGACCACTCCGACGCCGTCGAGGCGCTGGCCGAGCACCTGGCGGGAGCGGGCGTGCGGCGCCCGGTGGTCGTCGACGTCTCGCGGGATGCCCGGCCGAGCCGGCGAGCCGAGCTGCTGATCCGGGCCTTCTCCGCGCGCGGACTCGAGGCCTCCGTCGTCCGCGCCGAGGGCCCCACCGCCCAGGCGGCCGCGGACGCGACCGAGCGGATCATCGCCCGGCCCCGGGTCGCCGACGCGATCGTCGCGTTCAACGACCTCTGCGCGCTCGGCGTGCTCTCCGCCTGCCGTCGGGCGGGCGTCGACGTGCCCGGCGACGTCCGGGTGGTCGGCATCGACGGCCTCTCGATCGGGCGGCTCCTCGCACCGACGCTGACCACCCTCGCCGTCGACCTCGACGAGCTCGCGCGGCACGCCCTCGACCTCGCGGTCGCCATGATCGCCGGCGAGCTCCCGCGGGGCGGCCCGGACGTCCACCGCACCGTCCGTCACCAGCTGGTGCTCCGCGAGTCGGCCTGATCGCCCGCCGATCGCGCGGACGGACTCGCCCGCGTGCGGCGCGGATCTCCTCGCCGGCGACTCTGTACTCAGCCGCGCGATCCGGTCACCGGTCCGCGAGCTCGTCCAGCGCCGCGAGGATCTTCCTGCGGTCACGGTGCAGCTTCCACCAGCTGACCGTGTGGCGAGCGGTGATCAGGCCGAGCTCCACCAGGTCGGGGAGGCCCTCCTCTACTCGCCGCCCGCTCGCTCCCCGAACTCCACGAGCTTCGCGAACAGGTCCTCGATCAGCCAGCGGGTGTCGAACGCCTCGCAGACCCGGATCGTGTGCGGCCCGGAGTCGGGCAGGAGTTCGCCGTCCGTGGAGAACCGCGGCGCGCGGCGCTCCCGCCAGCGTCCACCGGCGGGGTTCATCACGGCACCGATGGCCGGGCTGTCACCCAGCGATCGGAAGTCGAGCGGACCGTACGGGATGGTGTCGTTGAACGCGATCAGCTGGTCCTTGAGGTAGTCGGCGAGGGGACTCGTGCCGCGCAGCCGGGTCCGCAGCTCGGCGTGGCCGACTCCGACTCCGGAGTACACGGGCATCGGGATCTGCCAGAGGGCGACGCCCGACTGGAGCACGAGGTTCGCGGCGTCGACGTCGTTGATCAGGTTGAACTCGGGGCTGTAGGCGGGGATCTCGTCGTAGGGCGGGCCGCCGACCCAGACGACCACGACGTCGCGGGAGGCGATCGACGGCTCGAGCAGCAGGGCGGCGGCGACGTCGGTCAGCGGCCCGAGCACGGCGATCCACAGTCGGCCGGCGTCGCGCAGCGCCTCCGCGACGATCAGGCGGGCGCCGTCCGACGCCTCGGCGGGCAGGGCCGACTCGGCGCCGTCGACGACGGTCACCGTCGAACCCGCCAACTCCACGATGCGGTCGATCTCGGCGCGCGACTCCGGCATGCTCCCCGGCCGGCCGAAGTGCGCCGCGACCAGGCCGCGGACGTTGAGGGTCTCGGTCAGCAGCGCCTGGACGATCGCGAACTGGTCGTCGGCCTCGTTCGCCGCGTCGGTGCTGACGATCAGGCGGTGCGGGGGAGGCGGGGTCATGCGGACTCGCGCTGCACGAGGGTCGTCGCGAGGATCGGCTGCCGGTCGACCGGGCGGCCCTGCACGACGGCGACGACGGTCTCGGCGGCGACGCGGCCCATGTCCTCCAGGGGCTGGCGGATGGTCGTGAGGGTCGGATCCGAGGTGGTCGCGATGACGACGTCGTCGAAGCCGATGACGGAGACGTCGGCGGGGACGCGGCGGCCGGACGCCTGGAGCACGCGGATCGCGCCGTTGGCCATCAGGTCGGAGGAGGCGAAGACGCCGTCGAGGTCGGGGTGGCGCTGCAGGAGGCGGGCCATCGCGGCGGAACCGCTCTCGAGGGTGAAGGCGCCGTGCACGATCGGGCTGGAGTCGAGGCCGAGCTCGGTGAGCTCGTCGCGCCAGCCTCGGATGCGGTCGCGGGCGGGCTCCATGTCGTGCGGGCCGGCGATGATGCCCAGGCGCCGGCGGCCGGAGTCGGCGAGCGCGCGGGCGGCGAGGCGGCCGCCTCCGTAGTTGTCGGAGTCGATGACGATGGCGTCCTCGGGCAGGGCGACGCGCGGGCGGCCGACCCAGGCGATCGGCACGGGGGAGTCGGCCAGCGCCTGGGCGAGGTGGGTGATCTCGTGCTGGAGGATCACGATCGCGCCGTCGACGGCCCGCGAGCGGAGGAAGCGGGGGATGCGGTCGCTGTCGTCGTGGTCGGCGGGCAGCAGCACGGGCTGCACCTCGCCGGCGTACAGGCCCTTAGCGGCGCCCTTCAGCACCGAGGTGAAGAACGTCCCGGTGAGGCTGTCGAGCTCGTTGAAGGCGACGATCAGGGCGATGGCCCCGGCCCGCCCGCCGCGGAGCATCCGGGCGGCGCTGTTCGCCTCGTAGCCGAGGGACTTCGCGGCGCGCTCGACCGCGGCGGTCATCCGGACGTCGACATTGGTGCCGCCTGCGAGCACCCGGGCGGCGGTGGCGCGCGAGACGCCCGCGGCCTGGGCGACGTCCACCAGCGTGGGTCGAGTCATGCTGCTTCCTTCTGCGAGGGGAGGTTCCGGCTTCCGCGCCTCCCCGCGGAGCACGGTGGGGAGAACGTCGGAGTGAAGACTCGCACGGGGCGGCGGGCGGCCGTCCGGAACTGCTCGATTTGCGAAACTTCCCTTTGATACTAGGCGGAGATCGTTATCTCGCGGAGACCGGTTCTCGCTTGCATCGTGCTCGCGGGCGGGTTAGGTTGGCCGCCAAGAGATCGTTCTCTGAGGCCCGCCCTCACCGAAACCCTGCGAATCCCCAACGAAGAGGAATTGTCGTGAAAAGAAGCCTGACGGCCGTAGCCGCCGCAGCAGCAGTAGTCGCGCTCACCCTGACCGGGTGCTCGTCCGGAGGGGGAGGAGGCGCCTCGGACGACCCGAACGCCGAAGCCACCTTCTGGTCCTTCACCGGCATCAACGCCAAGGACAGCGTCGACGAGTACCTCGCGAAGATGCCCGACGCGAAGATCAAGCTCTCCGAGGTCGGCAGCACGACCGAGACCGCCACCGCCCTCACCGCGGCCCTCGCCGGCGGCAAGGTGCCCGACCTGGTCATGATCCAGAACGACGACCTGCCCCAGTTCGTCGCCAACAGCTCGAACTTCCTCGACCTGCGCACCCTCGGCGGCGACGACGTCGCCTCCACCTACCTCCCGTGGGCCGCCTCCGCCGCGACCGCCGACGACGGCTCCGTCGTGGGTGTCCCGACCGACGTCGGCGGACTGGGCTTCGCCTACCGCGCCGACCTCTTCGAGCAGGCCGGCCTGCCGACCGAGCCCGACCAGGTCGCCGAGCTCTGGAAGGACTGGCCGTCCTTCATCGAGACCGGCAAGAAGTACACCGAGGCGACCGGCAAGCCGTTCGTCGACAACATCGAGACCAGCGTCTTCTTCTCGACCGTCAACCAGGTCTCGGAGAAGTACTACTCGCCCGACGGCGAGCTGGTCTACGACACCAACCCGCAGGTGAAGGACGCGTTCCAGGTCGCCGTGGACACCAAGGACGCCGGCATCAGCGCCGGCATCGCCGCCTGGTCCTCGGGCTGGGCCCCGGGCCGCGCGAACGGCGCCTTCGCCGTGACGATCGCCCCCTCGTGGATCCTCGCCGGCATCAAGACCGACGCCCCCGACACCGCCGGCAACTGGCGCGTCACCAGCGTCCCCGGCATCGGCGGCAACTGGGGCGGCAGCGTCATCGCCATCCCCGCCCGCGCCGAGCACCCCGAGGCCGCCTGGCAGTACATCAAGACGATGATGTCGGCCGAGGGCCAGACCGACCACTTCAAGGCCTCGGGCACGCTGCCCGCCGCCACCGAGGCGGTCGCCAGCGACGAGGTCCAGTCGTACACCGACCCGTTCTTCGGCGACTCGAAGATCGGCGAGGTCATGGCGACCTCCGTCGAGCAGTTCCCGTCCTTCTACAACGGACCGGACACCACCCCGATCAACGGGGCGCTCCTCAACACCCTCGTCGAGCTGGAGGCCGGCAACGTGACCTCCGACAAGGCGTGGTCGACCGCACTCGACACGGCCAAGCAGGCCATCGGCGGCTGATCGCCCCACCCACCCGAGCGGCCCGGCGCCTCGCGCGCCGGGCCCCTCCCCCCTTTCTCGACGGAGGTACTCCCGTGTCAACGGTGACAGCAGCACCACCCCGCAAGCAGCGCAAGCAGCCCAGCGCGCCGGTCCAGAAGGCCGCGCGGATCCGCAACTCCCTCTCGGAGCGGATCGCCCCCTACGCGTACGTCGCGCCCTTCTTCATCATCTTCATCGTCTTCGGGCTCTTCCCGCTCCTGTTCACGTTCTACGTCTCGCTCTTCGACTGGAACCCGATCGGCGAGCAGACCTTCGTCGGCATCGCGAACTTCCAGCAGCTCTTCGCCGACTCCCGGTTCTGGAACGCGCTGGTCAACACCTTCGGCATCTTCATCATCTCGACGGTGCCCCAGCTGCTGTTCGCCCTCTTCCTCGCGCACCTGCTGAACCACGCCCGCCTCCGCTGGGCGAACTTCTTCCGCATGGCGCTGCTGGTGCCGTACATCACCTCCGTCGCGGCGACCGCGATCGTGTTCGCGCAGATCTTCGACAAGAACTTCGGCCTGATCAACTGGTTCCTCGGCATCTTCGGACTGCCGTCGATCAACTTCCTCGCCACGAACTACGGCTCCTGGATCGTCATCTCGACGATGGTCTTCTGGCGCTGGTTCGGCTACAACACGCTCCTCTACCTGGCGGGCCTGCAGTCGCTGCCCCGCGAGATGTTCGAGGCGGCCTCCGTCGACGGCGCGTCCAGCTGGCAGCAGTTCCGCCACCTGACGATCCCGGCGCTGCGCCCGATCATCGTCTTCACCGTGATCATGTCGACCATCGGCGGTCTGCAGATCTTCACGGAGGCGCTCCTGGTGGCTCCCGAATCGGGCCTCACCTGCGGCGCCGGCCGGCAGTGCCAGACGCTGGCGCTCTTCCTCTACGAGCAGGGCTTCGGCCAGTTCAAGTTCGGCTACGGATCCGCCATCGGCGTCGTGCTGTTCGTGATCGTGGTCCTCGTCTCCCTCCTCAACTTCTACCTCTCCACCCGCACCCGGAAGGAGGCCGTCTGATGTCGGATGTGATCGACCAGGCCGTCCCGCAGACGCTGGCCCCCACGGTCCAGAAGGCACAGCTGCCGAAGCGGCACGGGAAGGGCGGCGGAGTCGGCTGGCCGACCTACGTCTTCCTCGTGATCGCGGTGCTCGTCTCGATCTTCCCGCTCTACTACATGTTCGTCGTCGCGTCGGTCGGAGCGACCGCCGTCACGTCGATCCCGCCGCGCCTGTACCCGGGCACGAACTTCATGGCGATCGCCGAGAAGGTGTTCGACACCGTCCCGTTCATCGCCTCGATGCTGAACAGCCTCATCGTGTCGCTGAGCATCGCCGTCATCTCGGCGATCCTCTGCGCGATGGCCGGCTTCGCCTTCGCGAAGCTGCAGTTCCCCGGCCGCAACGTGCTGTTCCTCATCGTGCTGCTGACCATGACGGTGCCGGCGCAGCTGAGCATCATCCCGCAGTACCTGATCGTCTCGGCGCTCGACTGGGTCGACACCCTCCAGGCGATCATCGTGCCGGGCCTGGCCAGCGCCTTCGGCATCTTCTGGATGCGGCAGCACATGTCCACGACGGTCAGCGACGAGCTGATCCAGGCGGCCCGCATCGACGGCGCCAACTCGTGGCAGCTGTTCTGGCGCATCGCCTTCCCGGTGGTCCGCCCCGCGGCGTTCGTCCTCGGACTGATCACCTTCACCGCGGTCTGGAATGACTTCATGTGGCCGTTCATCGTCCTCAAGTCGCCGGAGCTGTTCACGGTGCAGATCGCGCTGAAGCAGCTGCAGGCCAACCGCTCGATCGACGTCGCCCTGGCGATGGGCGGATCGTTCATGGCCACCCTCCCGCTGCTGATCGCGTTCTTCTTCGTCGGCCGCCGGATGGTGTCCGGGATCATGGACGGGGCGTTCAAGGGCTGATGCACGACGCTTCCTTAGCACTGCCCGGGACGGACGCCGCGCGTCCTCCCGGGCGGGACTGGCGGGATCGCGCTCTGCCTCCGGCCGAGCGCGCCCGCCTCCTGACCCAGGAACTCACCCTCGAGGAGAAGGCGGCGCAGCTCGGCTCCGTCTGGCTCACCGACTCCGCCGACGACTTCGCCCCGAAGCTCGAGGACGGGCCCGCCGCGGGCGACGACCTCTTCACCGGTGGCCTCGGCCAGCTGACCCGCGTGTTCGGCACCGAGCCGGTCACCGTCCCGGAGGGCGTCCGCCGGCTCCGCGAGCTGCAGGAGCGCGTGGTCGCAGGCAGCCGCCTCGGCATTCCGGCCATCGCGCACGAGGAGTGCCTCACCGGCCTGGCCGCGTACGGCGCGACCGCGTTCCCCACTCCGCTCGCCTGGGCGGCCACCTTCCACGAGGAGCTCGTGGGCGAGATGGCGGAGGCGATCGGCTCGGACATGCGCGCCCTCGGCATCCACCAGGGCCTCGCCCCGGTCGTCGACGTCGTGAAGGACTACCGCTGGGGCCGCGTCGAGGAGACCCTCGGCGAGGACCCGTACCTGGTCTCGCAGCTCGGTGCCGCCTACGTGGCGGGGCTGGAGGGGACCGGCGTCGTCGCGACGCTGAAGCACTTCGCCGGGTACGCGGCCTCCCGCGGCGCCCGCAACCACGGACCCGTGAGCATGGGGCCGCGCGAGCTCGCCGACACGGTGCTGCCTCCGTTCGAGGCCGCCCTGCGGCACGGCGGTGCCCGCAGCGTAATGACCTCGTACACCGACATCGACGGGGTGCCCAGCAGCGCCAGCCGGCACCTGCTGACGACGCTGCTCCGCGACCGCTGGGGCTTCGAGGGCACGGTCGTCGCCGACTACTGGGCGGTGCCGTTCCTCCAGGCCATGCACCACGTCGCGGTCGACGCGGCCGACGCGGGGCGCCTGGCGCTGCACGCGGGGGTCGACGTCGAGCTGCCGCAGACGGCGGCGTACGGCGAGCTGCCGCGCCTGATCCGCGAGGGCGTCGTCGACGAGGCCGACCTCGACCGCTCGGTCGCCAGGCACCTGCGCCACAAGTTCGAGGCGGGCCTGCTCGACGGCGGCCCGCCGGTGCCCGAGGGGGCCGAGGACGTCGACCTCGACAGCGCCCGCAACCGCGCGATCTCGTCGCGGATCGCGGAGGAGTCGGTCGTGCTGCTGCGCGACGAGGACGTCTCGGGGCTGCTGTCCTCCGGCTCGCTCGCCGTCGTGGGACCGGCCGCGGACCAGTTCCGCAGCCTGGTCGGCTGCTACGCGTTCCCCAACCACGTGCTCTCCAAGCACCCCGGCCACGACCTCGGGCTGTCGATCCCGACGGTGCTGACGGCGCTGCAGGAGGAGTTCGGAGCGTCGCGCGTGCGCTTCGCGGCGGGCGGCTCGATCACCTCCGCGTCGACCGACGGCGTGAAGGAGGCGGTGGACCTCGTCCGCGGCTCCGACGCGGCGGTCGTCGTGGTCGGCGACATCGCGGGGCTCTTCGGCGACGGCACCTCGGGCGAGGGCTGCGACGCGGCCGACCTCCGCCTCCCCGGAGCGCAGGAGCCGCTGGTGACGGCCGTGCTCGAGACCGGCGTGCCCACCGTGGTGGTCGTCCTCTCGGGCCGGCCCTACGCGCTCGGGGCGTTCGGAGCGGCGCGCGGACTCGTGCAGGCGTTCTTCCCGGGAGCGGACGGGGCGGCCGCGGTCGCCGGCGTGCTCTCGGGCCGCGTGGCTCCGACCGGGCGGCTGCCCGTGCAGATCCCGCGGCTCCCGTCCGCCTCGACCACGTACCTGCAGCCGTCGCTCGGGCTCTCGAACCCCGGGATCACGGCGCTGGACGCGACTCCGCTCTACCCGTTCGGCTACGGGCTGACCCGCGGCGCGGTGACGTACACGGAGCTGGCGACGGCGGCGGAGCTGCCGGTCGGCGGATCGCTCGACGTGGCGGTATCGCTCCGGAACGACGGCGCCGACACGGTCGAGGTGGTGCAGCTCTACGCGGGCTACCCGACGTCTGCGGTGGTGCGGCCGGTCGCGCAGCTGATCGGCTTCGCGCGCGTGCCGATCGCGGCGGGCGAGACGCTGACGGTGCACTTCCACGTCGACGCGGCCCGGCTCGCGGTGACGGGGGAGGACGGCCGGCTCGCCGTGGACCCGGGGCCGCTGCGGCTGACGGCCGGCGCCTCGGCGGCGGACGCGGCGGTGACGGCGGAGGTGTCGATCACGGGGGAGCGGCGGCTGCTCGCCGAGCGGGCGCTGCGGACCCCCTGGTCGGTGGCGCGAGGCTGAGCGGTCGGCGCCTCAGGGGGGAGGCGCCGGCCGCTCGCGGGGGCGGGCCGGCGGTGCCGGCTCGCGACCCCGCGGAAGTCGCGGTACTCGCGCGCGAGACCTGCGTCTTCTGCGGGGTCGGCGGCGGGGAGCGCGACGGCCGCGTAGCACCGGAGGCGCCAAGCGCAAGGGGCCCGCGCGAGCCGGGGGCCCGGCCTAGCGTGGAAGGAGCGGCGCCGCCGGTGGCGGCCCGCGGAGAAGACCGATGCAGAGGAGAGTCATGCCCGCCCTGACCGACACGTTCACGCTGTCCAACGGAGTCGCCATCCCGAAGATCGGGTTCGGCACCTGGCAGATCCCCGACGGCCCCGAGGCCTACGACGCGACGACCGCCGCGCTCGAGGCCGGCTACCGCCACATCGACACCGCCCGCGCCTACGGCAACGAGGCGAGCGTCGCCCGGGCCCTGCGCGACAGCGGCGTCCCGCGCGACGAGGTGTTCATCACCACCAAGCTCCCGGCCGAGGTGAAGGACTACGAGGGCGCGAAGGCGAGCTTCGAGACCACCATGGCGGCGCTCGAGCTCGACCACGTCGACCTGTACCTCATCCACGCCCCGTGGCCCTGGCAGGACATGGGCTCCGACCACCGCGAGGGCAACATCGCGGCGTGGAAGGCGATGGAGGAGATCCTCGAGGCCGGTCGCTCGCGCGCCATCGGCGTCTCGAACTTCCAGGTCGCCGATCTGGAGTCGCTGATCGCGGCGACCGACGTGGTGCCGCACGCCAACCAGATCCGCTGGTTCGTCGGCAACACCCAGGACGAGACGACCGCGTACTGCAAGGAGCACGGCATCCTCGTCGAGGGGTACTCGCCGCTCGCGACGGGCGGCCTGCTCGACAACTCCGACATCGGCGAGATCGCCGCGAAGTACGACAAGTCGGTGGCGCAGCTCTGCATCCGCTACCTGCTCGAGAAGGACGTGCTGCCGCTGCCGAAGTCGACGACGCCCTCGCGCATCGTCGAGAACGCCGACGTCGACTTCGAGATCTCGTCCGAGGACCTCGCGCACCTCGACTCGCTCGTCGACACGGAGTCCTGACCCGCGGTCGCCCGCTCCTGACGGTCCGGAGGCCGTCGCACTCGAGCTCGAGTGCGGCGGCTTCCTGCGTCTCTTCGCATCCGCCGCCGCCTCCGCTCGCGAGTGCGCAGGAGTTGTCGCAGTGGGCGTCGAGTGCGACAACTAATGGAGTCTCGGGGTGCTCGGCGCAGGAGCGACGAGGGTCCGGCGTCCCGAGGCCGCTCGCGACTACTGGCTTCTCGCCGGGCTTATCCCGACCGCGGTTCCGCGAGTGCGCAGGAGTTGTCGCGGTCGGTCTCGAGTGCGACGACTCCTGGCTTCTCGCCGAGGCGAGCCGGGGCGGGCGGCCGCGCGTCAGGCCAGGCGCAGCAGGCGGCAGCCGTGCGGCTCGAGCTCGAGCTCGACGGCGCCGCCGACGATCGGCAGCTCGGCGCCGCTCCACACGTCGACGGCCGAGGCTGCGCCGGAGCAGCCCAGTTCGGTCAGGTGCGCGGAGTAGGACCGCGCCGACGAGCCCAGCCAGAACACTCCGCGCCACTGCTCGTCGCCGCGCCACGCCGACCACACCACCAGGTCGCCGTCGCGGACGATCTCGCGGCTGCCGTCGCTGCCGAGGAGCGCGAGGACGTCGCCGTTCGTCAGCAGCGCGAGAGTGTCGGCGGGCGTGTCCGGGAGGTGCCCGCCCATCATCAGCGGCGAGCGGAGCAGGCACCACAGCGTCACGAGCGTCCGCTGCTCCGCGGGCGTGAACCGCGAGCGCCGGTCCTCGCCCACGTGCGCGCGCACGCCGATCCGCCCCAGCGGCAGCATGTCGGCGTCGGCCCACGCGCCGGGGCGCTGGTGCGGCGCCCAGCGCGCGGCCCGCTGGAACTGCTCGTGCAGGTGCGCCCAGTCGTCCCAGAAGTCGTCCGAGATCCGCCACATCTGCGCGGTCGACCGCAGCAGCTCGAGATTCTCGAGCGAGAGCTGCTTGCCGGGCGAGAGGCTCAGCACCATCGGACGGCCGGTCGCGTCGATCGCGCGGGAGAGTGCGGCGATCTCCTCCGCCTGGATCGGCGGGTAGAGCACGTCGTCGAGCTTCACGAAGTCGACGCCCCACGAGGCCAGCTGCGCCATCACGGAGTCGTAGTACTGCTGCGCGCCGGGCGCGCTCATGTCGACGCCGTAGTTGTCCGGGTTCCACGGGCAGACGTTCCCGCGGTCGGCGATGTCGGCGCAGGTCGCCTCCGCCCCGAGCACCGGCAGGCCGAGCTCGGCCGCTCGGCGGGGGACGCCGCGCATCAGGTGCACGCCGAAGCGGAGGCCGAGGGCGTGAACGCGCGCGGCCAGCGCCGTGAATCCGCCCGTCGCCGCGGAGGGGAAGCGGCCGACGGCGGGCTGCGGGCGTCCCCAGTCGTCGAGCACCGGCTCCGACACCTCCTGGTAGTCGCTCGTGCCGGGATCGGGCTCGTACCACTGGATGTCGACGACGACCGTGTCCCAGCCGTGCGGCAGGAGGTGCTCGGCGAGGTACTCGGCGTTCGCGAGCACCTCCTCCTCCGTCACCGAGGCGCCGAAGCAGTCCCAGCTGTTCCAGCCCATCGGCGGGCGGCGGGCGGCCTCCGTGCGCGCGGCGATCACGACAGCTCCAGCGTCACGGTCGCGAAGGAGTGCGGGGGCAGCGTGACGCGCAGGCCTGTCGCCGTGGTCTCGATGCCCTCGAGGGCGACGGGGCTCACCTCGTCGGCGGCGCCGGGCCGGTTGTGCGCGTCGGGGCGGTCGGCGGTGAGGAGGCGGCCGGTCGCGCCGGTCACGGTCCCACCGCGGAAGTCGAGGGAGACCTCGAGCGGCTCCTCCAGGTCGACGTTCGTCAGCGAGACCAGGACGCGGCCGTCCTTCGTGGAGGCGGAGGCGGAGGCGACGGGGATCTCGCGGCCGTCGACCGCGTGCGTCGGGCCGGCGACCGTGGTCGGCAGCACCGTCGCGTCGTGGTGCCCCTTGTTCATCTCGAACACGTGGTAGGTCGGCGTGCGGACCATCTCGCCGCCGTCCGGGTCCGTCAGCAGCATCGCCTGCAGCACGTTCACCGTCTGCGCGATGTTCGCCATCGTCAGGCGGTCGGCGAAGCCGTGGAAGACGTCGAAGTGCCAGGCCGCGACCATCGCGTCGCGGATCGTGTTCTGCTGGAAGAGGAAGCCCGGGTGGGTCCCCGGCTCCACGTCCCACCAGGTGCCCCACTCGTCGAGCACCATCCCGTACTTCTTCTCGGGGTCGTGGACGTCCATCACCGCGGCGTGCGAGCGGAGCAGCTCCTCGATCCCCTGCGCGGCCACGATCGTGCTCCAGTAGGTGTCGGCGTCGAAGTCGGTCGCGCTGCCCTTCGCGTGCCAGCTGCCGCCGATCGTGTAGTAGTGCACCGAGACCGACTCCCACGGCACGGAGGAGAAGGGGTGCCCTCGATCTCGGGGATCACCTCCATCAGCGTCTGCGTCCAGTGGGTGTCGGCGCCGTCGGCTCCGGCGGCCACGCGGTAGAGCGGAGTGTCGTTGCCGCTCTGCACGAAGGTCCCGAACTGCCGCGCCAGGTCGGCGTAGGCGCCGGCGCGCATGTTGCCGCCGCAGCCCCAGGTCTCGTTGCCGAGCCCCCAGAAGCGGACGGTCCACGGCTCCTCCCGGCCGTGGGAGCGGCGCAGATCGGCCATCGGCGACTTGCCCGCGCCGGTGAGGTACTCGGCCCAGTCCGCCATCTCCTGCACGGTGCCGGATCCGATGTTGCCCGAGATGTAGGCGTCGGCGCCGAGCAGCTCGCAGAGCGCCATGAACTCGTGGGTGCCGAAGGAGTTGTCCTCCGCGACTCCGCCCCACTGCGTGTTGATCAGGCCGGGGCGCTCCTCGCGCGGGCCGATGCCATTGGTCCAGTGGTAGCGGTCGGCGAAGCAGCCGCCGGGCCAGCGGAGGTTGGGGATGTCGAGGGCGCGGAGGGCCTCGACGACGTCCAGGCGGATCCCGCCCTCGTTCGGGACGGGCGAGTCCTCGCCGACCCAGAAGCCGTCGTAGATGCACCGGCCGAGGTGCTCGGCGAAGTGGCCGTAGAGGTGGCGGCTGATGGTGGCGCCGGGGCGGTCGAGGTCGACGGTGACGGTGCTGTTCACGGGGTGCTCCAGGGTGGTGGCGGACGGGTCGGCGGCGGCGGTGCTCACGCGGTCTCGCGGACGAGCCGCAGGACGATCGCGCGGTCGGCGTGGAAGGTCGGCAGGTCCAGGCCCGCCTCGCCCAGCAGGCTCCCCGAGTAGGCGGGGGCCGGGGCGTCGGAGTCCAGCGGCACCGTCGACTCCAGCCAGTGCGGGCTCTGCCAGGGCGGGCCGAGCGAGCCGGGGCGCGCGGTCTCGATCCGGTAGCGCGCCCGCGGATCCAGGCCCGGGAGGCGGACGCGGCGGCGCGAGTCCGCGGTCAGCGCGGGCGTGACCAGCGTGTACAGCGCCTCCGAGCCGTCCGGCGCGACGACGCCGCGCAGCGACGGCGCGTCGGGGTCGGAGTCGTCGCCCCCGACGACCCGGCCGGTCGCGATCAGGCCGCGGTGCTCGCGGTACGCCGCGATCCAGCCCGCCAGCACGGGCTCCTCCTCCGCGTCCAGCTCGCGGAGGTCCCACTCGATCCCGAAGTGGCCGAGGAAGGCGATCGCGCAGCGGGTGTGCAGGTCGCTGGTGCGACCGGTGACGGAGTTGACCGGCGAGGCGACGTGCGAGCCGAGCATCTCCGGCGGCACGAGCAGCCCGGTCCAGCGCAGCATCCGCGAGCGGTCCAGCGGGTCCTGGTTGTCGGAGGTGTGCACGCGGTCGGTGCGCTCGAGGATCCCCAGGTCGACCCGGCCGCCGCCGGAGGCACAGCTCTCGATCTCGAGCTCCGGGTGCCGGGCGCGCAGCTCGTCGATCAGCCGGTACAGCGCGAGCGTCTGCTCGTGCACCGCGGCCGTCCCGGTGGCGGGGTGGCCCGCGTCGATCAGGTCGCGGTTGTGGTCCCACTTGAGGTACGCGACGCCGAGGTCGGCGACCAGGCCGTCGAGCACGCCGAGGATGTGCGCGAACGCGTCGGGGTTCGTCAGGTCGAGCACCTGCTGGAAGCGGAACCGCGGCGGCAGCTCCTCGCGGGCCCGCAGGATCCAGTCGGGGTGCGCGCGGGCGAGGTCGGAGTCCTCGTTGATCATCTCGGGCTCGACCCAGAGGCCGAACTCCATGCCCAGGCCGCGGACGTGCTCGGCGAGGGGGAGGAGGCCGTCGGGCCAGGCGACGGGGTCGGGTGTCCAGTCGCCGAGGCCGGCGCGGTCGTCGCTGCGGCCGAGGAACCAGCCGTCGTCGAGCACGTAGCGCTCGACCCCGAGGGCGGCGGCGCGGTCGGCCAGCTCGGCGAGGACGGCGAGGTCCTGGTCGAAGTAGACCGCCTCCCAGACGTTGAGCGTCACCGGGCGCGGCCGGCGCGAGGAGCGGGAGACCCCGCGGAGGTGGGCGTGGAAGCGCGCGGCCGCGGCGTCGAGGCCGTGGCCGAAGCTGCCGGAGATCCAGGGGGAGGAGTAGCTCTCGCCGCTCGCGAGGCGCACCTCGCCGGGCAGGAGCAGCTCGCCGCCCCGGAAGGCGAGCCAGCCGTCGCCGCGCTCCACCGCGTGCTCGTGGTTGCCGCCGATGCCGACGTGGCAGAGCCAGACCCGCCCGTCGGCGGAGTCGAAGCCGGGGGTGCCGACCGCGACGACCGTCGTCGCGTCCAGGCCGGTGCGGCCGCGCCGCGAGGAGCGGGAGTGGGTGCCGGTGACGACGGGGTGGCGCTGGGGGATCTTCTCGGTGCCCCAGCGGCCGGAGAAGTCCAGGATCTCGCGGGCCTCGGTCGGGATCCGGAGGGCGGGGTCGACGCCGATCACCTCGAGGTGCCCGGCGCCGTCGTTGCGGACAGAGACGCGGGTCCTGAGCAGTCCGGCAGGGGAGAGAACGATCTCTAGGACGACCCCGATCCGGGCCTGCGCGTCGTGCGCCTCGACGGTCACGGCGGCGCTGCCGGCCTGCGCGACCGCGCCCTCCGCGAGGGCCTCCCCGTCCACCGAGACGGTGTCCACGGTCAGCCTCGGCGACCAGCCGGCGCCCTCCCGGTGCACCCGGAGACCCGGCAGGCCGGCCCAGCCGAAGGTGTGCTCGGGCAGGATCCCGGGCTCGTAGGGGACGTCGGAGGAGCCCTCGATCCCCGTCCGCACGGGAGTTCTTGCGAAAGCTGCGAGATCGTCGTCGCTCGCGTCGAGTCGCGGACCCCAGTGCAGCAGCACGGGCAGGTCGCCTCCCGACTGAGTGAGGAGGGCGGACACGTCATCGGCGACGAGATGGATCACTCTCGGGGATTGCATGTCCCCATTCCTATCGTCGATCCTGGTCTGAGTACAGCGAGAGATCGATCTCGACCCTCGGTCGGATGGACCACCGCGCGGATCGACCCGCGCCGATCGACCACCGCTCGCACCGCTCACCCCCACCACCCACGGCCTCGACGAGGAGCACCCATGCCGCTGACCCACCCGGCCCCGCACGAGACCCGCCTGGAGCGCGGGGTGCTCGACGCGCGACGGCGGCTCAACCGCGACTACCTCCTCTCGCTCACCGACGAGGGGCTGCTGCAGAACTTCCTGATCGAGGCCGGGATCGGCGACCAGGGCTGGCACCTGCACCCCTCGCAGGACTCGCGCGAGGCCCGCGGCCTCGACCGGCACTGGGGCTGGGAGACGCCGGGCTCCCAGCTGCGCGGGCACTTCCTCGGCCACTGGCTCTCCGCCGCGGCCCGCGAGGTCGCGGTCACCGGCGACCCGCTGCTGCGCGTCCGGATCGACTCCGTGCTCGACGGACTCGAGCGCTGCCAGGAGGAGAACGGCGGCGGCTGGATCTGGGCGATCCCGCGCGGCTACCTCGACCGCCTCGCGACCGGCCGCCCCATCTGGGCGCCGCAGTACGCGATGCACAAGCTGCTGATGGGCCTCGTCGACCTGCACCTCGACCTCGGCGACGAGCGGGCGCTGCGGATGGCGCGGGCCGCCACGGTCCCGCTGCTGGAGTGGGTCCGCGGATTCGACGACGCCGCGTTCCAGGAGATCCTCGAGGTCGAGACCGGCGGCATGCTCGAGGTCTGGGCCGACCTCCTCGCGATCACCGGCGACCCCGTCTACACCGAGCTGCTCGGCCGCTACGACCGCCGCTCCCTCTTCGAGGGCCTGCTCGAGGGCCGCGACGTGCTGACCAACATGCACGCCAACACCACGATCCCCGAGGTGCTCGGTGCCGCCCGCGCCTACGAGGTCACCGGCGACGAGCGCTGGCGGAGGATCGTCGAGGCCTACTGGGAGCAGGCGGTCACCCTCCGCGGCACCTTCTGCACGGGCGGTCAGACCTCCGGCGAGATCTGGACGCCGCCCTTCGCGTTCGCCGCTCGCCGCGGCGAGAAGACGCAGGAGCACTGCGTCGTCTACAACATGATCCGGCTGGCCGACGTGCTGCTGCGCTGGACCGGCGACCTCGCCTACGCCGACTACATCGAGCGGAACCTCTGGAACGGCCTCCTCGCCCAGCAGAACCCGCGGACCGGGATGGTCGCCTACTTCCTGCCGCTCGAGGGCGGCGCCCGCAAGGACTGGGGCAGCCCGACCGAGGACTTCTGGTGCTGCCACGGCACGCTGGTGCAGGCGCACACGCGCCACTCCGGGCTCGTCTTCTACCGCGGCGGCGACGCCGAGCTGACGATCGCGCAGCACGTCGACGCGAGCCTGCGCCTGCCGTCCGCCGCCGGCGACGCGGCGGTGCGGGTCGAGGTGCTCGACACCGCCGGCTACGTCGGCCCGGACGCCAACGCGGGTGACGCGGGCGACGTGCACCGCCCCACCGCCTCGCGGATCCGGGTCGAGATCGTCTCGGAGGAGGGGGTCGCGCTGCACGTGCGGCTGCGGGTGCCGGAGTGGACCGTCGGCGAGCCGGGGGTCGCGGGCGACGCCGAGCGCGTCCGGGCGGGCGACGGCGCGCTCCTGATCGAGCACCCCGGCGGCCGCACGAGCGTCGACCTCGCCTTCGGCACCGAGATCCGCGCCGTGCCGATCCCGGACGAGCCGGGCACGGTCGCCTTCGTCGAGGGCCCGATCGTGCTGGCAGGCATCGTCGACCGCGAGATCGCGCTGCGGGGGCGCCTCGAGGACGCCCCCGCCCTGCTCGCCCCCGACAACGAGCGGCAGTGGACCCAGTGGCTGCGCGGCTACCGCGCCGTCGGCCAGCCCGCCGCCGTCCGCTTCCGGCCTCTGCACGAGGTCGTCGACGAACCCTTCTCGCTCTACTTCCCGGTCTCGGCCGGGAGCTGATGGACAGGATCCCCTCCGTGACCTGCGCTCCGCGCTCATGACCGCCTCCACCGCCTCCCCCGCCGTCCAAGCGATGCCCCGCGGCCGCCTCCTGCTGCCGATCTTCGCGATGCTCGTCGGCTTCGGGCCGCTCACCATCGACCTGGTGCTGCCGTTCCTGCCGACGCTGCAGGACGATCTCGGCGTCTCGGTGGCGACCGCCCAGCTGGTCGTCACCGGCGCCACCTTCGGCTTCGCGGCCGGCCAGCTCATCTCAGGACCGCTCAGCGACGCGGTCGGCCGCAAGTGGCCGCTCGGCGTCTCGGCGGCGCTGCACATCGCGGCGAGCCTCGTCGCGGCGATGACCTCCGACACCGCCGTGCTGCTCTCGGCCCGCTTCGTCCAGGGCGCCGCCTGCACCGCTGCGGGCGTCGTCGTCACCGCCATCGTCCGCGACCTCTACAGCGGCAAGCGGCTCGTCACGATGCTCGCGAACCTCGCCGTGATCGTCTCGGTCTTCCCGATCCTGGTGCCCTCCGTCGGCGCGCAGCTGACCAAGGTGATCGACTGGCGCGGCTCCTTCCTCGCGGTCGCCGCCTGGGGAGCGCTCGCGACCGTGATCGCGCTCCTGGTGCTGCCCGAGACGCTGCCCCGCGAGCGGCGGCACCAGGGCGGGCTCGGCCCGTCGCTGCGCAACTCCTTCGGGATGCTCCGCCGGCCGCGCGTGCTGGCGCTCGCCGCCGCCTCGGCCGCGGGCTGGTCGGTCGGCTTCGCGTATCTCGCGACCGCTCCCTTCCTCTACACGAACGTCTACGCGGTCGGGCCCGACCTGTACGGGCTGCTGTTCCTGGTCACCTCGCTCGTGACGATCGCGGTCGGGCAGACGACGGGACGGGTGATCGTGCCGCGGTTCGGACCCCGGTTCGCGATGTCCGCCTCGGCGATCGTCACGGCGCTCGGCGCCGTCGTGGTCGCGGTGCTCGCGCTCACCGGCACGCAGCCGCTGCTCGTCGTCGTCGGCGCGCTGACGTTCGCGCTGGCCGGCCGCTCGCTCGGCTTCGCCCCGGTGCAGTACCTCTCGCTGCAGGGCCCGTCGAGCGAGGCGGGCAGCGTCACGGCGATCCTCGGCACGGTCAGCTTCACAGCGGCCGGACTGGTGATGCCGGTGATGGGCGCGTGGGCCGAGATCTCGCTGATCCCGTTCGCGATCCTGCTGCTGCTCGCGGGGCTGGTCGAGGGCGGCGTGGCGCTGCTGTTCCGGTCGGGCTCGCGGCGCTTCGATCCCGGGGCGCAGCGGCTCGAGGACGAGCGGGCGGGGGCCGCCCCATCGGCCGGCCCCCGCGCGCACGACGAGAAGAGCTGAGATGACCCTCCGGGAAGGGACCACCGTGGAACTGCGCTCCGGCGACTACACCCTCCGCGTCGAGGCGGGCGGCCTCGAGGTGCTCGCGGGCGAGCGCGTCCTCTATGCGAACGACCGGCCGCTGCGCGTCACGGTCAAGACCGTCGCCGCGATCAGCGAGTACTCCGGCGCGCCCTACGATGACGTCTCGCTGTCGGAGGGGGCGATCACCGCGAGCGGGACGATCACCGTCCGCTCCGGGTCGGCCTTCGCCGTCACCGACGTCTGGCGCGTCGCGGGCGACGGCTTCTCCGTGCACCGCGACGTCGAGGTGCTGGCGGCCGGCGGTGACCTCGGCTTCTCCACCGCCGTCTCGCTCGGGCTGACCGGGTCCGACGACCTCCGCGACTACGAGTGCTTCGCCCCCGGCGCCTGGTACCGCGACAACGCCTTCGGGCCCGCGGACGCGATGGGCCGCGACCCCGGCAGTGATGACGCGACGGAGTTCGGAGACCGGTTCCGGTCCCTTCGGATCGACCTCGCCGACGAGGCGAGCATCGCCGCGGCCGCGCACCTCGGGCCGCTCGACTTCGTCGTGTCGTTCGCGGCGGCGCACGCGAACGGCCCGGTCCGCGAGCTGGAGCGCGACGCCGTCCTGACGGCGTTCGACGCGAAGGTCATCGGGCCGATCCTGCTCGCCAAGCACCTCGCCTCCTCGATCCGACCGGGCGGCGGCTTCCTCTTCTTCTCCGGTGTCGCGGCGTGGAAGCCGTCGGCGGGGCTCGTGGTGATGGCGACGACCAACGGAGCTGTGTCCTTCCTCGTCGAGGCGCTCGCGGTTGAGCTCGCTCCGGTCCGCGCGGTCGCGATCTCGCCGGGGATCATCGACTCCGGCGCCTGGGACGCACTGGGCGAGCAGGAGAAGTCAGCGATGTTCGCTGAGACCGCGGCCGGGATCCCCGTTCGCCGGATCGGCTCGGTCGACGACATCGTCTCGGCCGTCCGCTTCGCCATGGACAACACCTTCGTGACCGGGACCACGCTGCACGTCGACGGCGGCGGGCGGCTCTCGTGAATCAACGCGCACCCCTGCTCGCCGTCGGTCTCGCCGCGCTCCTCGCCATCACCGGATGCGCCGGCACGGCCCCGACGGGAACCCGGCCGCGGCGGTGAGTGACGACGACGGCCTCGCGCAGCCCGGCACGGTGCATCTGGGCGGCTCGAGCGTCGACGAGAGCCGACCCGTCGTCCTCCGCGCGCAGCAGCTCTACGCCTTCTGGAACACGGGCGACGCGTCCTGGCTCGAGCTCGCCGTCGACGACTCCTTCCTCGACCGCACCCTCCCCGAGGGGCGACCCCAGGGGCCCGAGGGGCCGATCGCCGCCTCGGAGCAGTTCCGCGCGGCCGTCCCCGACCTCGCGTGCTCGCTCGAGGACCTGTACGTCACGGGTGACACCTTCACCGCACGCCTGACCTTCACGGGCCACTTCACCGGCGTCTCCGGCGGAGTCCAGGGCGAGGGCCAGCCGATCGAGTTCGGCGCGATCGACATCCAGCACGTCGGCGCGAGCGGGCGGATCGTCGAGGGCTGGCACCTCGAGGACGACCTCACCTTCCAGCAGCAGGCAGGCCTCCTGCCGGAACCGACCTCCTGACTAACCGCGGTCAGGGGGACTCAGGAGGGCCGCGAACCTTGCCTTCTTGCACCGGCTCCCCTTCAGGGACAGACTGACCCCATTACCCACACCGGCTCCCAGCAGCGAGGATCGCATGTCAGACAAGGACGTACCAAAGAAGACGACGCAACCAGTAAAACTCAATCTCAACCATCGCGTGATTTCTGGCGCCGTCGCAACCCTCTTCGGACTAGCCGCTATCGCCATCACTACCTTCCCGATCCGGGTTTTTGAAGCCGCCCCTGTATGCACGGACGCACCGGCCGGTTGTGTCGTGAGCGTCTCGAGTCCGCCTGATCCAGCGATTACTATTGCGCTCATCGCCGGCGCAGCGATCTTCGCGCTCTTGTGCGCTACGGGGCGGCTGTGGACGTTAAAGACATCCTTTCTCGAGACCTCACCGGCAGGAGAAGAGGTCGACGTTGTACCGCCAGGCGCAGTTGACGGCGAGATGGGACCCCTCAGCGGCCTAACCGAAGTACCGTCGACTCCTGACGCCACTGCGAGGGAAGTGCTTTACGCATCGATCCCCGTCGACGTCCGTCAGGCTGCTGACACACAGTGGAGCGAGTGGTACCCGGGTAGGGCGCTCGTGCAGGACCTCATCGATGTTCCAGGACGGTCGCCGGGACAGGGCAACAAGCCCTACTACATTAGAATGATCGAGCCAACCTCAAAGAGCGTCATCGTTATCCGCATCTCCAAAGGCGGCCAGGGCAAGCGCGTACCCACCGTCTCGCAGGAATAGCGAGACGGCCGTCCTCGGCGATACCCTTGATGCGCGCGCGACGGTGGTCGGGGAACCGACGCCCGCTGTTCCGGATGAATGGGATGAAGAGCTCGCCTTCGCCCTCCCGTGTTGCAGCGGACGGCGGAGCGATACGACACGCTCTTGACCGCCGGGCGGACTCCGGTAACGGTCCTCCGTAGTTGCTCGGTCGCTCCGGCGATGCCGCCGATGACTGCGAAGCGTCACCCCGATGCGGTTGTGATCTGGTTCGACGCCCACGCCGACTTGAGCACCCCGGGGAACACCGCCACCGGCTACCTCGGCGGCATGGCGCTCTCCGGCCCGCTCGGGCTCTGGAACTCCGGGTTGAGCGACGGCCTAGACGACCAGAATGTCATCCTCTTCGGCGCGCGAGACATCGACTTCGCCGAGCAGTATCTCCTCAACACGGGCCGGATCGCACTCGTCCCCATCACATCCAGTTTCTTGGCGGATGATGCGAAACAACCCGCCGCACCTGGGGCGAGGCCAATCCTCGCCCCTCCCTCTCATTCTGAGTCTCGGCGTCGACCTAGTCAACCGGCGGCGGCGCAGCGGTCCTTATCCTGCTGCCGGAAGGGGCGATGCTGAGGAAAGGCTGGACGGGTAGGCGAGGCTTCCGGGGAGGTAGTTGCGCTCGGATGTGGCCAGCTTCTGCTTGGTGATGATCACGGTCAAGGGTGCGGCGAGGTCCTCGGCGAGGGCGTGCGCGAAGGTCCGGTAGGACGCGGGATCGTCTTCGACTCGTTCCAGGAACCCGTTGCATTCAGCGATGACGGTGATGATTTGATCCCATGCGTACGATTTCGGCCGAAGCTCTTTCCGTGTCTCGTTCGCGAGATCACGCGAGGCAATGATGGACTGAATCAGGCGCCGGCGGTCTTCCCCCTCACTGGCTTCACTTTCTGGTCGAGGCCGGAACGCGCGCCTCTGCGCCAAGGACGACACCAGGAACCGAAGCGCAGAGCTTTCTCGGCGGCGAGAAGCCGAATATCCGGAGAGACCGCCAAGTACGGTCGTCACGATGGCTCCGGCCAGGACACCAGCGAGAGCGCCAACAAGCGCTACCACCAGGTCGTTACCGCCGGCCGAACCGGCGCTGGCTTCGGCGGTCTGCGTGATCACGGGTGTTGGGTCCATCAAACGATTCCTCCTCGTAATCCAGGGATGCTCACCGTGTGGTGCTCCTTCATCGCCCGGTCGGTTCGATCAGGGTAGACGTCGGGCTCTGCGCTTCGCCATACTCGTCCGTACCAGACAGCTCCCCCACCCCGATAGGAGCCCGCCATGGGTCTGCGCGATTGGCTTCGACGTGAGAACGAGAAGAAGAACGAGATGATGTACTTCTACGAACTCGGCTGCGGAATCATGGGTGAACCCGCGGGCGGCTGGTGGCGCAGCACGCTCGCTGAGCGGACGAGCCGCATTCAGGCCGGAAAGCGTGAGCACAAGCGCCGGACGGCGGGCCACTAGCCGACGATCACCGATCAGGTGAGAAATCAAAGTCCTATCATGCGGCCGGCACTGATCGAAACGGTCAAGCACCGCTGCGCCACACGAGCGCCCGAGCGGGGCCCCGTGTGAGCGTCGGAGTGGATATCGCCGCGGGCCTGGTTAGCCCGGATCCGCGCGAAACAATCTTCTTAACCGGTGCCGGCATCTCGGTGGACCCTCCAAGCTGTGGCCCTAGTGGCATCCAACTAACTCTGGATGCGGTAACAACGTTCTTCGAGGACGGAGTGTGGAACGAGGTCACCGAAGCGTTGAAGATCGCCGGGGCGCCCGATGGAGTACCTCGCCTCGAGACCATCCTCGATGTTGTGATGAACAGCTACCCTTCCGATGTCGTTGGTCCCTTCCTCCGCGATCGTCTCAACGTACCGCCAAATTCGAACCATCAACTGTTCGCCGAGCACTGCTTCCGTGGGGGCCGCCACGTGACGGCGAACGTGGACACGGCGATCGAAACCGCCTACGCGCAGGCGCATCAGGGCGCGCCTGCGCCGATACTTCACCTCCACCGCCGTCTCGATGCCGGCGTTGGATTCAACGAAATCGGCCTCACCTTGCCAGTCATCGAGAACGGGCTAGCACCCGACGTAGCAGTCGAGCTCGATCAGATACTTCTTGACAAGACAGCACGAACCCTCATTGTCGCCGGATACTCCTCATCGGACTATTTCGACGTCATCCCCTACCTTTCCGACCGAGCACCTCGCATGACCCACCTTTCCGTCGTATGGCTCGACTACGCGAAGGTCGATCAAGGAGTCCAAGAGTTGCCACAGACAGATAGTGCGGCGTCGACGGTCAAATTGTTGCGTTCAGCAGGGGTCGAAGTCACGGTCGTAGTAGGCCCAACCGCGTTAATACTGGCGGGTATCGGGCTGCGCTGGAAGATCGACGTCCCATCCGTAAACGTCGCATCCAGAGCGGACCCGCCACAGTTGCTGTTGGATTCGGTAACGCGATCACGCGCCACTGTCTTGCTATTCGCACAGCTGGGTATGCCGGGGGCGCTGAGAGGTTTACGGTACCGACATCCAGAATTTGTCGATGCAACAACGGCGGTCAGCTTCGCCGAAGCGGAATGGGATGCCGGCCGATACCGTGAGGTGGCCAGGCTATGGGCGACCGCCGGTGACGATTCATTGGAGTGGCGGTGGCGGCGGGTAGAACGTTCGGCCGCCTGCGATTGGATAATGGGCCGGTATGTGAAGGCCCGTCGGACCCTTGTTCGGGCTCTGGCGGAGATGACTGTCGAGCAACCCCCTCCTCCGCCGGAACTGCGTCTCGTCATTGCGGACACTCTCGTGCGCGTTCTCGAGCAGATGTCCCAACTTCCTGACACGCGATGGATTCCGCAACGGCGCGCGCGCGAACGCGCCGCGGCGGCCCTGGACGGGCTTGAGGGCGTTCCGCGGGACCTGCGGTTGCGGCTGCGATCGGCCAGAGCAAAGCTCAATGGGACGGTGGATTTGTCCAACGAGGCGTCGGAGTCCCATCTGCAGTCGTCGTCGGTATCGCGCACGCTCGCCTATCGAGGTGGAGCATTGCGCAATCGGGACCGTCAAGGCGAACTCATTCCCGCATCAGAGTTCAGGGAGCTCCGCGGTGCGTGGGAATGCGTCGGAGGATGGGGCAGCGGAGGAAGGATGGCCACCATCCCTGGCTTCTGGCCCGCGTACACGCTCTGCGAGTGCCGCAAGATCGTCTTCGATAGCCGTGTGGACGCCACGCGCTATCATCGTGTCCGCGTTTTCTCGATCGTGATCGCCGGGCGTGTTCTGAGGGGGCTCCGCCGATTCATCACTACTAGTCCGGCATCGGCGAGGCCCGGCTGACGGAGGTGCGCCGCAAGAGAACACTTCGCTCGTGGAGCGCCCTCAGCGCCCTCCGAGCGGTGATCATCGCACCCTTTGCACGGCGCGAAGCAGCGTTCGACTGAGCGTTACGGCGACTTCGCCCGCCCCTTGATCAAGCGCGGCGATGGAGATCGCTTCGTCAGGTTCGGCCCTGACGGCGCTGCTGCTCATCGTCATGCCGGCGCGATTTCGACCGGGTCCGCCTGCTGTACCGATCGCGACCATCGACATCGAAGTGAGACCGACTCCGATGGCAATTAGTGGCGTCTGAACGACACCGATCTGGCCGATCAGACGCAGAGCCGACGCGATCCTCGCGGAGACGTCTTGCGGATCGTAGATGGTTCCCATCGCATCGCCGGGAAGACCAAACAGCACGCTGACCTGACCGGATGCCGCCACGTGCACACCGCTGAGGTGTCCATCGCTAGTCTCCTGCCAGGATCCCCGCTGAGGCGCCGACGTTACAAGGGTCACCAAGCCCGGCGAATGGTCGACATCGAGCGGCGCGCTTTGGTCGGCGAGGGCCGCCGCTCGCACCAAGCTCGGAACACCGCTCTCGACCTGGTCGAGGATCCGTTCCGACAGGAGTCGGCCGCCGAGCTGTGCAACGTGGATCTCGAGTTGCGGTCGGGCGCCGTCCTGTGAACCCGAACTGCGATCGCCGACGGCATACCAGTCGATCGAGATCGGATGCGGCAGCGGCTCGAATGTAAGGCTGGATGGACCGGCCTCGAGCTCGCGCACGACAGTGACAACCGCTGCCAGCAGTTCGGGCGTGTCCTCAAAGTTTGCCCAAAAGCGGCCGGAACGATAATCACCGAGCACCGTCTCAAACTCACGCTGGCGTTCATCCGCGATGGGGCCGTTCTTGCGGAACACGAAACGGGGGATCCCGATTCGCGTAGCAGCGATCCATTCGTCGTGGGTCGGCGAGTGCCCAGTATCGGCAAGAGGCTCGCCGTAGTTCGGTCCGAGCAACAATAGGTACGCGTCGCTGGATTCGACGCCGTTGATGCACGCCTCACGACTCGGGACCGCTTGCGCTGTGAACTCCTCAAACCGCACCGGCTCATGGCCCAGTGCTCTGACCAGCCCCGGCAGCGCGTCGCGCTCCTGCTCCAGCCCCGTCCGAACACTGCTGATGAAAATTCGCATGTTGCTAGTCTGACGGGTACCACTGACACCGAGCGGAGAGTTGTGAAAACACAGAACGGTGCTTTGGAGGCACTCGTTGCTCTCGGCCATCAAGTGTCTGCCGCGAACTCCGACAACTACCTTCACTTCGCACACCGCCGAGTCGACGACTGGCCGGCGTGGTTCCAGATACTACTGACTCGAGTCCTCGCCGCCACTCGATCAGCATCGATCGAATACATCACCAGCGCCCTAGACGAGGTGGCCGGCGGACGGGTCTTTCTGATCGCAGGCCGCCTAGCGGTAGACATCACCGTGTCAGAAATCGACCAACGCTCAAAGTTTGCAGAGATCGCCACCGCCATTTGGCCGCTCAACAGTGTCCGTGAGGTGCGCGTCCTTGATGCCGAGTCGCCGTCAGACGACACGGGCGCCACCTTCGGTGTGAGCGCGACTGAAGTGTATTTTGCGGATCGTCCCCCACTACGACTTCCGCTCACGAAGCGGTGGACGCGTGAAGGTGCCCGCACAACCGACATGGCATATGACCGGTTGCTGCGGGAGCTCGTTGCGAGGCCACCGGCCTGACCGCGGCTCCCGCATCGCCCGGGCAGACCTCGGCCGGCTCACCGGATCCGCCCGTTTCCACATGCCTAGGCGCGTTCCACGAGTCGGAGGTCGCCCCCCACAACCCTCAGGCGCGGAGCCACTCCACGTCCACGCGCACCGCCTCCGCACCGAGCTCCAGCCCGCCCGACACCTCGCGCCCGTCGACGCGCAGTACCGCGTCGCGCAGCGTGCGCACCCGCGTCCCGCCCGCCGGTGCCAGCCACTCCGCGCTCGGCACCCGCCGCACCCACAGCGTCGCCCGCCCCGGCGACCACTCCAGCCGGTCCACGACCACCCCGCCGCGCGCGCGCAGCCCCGTCACGGCACCCCGCGCCCACGCGGACGGCAGTGCCGGCAGCACCGTCAGCGTCTCGTCATCCGATCCCAGCAGCATCGCCGCCACGAGCCCCGGCAGTCCGCCACTGGCGTCGAGGTTGAAGATCCGCCCCGCGTCGTGCAGGGTCGTCAGCGTCGGTGACCAGTGCTCGACCGCGAGCCACTCCGCGCAGGTCAGCGCCGCCTCCCCGTCACCCAGCGCCGCCGCCGCGACGCCCACCTGCACCAGCCCGAACGCCATCTCCATCCGCCCGGGAGGAGCGGTCGGCGCCTCGGCCCGCCACGCGATCTTCGCCGCCACCGTCGCCGCCGCGGCGGCCCGCATCCGCACCGCGGAGGCGCCGGGGCCCTCGAAGGCCGCGTCGCCCGCGTACCAGAGCGGGTACAGCTGCGACGCGTGCCGGTGCGCGATCTCCTCCGCGAACCGCGGGTCGATCCACTCCGCCAGCGTGCCGTCCTCGGCGACCCGGTACTCCGGCAGCTCCGCGACCACCCGCGCCCAGCGCTCGTCGAGCGAGTCGTCGCCGCGGGCCCGGCCGAGCAGCGCCGTCGCCCGCGCGGCGTCCCGCAGCACGGCGACGTCGATCGTCGCATCGACCGCTATCGGCGAGCGCGCACCACCCGGTGTGTTCTCGGGGGAGTAGGAGGGGACGATCCGGCGCACCCCGTCGACCACGGTCGTCCCGGTCTCGGCGAAGCGGAGCACGCCCTCGGCCAGCTCCCACAGCCGGTCGTCCACGATGCCGCGGTCGCCCGTCGCGGCGACGGCGTCGGCGGCGAGGCGCAGCACCCAGCCGCCGCAGCCGGTCCAGAACAGGTGCGGGTAGCTCGCCGCGAAGTGGTCGGCGCGGCCGTGCGTCGACATCCGCGACGGCAGGAGCATCCCCTCCGCCCCGTAGACGAGGCGCGCGTTCTCGCGGTAGTCGTCGAGGTGCGGCAGCACCAGCTCCAGGATCGACAGCGCCAGCTCGGGCGTGCCGGTCGGGATCATCCCCGCCATCGCGCCGTTCTGCACGTTGCCGTTCAGCGTGTAGTCGGCCGACCAGGCCGGCCGCCAGGTGCCCTGCCAGACGCCCTGCAGCGTCGGCGGCAGCTCGCCGGTCGACGCGACGATGTTCGCGCGGCCGCTGAGGTACGCGAGCTCGACGACGCGGCGGCGCGCGCCCTCGTCGCCGGCGCGGGCGGCGTCCCACAGGTCCTCGGTCAGCTCGGCGTCGGAGGCGCCGTCGAGATCCAGCACGGAGGCGCCGACCAGCCGGCCGTGCCCCTCGCGCTGGGCCTCGCGCAGCTCCGCCCAGGAGAGGTCGGCGGAGGCGTCGGGAGCCACGCCGATCGCGACGTCCAGCCGGAGCACGCGGGCGACCCCCGCGGAGATCTCCACGTCCGAGACGGCGGCGCCCCCGGCCACGCGCCACGTCGCTCCGCTCGTCGCCCGCGTCACGGCGCGGATCGCGGTCGGGCCCTCGCCCGCCTCGGCCGTGAGCACCGCGGAGGCGCCGCCCTCGACGTGCGACGAGACCACGACCGAGGCGTCGGGCACGCCGGTGTCGAAGGAGGTCGCCTCGCCGGCCCCGAGCGCGAGCTCGACGGTGACGACGGTGTCCGCGGAGGACTCCAGAGCCAGCCGGACGCCCTCGCCGCCGTGCGGGGCGAGCAGGCGCACGGCGTGGCGGCCGCCGTCCTCGTCGGTCCACTCCACCGCGGCCTCGCCGCCGAGCGGATCGATCAGGCGGACCGCGGAGGCGACACCGCCGGGGGTACGCAGCGTGACGGTCGCGCAGAGGCCGAGCGGGTCGGTCCAGATCAGGCCGCCGTCGTAGCCGCTGTCGCGGGCGGCGCGGGCGAGCAGGGCGGTGGCGGTGTCGGAGTCGCCGGCCAGCAGGGCGCCGCGCAGCTCGTCGCGGACGCCGGCGAGGTCGGGCGCGTCCGGGCGCGGATTGACGGGGAGGAACCAGCGCTCGTGGGCGAGCGGGACGGTCAGGGAGTCGGCCGGGCCGTGCACCACGGCGCCGACGCGGCCGCTGCCGACGATCAGGCCCTCCTCCCAGGTCGGGGCCGCAGTGGCGGTGACGAGGGTGGGCGTGCGCGACAGTGCGCCGGCGATCGGGGCGATGATCGGTTCCTTTCGGGCTCGCGGGAGTGCCTGATATGTTGCGTGAACCCTCAAATTACCTCTCCCGGTGCGACGGCGCGCGGGAGTCGAGAGTTAGGAATCCGCGATGACGCGACCGATCACCCTCTTCACCGGCCAGTGGGCGGACCTCCCCTTCGAGGAGGTGGCGCGCCTCGCGGGGGAGTGGGGCTACGACGGCCTCGAGATCGCCTGCTGGGGCGACCACATCGACGTGGCGCGCTGGGACGACGCGGAGTACGTGCAGAGCCGGAAGGACATCCTCGAGCGCAACGGCCTCCAGGTCTTCGCGATCTCGAACCACCTCACCGGCCAGGCGGTCTGCGACGACCCGATCGACGAGCGCCACCGCGACATCCTCAGCGACCGCGTCTGGGGCGACGGCGACCCCGAGGGCGTCCGGCAGCGCGCCGCCCAGGACCTCAAGGACACCGCCCGCTTCGCCGCCGCGCTCGGCGTGACGCAGGTCAACGGCTTCTCCGGCTCGTCGATCTGGAAGGGCGTGGCCATGTTCCCGCCCGCCTCCGACGAGTGGATCGCCGCCGGCTACCAGGACTTCGCCGACCGCTGGAACCCGATCCTCGACGTCTTCGAGGAGGTCGGCGTCCGCTACGCGCTCGAGGTGCACCCGAGCGAGATCGCCTACGACTACTGGACCGCCAAGCGCACCCTCGAGGCGATCGGCCACCGCGCCTCGTTCGGCTTCAACTTCGACCCGTCGCACTTCGTCTGGCAGCAGCTCGACAGCGTCGCGTTCGTGCTCGACTTCGCCGACCACATCTTCCACGTTCACGTGAAGGAGTCGGTCACCAACCTCGACGGCCGCAACGGCGTCCTCGGCTCGCACCTGCCGTGGGCGAACCCGCGCCGCGGGTGGACCTTCGTCTCGACCGGGCACGGCGCCGTCCCGTGGGAGCCGGTGTTCCGCGCGCTCAACGCGATCGGCTACACCGGCCCGACCAGCGTCGAGTGGGAGGACGCCGGCATGGACCGCCTCGACGGCGCCCCCGAGGCCTTGGCCTTCGTGCGGAAGCTCAACGCGATCACGCCGCCGGCCGACGCCTTCGACGCGGCGTTCTCGACCTCGCGCGACTGACCGCCCGCCGCACGCCTGCATCCCGGAGGCCGGAAGGACCGACTGCCCGCGAGGGCCGTCCGGGCCTCCGGCCTCCGTCGTGCTGCGAGCGCGTCCGCAACCGGGGCCGGGACGCTGCAGCGGGCGCCGAACGGGCCGGAGCGGGCGATCCGCCCTCGATCGCGGACGCGATCCAGGTCGGTCTCGGCGGCGGGCCCCCCGCCCCGACCCGGCGGCTCGCCGGGAACGACGGAACGGCCGGCCCCCCGCAGGGAGCCGGCCGTCCGGCCTCGCAGGATCTACAGGCCCTGGGACAGGCGGTAGTACGCCGCGTTCGAGCGGATGTCGGACTCGAAGCCGCGGAGGGTGGTCGACTCGTCGATCACCAGGAGCTCGACGCCGGCGATGCGGGCGAAGTCCTCCCACGCCTCCAGGCCGATCTGCGTCGTCATCACCGTGTGGTGCGCGGCACCGGCGGTGATCCAGGCGGCGGCGCTGGTGCCGAAGTCGGGGGCCGGCTGCCAGACGGCGCGGCCGACCGGCAGGTGCGGCAGCGTCTGCGGCGGCTCGACGTTCTGGACCTTGTTCGCGACCAGGCGGAAGCGCTCGCGGACGTCGCTCAGGGCGACCACCACGGCGGGGCCGGCGTCGGCGGTGAAGACCAGGCGCACCGGGTCCTCGCGGCCGCCGATGCCCAGCGGGTGGATCTCGAGCGAGGCGCGCTTCGACGACAGGGACGGCGACACCTCGAGCATGTGCGCGCCGAGGATGAGCTCCTCGCCGGGCGTCATGTCGTAGGTGTAGTCCTCCATCAGGCTGGTGCCGCCGGGGAGGCCGGCGCCCATGACGGCGGCGATGCGGATGAGGACGGCCGTCTTCCAGTCGCCCTCGCCGCCGAAGCCGTAGCCGTCGGCCATGAGGCGCTGCACGGCGAGTCCGGGGAGCTGGCGGAGCCCGCCGAGGTCCTCGAAGCTGTCGGTGAACGCCTCGAAGCCGCCCTCCTCCAGGAACGAGCGCAGGCCGATCTCGACCGCGGCGCCGTAGCGGAGCGACTCGTGGCGCTCGCCGCCGGGGAGCAGCTCGGGGACCACGTCGTAGCTCTCGACGTACTCCGCGACGAGGGCGTCGATCTGCTCGGAGGTGGCGGCGTCGACGCGCTCGACGAGCTCGTTCACTCCCCAGGTGTTGACGCTGACGCCGAGGCGGATCTCGGCCTCGGTCTTGTCGCCCTCGGTGACGGCGACGTTGCGCATGTTGTCGCCGAAGCGGGCGACCTTCATGCTCTGCGAGGCGGACCAGCCGGCGGCCGCGCGCGACCAGGTGCCGATGGCCTCGGTGACGCGGGCGTCGCTCGCGTGGCCGACGACCGTCTTCCGAGGCACGCTCATCCGGCTGAGGATGTAGCCGTGCTCGCGGTCGCCGTGCGCGGCCTGGTTGAGGTTCATGAAGTCGAAGTCGATGTCCTGCCACGGCAGGGCGACGTTCGCCTGGGTGTGGAAGTGCAGCAGCGGCTTGGCGAGCGCGTCGAAGCCGTGGATCCACATCTTCGAGGGGCTGAAGGTGTGCATCCAGGTGATGACGCCCACGACGGAGTCGTCGGAGTTCGCCTCGATCATGGTGCGGCGGATGGCGTCGGAGCTCTTCAGCACCGGCTTCCACTCGACGGTCACGGGGATCGCGCTCGCCTCGTTGAGCTGCGCGACGACGGCCTGCGACTGCTCGGCGACCTGGCGGAGGGTGTCCTCGCCGTAGAGGTCCTGGCTGCCGGTCAGGAACCAGACGGTGCGGGTGGCGAGGTCGGGGATGATGCTCTGGTACACGCTCATGCGATGGCTCCGGTGGGGTTCTGTCCGTAGACGTTCTGGTAGCGGTCGAACAGGGCGTCGATCGACTCCTGCGGGATGGGGACGAGCTCGCCGCCCTGGCGCGCGAGGTGCACGGTGCGGGCGACGTCCTCGGCCATGACGGCCGCCTTGACGGCGTCCTTCGCGTCCTTGCCGATGGTGAAGACGCCGTGGTTCTGCATCAGGACCGCGCGCGAGCGGTGGCCGCTGAGGGTCGCGACGATGCCGCGGCCGATGGAGTCGTCGCCGATGATCGCGAACGGGCCGATGGGGATCTCCCCGCCGAACTCGTCGGCCATCGCGGTGATGACGCAGGGGATCGACTCGGCGCGGGCCGCCCACGCGGTCGCGTAGGTGGAGTGCGTGTGCACGACTCCGCCGACCTCGGGCATCTCGCGGTACACGTAGGCGTGTGCCGCGGTGTCGCTGGAGGGGCTGCGGTCGCTGCCGGGGGTGCCGGGGGCGACGTTCCCGTCGAGGTCGCAGAGGATCATGTTCTCGGGCGCGAGGTCGTCGTAGGAGACGCCGCTGGGCTTGATCACGAAGAGGTCGGCACCGGGCACGCGGCCCGAGATGTTGCCGCCGGTCCAGATGACGAGGCCGTAGCGGACGAGCTCGGAGTGCAGCCGCGCGACGTCCTCGCGGACGCGGGCGATCGCCTCCTCGACGGCGGGGGTCTGGGTGGTCATGCGGTGGCTCCCTGGTTCTGCGGGTCGGTGAGGGTCTCGACGGCGGTCTGCTCGACGGCGAGGCCGGCGCGGTAGCGCTCGAGGTAGGCGGAGAAGCCGGCGACGTCGTCCGCGTCGGGGGCGACGGTCTCGAAGCCGGAGTCGCCGAAGACCTGATCGGTGAGGTACGCGTCGAGCGCGACTCCGCTCTGCAGGCGGTAGGCGGCGAGCACCGCCATGCCCCACGGGCCGCCCTCGGAGGCGGTCGCGGCGACCGAGACCGGGGCGTCGAGCGCGCCGGCGAGGAAGCGCTGGGCGACCCCGGCGGTGCGGAACATGCCTCCGTGCGCGAACATCTCGTCGATCCGGACGCCCTCGCCCGCGAGGACGCGCATGCCCAGAGCCAGCGTGCCGAACACGCCGTAGAGCTGCGCGCGCATGAAGTTGGCGAGCGTGAGGCGCGAGTCGGGGGTGCGCACGACGAGCGGGCGGCCCTCGACCAGGCCGGCGATCGGCTCGCCCGCGAGGTGGTTGTAGGCGAGCAGTCCGCCCGCGTCCGCCTCGCCTTCGAGCGCCTCGGCGAAGAGGGTGCCGTAGACGGCGTCGCTGTCGGAGGGTCCGCCGGATGCGGCGGCGAATCGCGAGAACAGGCCGACCCAGCCGGCGAGCTCGCTGGCTCCGTTGTTGCAGTGGACCATCGCGACGAGGTCGCCGGCGGGGGTCGCGACGAGGTCGAGCTCGTGGTGCACGCTCTCCAGCGGGCCCTCGAGGACGACCATGGCGAAGATGCTGGTGCCGGCGCTGACGTTGCCGGTGCGCGGGGCGACGGAGTTGGTCGCCACCATGCCGGTGCCGGCGTCGCCCTCGGGCGGGCAGGCGGGGGCGCCGGGCCGGAGGGCGCCGGTGGGGTCGAGCAGGAGCGCGCCCTCGGCGGTGAGCGAGCCGGCGTCGGCGCCCGCGGGGAGCACGGCGGGCAGCAGCTCGCGCAGCGGCTTCACGGCGCCGGCCGCGCGCGCGTCGTAGAGGTCGACGACACGCTGGTCGTAGTCGCGGGTCGCCGGGTCGGTCGGGACCATGCCGGAGGCGTCGCCGACTCCGAGGACCTTCTCGCCGGTGAGGCGCCAGTGCACGTAGCCGGCGAGGGTGGTGAGGAAGTCGATCCGCTCGACGTGCGGCTCGGAGTCGAGGACCGCCTGGTGCAGGTGCGCGAGCGACCAGCGCAGGGGGATGTTGGCGCCGAACAGCTCGGTGAGCTCGGCCGACGCGGGCCCGGTGCTGGTGTTGCGCCAGGTGCGGAAGGGGACGAGCAGCCCGCCGTCCGCATCGAAGGGGAGGTAGCCGTGCATCATCGCCGAGACGCCGAGCGCCCCGACGGAGGAGAGCTGCACGCCGTGGCGCGACGAGGCGTCGGCGACGAGGTCCGCGTAGGCGGCCTGGAGGCCCGCGTGGACGGCGTCGAGGGAGTAGGTCCAGCGGCGGTCGACGAACTGGTTCTCCCACTCGTGGCTGCCGACGGCGAGGACCACGGACGGGTCGGCCGCGTCGACCAGGCACGCCTTGATCCGGGTGGAGCCGAGCTCGATGCCGAGGGCGGTGGCGCCGCTCGTGATCACGTCGGCGGGGGTGGGCCTGCGCTGGTCCATCATGCTCCTCGCTCGGGCGATGTGACCGTTCACAAAGCCCCGGGTCAGCGTAGGCGAAACGGCTCGGGGTCGGCAAGCGAGGGGCCGCCCGACGGGGTCCGACTGCTCCTCCTCCGCCGCAAGCCCCTTCCGCCGGGGCCGCCCGCTTGGTCGCATGAGGCATGCGTGAGATCAGACTCGTCAGACTCGTCACCCGCCTTGAGAACGCCGCCGCCCTCGATCCGCTCGTCGGCCGGGTGAAGCGGGCCGTGAACGCGGTGGTCCGGCCGCAGCCGGTGCGGGACGTGCTGCACGGCGTCCCCGTCGGCCACCCCGTCCATCCGCTGCTCGTCCTCGTGCCCACCGGCGCCTGGGTGTCGGCGGCGGTGCTCGACCTGCTGCCGGGGAACCAGCGGGCGGCGCGGACCCTCGTCGGCGTCGGCGTGATCAGCGTCCTGCCGACCGCCGCCTCCGGCTTCACCGACTGGTCGGAGCTGCACGAGCAGCAGACCCGCGTCGGGCTGGTGCACTCGGCGGCCAACGTGGTCGCGACGGGCCTCTACGCCGCGTCGTGGGTGCAGCGCCGCCGTGGGCGCACCACGAGCGGGAAGGTGCTCGGGATGCTCGGGCTCGCCGTCGTGTCAGGCGGCGGCTACCTGGGCGGCCACCTCAGCTACCGCCAGGCGGCGGGGGCGAACCACGCGGAGGACGTGCCGCACCGCTTCCCCTCCGGCTGGCAGGAGCTCGGCGCCCTGGCGGACCTGCCGGAGCGCACGCCGGTGAGGAGGGAGGTCGCGGGCCTCCCCCTGCTCGCCTTCCGGCGGGGCGAGCGGATCGACGTGCTCTCGAACGTCTGCAGCCACCTCTCGGGCCCGCTCGACGAGGGCGAGGTCTCGGCGGACGGCTCGGGGGAGGCGTGCGTCGCCTGCCCGTGGCACGGCAGCGCCTTCTCGCTCGAGACCGGCGAGGTGCTGCGGGGGCCGGCCACCTCGCCGCAGCCGCGGTTCGAGACGCGGGTGCGCGAGGGGCGCGTGGAGGTGCTGCTGCCGCACGCGGGGTGAGGCGGGGGCCGGTGCTTCTCAGGCCTGAGCCGTCGACGCCCGCTCCACCAGCACTGGCGGCACCGGGCGGTCGACGGCGGGCTCCTCGCCGCGCAGCTCCGCGAGCACGACGCCGATCGTGCGGCGGCCGACCTCCGCGAAGTCCTGGCGGATGGTGGTCAGCGGCGGCTGGTAGTGCGCCGCCTCGGGCACGTCGTCGAAGCCGACGACGCTGAGGTCCTCGGGCACGCGCAGTCCCCGCTCGGTGCAGGCGTGCAGGAGTCCGAGGGCCATCTGGTCGTTGCCGGCGAACACCGCGGTCGGCAGAAGCGCGGCTCCGAGGAGGCGGAGGCCGGCGCGGTAGCCGGACTCGGCGCTCCAGTCGCCCTCCACGACGGCGACGGGGTCGAGGCCGGCCGCGCTCATCCCGGCGCCGAAGCCCTCGAGCCGCGCCTGCGCCTCCACCCAGTGCTGCGGACCGGCGAGGTGCGCGATGCGGGTGTGGCCGAGGCCGACGAGGTGCCAGGTGGCCAGTCGCGCTCCGGCCGCCTGGTCGACGAGGAGCAGGGAGTCGGCGCCGCGGTCCGTCGCGCCGAGCGTCACCGAGGGGACGCCGATCGCGAGGCTCTTGATCGCCTCCAGCGCGCGCTCCTGCGGGGCGAGGACCACGATCGCCTCCACCGACTCCCGCTGCAGGTGGGCGAGACCGTCGGCCAGCGACTCCGCGTCCGGCGCCGCGTTCACGACCGGGACCCGGTAGCCCGCGTCGCGCGCCGCCTGCTCGATCGCGGCCATCGCGGTGGCGGTGCCGTAGAAGCTGTGGCTCTCGGCGGCGAGGATCCCGATCAGGCCGGAGCGGCTCGTCGCCAGGGCGCGGGCGGCGGCGCTGGGGCGGAAGCCGAGGTCCTCGATCGCGGCGAGCACGCGCTCCCGGGTGCGCGGCCGCAGCTGGGGGCTGTCGTTGAGCACCCGCGAGACCGTCTGGTACGACACTCCGGCCCGCACCGCGACGTCGCGGATGGTCGGCGCGCGGTCGAGGGGCATGGCCACACCGTAGCGGTGCGTGCGCCCCCGTCCCCTCCCACGAGATGCCGCTCCGGTCCGTGTTCGTCGGCGGGTCGCGTACCGGAGCGGCGTGCCGCGGGCGCGGGTCAGGGGCCGCCGAGCCAGTGGTCGATGCGGTGGTGGTCGGGGGTGAAGCCGTGGTCGACGCCCCAGAGGACGGCCTGCGTGCGGCTGGTCGCGCCGATCTTTCCGTAGACGCTGCGGATGTAGGACTTCACCGTGTTGGGGCTGAGGTAGGTGAGCGCGGCGACGTCGGCGTTGCTCTTGCCCTGCGTGATGAGCGCGAGGATCTCCGACTCCCGGTCGGTGATGCCCTCGTGGCGGCCCGGCCAGTCGAGGCCCGGTGCGCTGCCCGCCCGCCGCGGAGGATCGCTGACGACGACCTCGCCCGCCGCCACTCGCTCGAGCGCGGCCACCAGCTCCCGCGCCGGCAGGGTCTTGGAGAGGTAGCCGTGGACGCCCTGCTCGAGGGCGTCCGTGATGAGCGTCGGCGCGAAGTTCCAGGTGTAGACGACCACGTGCTCGGCCCGCTCGTTGCGCACCAGCTCCGCGATCTCGTGGTGGTCCGACTCCGGCTGGGCGAACGAGTCGTAGAGGACGACGTCGATCCGATCGGAGAGGGAGGCGTTCGCGTCGATCTCGGCGACGACCACCCGGTCGCGGTAGTGGTCGAACATGTGCGCGAGGCCCGTGAGGACGACGTCGTAGTCGTCGACGAGCGCGACGGTGAGGGGCGCACGGCGGGTCATGGTCGGACGCTACCGCACGGCTCGTCGGGGCGAGCACACCCCCAGGGGTGTACCGCCGCCTCCTCCGGGGTGGTTGCGTAGCCATCGGTCCCGCAACCGCGGAACCGATCAGCGGGCCCCCGCCCGCACAACGGAAGGACGACCGCCATGCTCGGTCTCATCATCAGCCTCATCGTCGTCGGACTCATCGCAGGAGCGCTGGCCCGCCTCATCGTCCCCGGGAAGCAGAGCATCAGCATCGGCATGACCATCGTGCTCGGCATCGTCGGCTCGTTCGTCGGCGGCTTCCTCGGCTTCCTGATCTTCCAGCACGACCCGATGGACGGCTTCTTCCAGCCCGCCGGCATCATCGGCTCGATCATCGGAGCGATCATCGTCCTGCTCGTCTACACCCGCTTCGCCGGCCGCTCCGCCGCGCGACGCTGACCCGCAGCGCACGGCGACAGCGAGGTCGCTGCCGACCCGCCCTCCGCGGGCGTGCAGGCACCACGCTGACCGGCGGCCCCGGCCCGGCTCCCTCCACGGGCCGGGCCGTCGTGCTGTGCGCGGGGTGCCCGGGCGTCGTCCGTGGTCTCCGACGCTGCGTCCGCGGGTGCCGACGCTCCGTCCGCGGAGCCCGCGCCGCGTCCTCCGACCTCCGTGGATCGGCGGCCGAGTCCGTCGACGCCGCGTCGGTGGCGGCCGAGTCCGTCGCCCCAGAGTCGGCAGCCGCGCAGCCCGTCGCCGCCCAGCCGCCGCGCACCGGGGTGCGCGATGCTCGGGCGATGCCGCTCGTCGTCCCCGATGCCCTCGTCCCGCTCGCGCTCCGGCTCGCCCGTGCGAACCGCACCTTCGTCAGCGCGGAGGGAGCCCGTCGCCGCATCCGGGAGCGCGCGCTCCGTCCCGCCTCCTACGGCCCGCCGCCCCGCCTCCGGCCCGGCGTGCGCGTCGACGTGGAGCAGGTCGGCTCCCGGCCGGTCTACACGATCCGCCCGCGGGTGATCCGCGGCGGCGTCGTCTACGTCCACGGCGGCGGCTGGGTGAACGAGATCGCGCCCCAGCACTGGTGGCTCGCCGCCCGCATCGCCGACGAGGCCTCCGTCGCGGTGACCCTCCCGATCTACCCGCTCGTGCCCTTCGGCACGGCGCTCGAGGCGCGCGACGGCGTCCGCGCCCTGGTGCTGCGGAGTCTGGAGCGGCACGGGGCGACCTGCCTCGCCGGCGACTCGGCGGGCGGCCAGATCGCCCTCTCGACCGCTCTCGCCCTGCGCGACGACGGGGTGGTCCTGCCGCGCACCACCCTCGTCTCGCCCGCGCTCGACCTCTCCTGGAGCAACCCGCGGATCCCCGAGGTGCAGCCGACCGATCCCTGGCTCGGCACCCCGGGCGGTCGCGTCCTCGCCGAGAGCTGGCGCGGCGCCCTCGACCTGCTCGATCCCGTGGTCAGCCCGCTGTTCGGCGACCTGGCGGGCCTCGGCCCCCTCACCGTCTTCACCGGCACGCGGGACGTCCTCAATCCGGACGCCCATGTGCTGGCCGAGCGGGCGGCGGCCGCCGGAGTCCCGTTCGAGCTCCACGAGGCCGTCGGGCAGGTCCACGTGTACCCGCTCGTGCCCACGCGGGCCGGCCGCGAGGCGCAGCACGACCTTGTCGAGGGGCTCCGCGCGGCGGTCTGACCACCGGCCGGCCCAGGCGTCCGGCAGGCTCCTCTCAGTCCGTCTTCCGTATGGCGGACGGCGCCTCCGCCCGCTCGTCCACGACGTCGAGGCGAGCCAGCGCGTTCGCAGTCCCCCGGCGGCCCCGTGTCGCGACCAGGCCGATCATCGCGGCCGCCGCGAGGACGAAGGCGAGCAGCGACCAGAAGCCGCCCTCGACGGCGAGCAGGGTCGACCAGCCGCCCGATCCCGCCGCCCAGCGCACGAGCCGCTGCCAGAGGAGCGGTCGCGGCTCGGGACGCAGGCGCACCACCGTCTCGCCGAGGGTCCGTCCGGACCGCAGCACGATCACCAGCTGGAGCAGCGGAGCGACGAACGGCAGGGCTCCGAGAACCACGTCCCCGGGGCTCGAGCGCGTGTCCACCCCCGCGAGCACGAGGCCGACCCCGGTGATCGAGACGAGCGCGCCCGTGATGAGGCTCAGCGCGAGAACGTCGCAGAACATGCCGAACGCGCGGCGGCGGATCGTGACCGGGCGGGCCAGCTCCGGCACCGCGCCCTCGGTCCGGCGGGTGAAGAGGAGGAGGACGGGGGAGAGGAGGGTGCCGAGCAGGGCGCCGGCCGTGTTGGCCAGCAGGTCGTCGACGTCGAAGAGCCGGTAGGCGCACGGGTAGAGGAACCAGTCGCCGGTGAGCTGCGTGACCTCGATGAGGAGCGAGACGGCGAAGCCGGCGACGGTGCCGCCGATCAGCCCGGCGACGAGGCGCCCGCGCAGAGCGAGGTGGCGGACGAGCATCCCGAGGGGGACGAAGAAGACCACGTTCAGGAGCACCTGCGCGGACGCGGGGTTCGTCAGCAGCGCGCGGGGCCCGTCGATCCCGCCCTCCTTCGCGATGTCGCCGACGAAGGCGAACAGGCGCAGCTGCGGACCCGATCCGGTGCGGCAGGCGGCGGCGACCGTCGCCTCGTCGGGCAGGGGGAGGAGCGTGTAAGTGACGAGGGCGAGCGCGTAGACCACGGCGGCGAAGGCCAGCACCGCGTTGCCGATCCCGAGGACGCCGCGGCGCCGGTACTGCAGGGCGGCCCAGGGCACGAGGCCCACGAGGGCGACGGCGGAGCCGAACAGGAGGGCGAGCACGGCGGAGGTCATGCGTCGACAGTAGGAGAGCGGAGGCCGATCCCCACCGACAGGCGCGTCGGGGATCTCCGCCAGCGCGATTCGTCCCTCCCCAGCGCGGGATCCGGGCGCTCCTCCACGGATCCGAGCGATCCCCGCCCGCCGCCTCCACGCCCTGCTAGCGTTTCCTGGGTCGCGTCCAAGAAACGCGTGCACCCCCGACCCCTCCACGAAAGACGTCATGCCGCTGCGCTCCCGCCTCCTCGCCCTCCCCGCCGCCGTCGCGGCCGCCGCGCTCCTGCTCAGCGGCTGCACCGCCGAGACGCCCGACGCCTCCAGCACCCCCGTCGACGGCGGGACCCTCACCTACGCGTCCGGCGACGCCGAGCCCACTTGCCTCGACCCGCACGTCGGCGGCAACTACCCGCAGGCGCTCCTCGCGACACAGGTGCTCGAGTCGCTCGTCTCGCGCGACGCCGACGGCACCATCACGCCGTGGCTGGCCGAGTCGTGGACCGTCTCGGACGACGCGCTCAGCTACGACTTCACCCTGCGCGAGGGCGCGACCTTCACCGACGGCACCGCCCTCGACGCGGAGGCGGTCGCCGCGAACATCGCGCACCTGCAGGACCCGGCGACCAAGTCCTCCACCGGCTACCTCGCCGTGGCGAAGGTCGCCTCCGTCACCGCGGTCTCGCCGACCGTCGCCCGCTTCACCCTGACCGCGCCGGACAGTGCGCTGCTCGAGTCGCTCGCGCAGCCGTGGACCGCGATCGAGTCGCCCGCCGGCATCGCCCGCGGCGAGGAGGCGAACTGCGAGGCGCCCGTCGGCACCGGCCCCTTCACCGTCTCGGAGTGGGTCAAGCAGGACCACGTGACCCTCACCCGCAACGAGGCCTACGACGCGTCGACCGGCCCGACCGGGGACGGCCACGAAGGCCCCGCGCACCTGGCGAGCATCACCTGGCGCTTCATCCCCGACTCCGCCACCCGCTACGCGGCGCTGCAGTCGGGCGAGGTCGACGTGCTCGACAACGCCCAGCCCGACACACTGAAGGCCGCGACCGGAGCCACCGACCTCGTCGAGCTCGACGCGCCCCGGCCCGGCTCGGTCAACCGCCTCGAGCTCAACTCCGGGCAGGCGCCGTTCGACGACGAGTCCGTCCGCGAGGCGTTCGTCCGCGGCGTCGGCGTGAACGACGCGATCGACTCCCTCTTCTTCGGCACCGCCGAGCGCTCCTACTCCCCGCTGTCCAGCCGCGAGGCGACCGCGTACTCCGACCCGTCGCTCTTCGAGGACGCCGGGTCCGACTCCGAGACGGCCGCCGCCGAGGACCTGCTCGAGAAGGCCGGCTGGGTGGACTCGGACGGCGACGGCATCCGCGAGAAGGACGGCACGCCGCTGACGCTGCGATTCCCCGTCAGCACCAACCAGTCGATCCCGGCCGAGCAGTCGCTGTTCGAGCAGATCCAGGCCTCGGCGAAGACCCTCGGCTTCGACGTGCGGATCAGCCTGCTCGACCTGTCGAGCTGGTACACCGCGCTCGCGTCGAACGAGTACGAGCTGGTGAGCGCCCCGTACACGAAGGTCGGACCCGACGTGCTGCGGATCCTCTACTCCTCCTCGGGCATCACCCCCGCGCCGAGCGGCTACTTCGCCAACCACGCGCAGATCGCCGACCCCGCGCTCGACTCGCTGCTCGAGCAGGCGAGCGCCACGACCGACGAGGACGCCCGCGCCGACCTGTACGAGCAGGCGCAGCGGACCGTCCTCGAGGGCTACTGGATCCTGCCGCTCTACGACCAGCAGAACCACTACCTGCACCGGTCGGCCGTCCAGGGCCTCGTCGCCCTCGACACCGTGTCGACCCCCTGGTTCGCCGACGCCTGGGTCTGACCCGGCCCCGGCGAGCCGCCTGCACCGATCGATGAGCGTACGCGTGCCGGTCGAGTAGCCGCCGCGGCGGCGCATCGAGACCCCGCGATCGGGATGGGCGGATCTCGATGCGCCCGCTCCGCGGGCCGCTCGATCAGCAGGGATCCGTCCTCCATGCTGGTCGAGTAGCCGCCGTCGGTCGCGCATCGCGTGCTCCGGAGGGAGCGGACCTCGACGACGCCCCCCTCCACCGCCCCGACCAGAGAGGACGCCCGCCCGCATGATCCGTCGCGTGCTCCTCCGCCTCGGTGGCGCCCTCGTGGTGCTGTGGGCCGTCGCGACCGCCGTCTTCGTCCTCATCCGCCTCGTCCCCGGCGATCCGGCGCAGGCGATCCTCGGCGGTCCGGGCTCGCAGGCGTCGCCCGAGGCGCTCGCCGCGGTGCGGGAGCAGTACGGCCTCGACCAGCCGCTCCTCGTGCAGTACCTGGTGCAGCTCGGCAGGCTCGCGCGCGGCGACCTCGGCACCTCCTACTCCCTGCGCACTCCCGTCGCGCAGATCCTCGGCGAGCAGCTGCCCGGCACCCTCCTGCTCGCCGTGCTCGCGCTCACCGCCGCATGGATCCTGGCGCTCGCGACCGCCCTCTGGTCGACCCGGGGCGGCCGCCTCGCCGCCGCGGTCGGGTCCGGCCTCGAGCTCACGGCAGCCGCGCTCCCGCACTTCTGGCTGGCGACCGTGCTGATCGCCGTCTTCGCGACCGCGCTGCGCTGGCTGCCCCCGGTCAGCACAGGGTCGTCCGCCGGGCTGGTGCTGCCGACGCTCACCCTCGCGATCCCGCTGGCGGGCTTCCTCGGCCAGGTGATGCGCCGCTCCCTCCTCGACGCGCTGGAGTCGCCGTTCGTGCTCGCCGCTCGGGCGCGCGGCGAGGGCGAGCTCGGCGTCCGCGCCCGCCACGCGCTGCGCCACGCGGTGCTGCCGGGCGTCTCGCTCTCGGGCTGGGCGTTCGGCTACCTGATCGGCGGGGCCGTGGTGGTCGAGACGATCTTCGCGAGGCCGGGGCTCGGCCGGACTCTGCTCGCGGCGGTGACCGTCCGTGACGTGCCGGTGGTGACGGGTGTCGTGCTGGTCACGGCGCTGGCGTACATCGTCGTGACCCTCGCCACCGATCTGCTGACGCGCGTGATCGACCCGCGGCTGGCCCGGCGGGAGGCGGTCGCGTGAGCGAGCTCGAGCTGCGCGCCGCCCGCCCGCTCCGCCGGGGTCCCTCCCGCCTCCGCGCCGGCGAGGTGCTGGCCGCGGTCTTCGTGGTGCTGCTCCTGCTCGCCGCCGTCGCGCCCGGCCTGCTCGCCCCCTCCGATCCGCTCGCCGTCGCCCCGCGCGACGCCTTCACCCCACCGGGTGCCGCGCACCTGCTCGGCACCGACGAGTCCGGTCGCGACGTCCTCAGCCGCCTCATCGCGGGGGCCGGCGCATCCCTCCTGATCGGCGCCAGCGCCACCGCGATCGGCCTCGTCCTCGGCGCGGTGCTCGGGGTGGTCGCGGCGTTCGGCGGCCGCGTCGTCGACGGCGTGATCGGCCGCGTACTCGAGGTGCTCTTCGCCTTCCCCGCGCTCCTGCTCGCGCTGCTCGTGATCGTGGTCACGGGTCCCGGAGTCGTCCCCGCCACCATCGCGGTCGGCCTCTCGACCGCGCCGGGGTACGCCCGCATCCTGCGCACGCAGCTGCTCGGCATCCGCGACTCCGGCTACGTCGAGGCGGCGCGCGTGCTGGGGCACGGACCCGTCCGCATCCTCCTCCGGCACGTCCTCCCCAACACCTTCGGGCCGCTCGCCGTGCTGGCGACCCTCGGCGTCGGCCAGGCGATCGTCTGGGCCTCGGCCCTCAGCTACCTGGGCCTGGGCGCCGAGCCGCCCGCGCCGGAGTGGGGCGCGATGCTCTCGGCGGGCCGCACCTACCTCTCGAGCGCGTGGTGGCTGACCGTGTTCCCGGGGCTGGCGATCGTGCTGACGACGATCGCGACGACGGTCCTCGGCGGGCGTCTGCGGGGTGCGCGGTGAGCGCGGTCGTCGTCGAGGGGCTCCGGGTCGCCTTCGACGGAGTCGAGGTGGTGCACGGGGTCTCGTTCCGCGTGGAGCCGGGGGAGTGCGTCGCGATCGTCGGCGAGTCCGGGTCGGGCAAGAGCGTCACCGCGCGAGCGCTGCTGGGGCTGAGCGGAGGCGCCGTGACCGGGAGCGTCCGCGTCGGCGGGACCGAGGTGGTCGGAGCGGACGAGCGGGAGCTGCGGCGGCTGCGCGGCGGATCCGTCGGCTTCGTCCCGCAGGACGCGCTGCTCTCGCTCGACCCGCTGCGCCCGATCGGCCGCGAGATCGGCGACGTGCTCCGCCTCCACGGCCGCCTCCCCGCGGCCGAGCGCGCGCAGCGGACGGTCGAGGCCCTGGCGAGCGTCGGCATGCCGGAGCCGGCCGAGCGGATGCGGGAGCGCTCCGGCGACCTCTCCGGCGGGCTCCGCCAGCGCGCCCTCCTCGCGGCGGCCGTGGCACTCGATCCGCCGCTGCTCGTCGCCGACGAGCCGACCACCGCGCTCGACGTCACCGTCCAGGCCCGCGTGCTCGAGCTCTTCGCCGAGCAGAAGGCGCGCGGCCGGGCGCTCGTCCTGGTCTCGCACGACCTCGCGGTGGTGGCGGGCCTCGCGGACCGCATCCTCGTGCTCGCCGACGGCCGCGTGGTGGAGGAGGGGACCGCGGCCGAGGTGCTGCGCGCGCCCCGCAGCCCCGAGGCCCGCGCGCTCGTGGCCGCTGTCCCCGCCGGGCGCCCGCGCGGCTCCCGGCTCACCGACCCGACCGCACCGGCGACCCCGCCCGAGACCCCCGGCGAGGTCGTGGTCGCGGCCCGCGGACTCGCCGCCCGCTTCCCGCTGCCCGGCGGAGGAGTGCGGGTCGCGGTCGACGACGTCGACCTCAGGGTGCGGCGCGGCGAGACCGTGGGGCTCGTCGGCGAGTCCGGGTCGGGCAAGAGCACGGTGGCCCGGCTCGTGCTGGCGCTGCGGGGTCCGGACGCGGGCGCCGTCGAGCTGTTCGGCGAGCCGTGGTCGGCAGCGACCGAGCGCTCCCGCCGTCCCCGCCGCCCGCGGATCGGCGCCGTCTACCAGGACAGCCTCTCCTCGTTCGACCCGCGCTGGAGCGTCGGCCGCCTCCTCCGCGACGCCGGCGCAGCCTCCGTGCCCGCGCTGCTCGAGAGCGTGGGGCTCGACCCCGCCCTGGAGCGGCGCTCGCCGCGGACCCTCTCCGGCGGTCAGCGCCAGCGCGTCTCGATCGCCCGGGCGCTGGCGACGCGCCCCGACGTGCTGATCTGCGACGAGCCCGTCTCGGCCCTCGACGTGTCGGTGCAGGCGCAGATCCTCGACCTGCTCGACGACCTGCAGCGCCGTCACGGCCTCGCCCTCCTCCTCATCTCGCACGACCTCGGCGTGATCGCGCACATGAGCGATCGCATCGCGGTGATGCGCGAGGGCCGGATCGTCGAGGCGGGGCCGGCCGCGTCGCTCCTCGCCGCACCGCAGGAGGAGTACACGCGCCGCCTGCTCGCCGCCGCCCCGCGCCTCGGGCGCTGAGCCGTCCGCGGCGCCGCGCCCGCGCAAGCCCGCGCCGCGAATCCGCCGCACCTCCACCACGTGTCGGACCTGCGGCGTAGCGTTGCCGAGGTGATGCGCCCGACGACCCAGACCCTCGGCCAGCTCCGTGCCTCCGGGCACGTGCAGAAGAGCCTCCGCACCGAGATCCGCGACAACCTGCTCGACGCCCTGCGCGAGGGCCGCGACCCCTGGCCGGGCCTGCACGGCTTCGCCGAGACGGTCATCCCGCAGGTCGAGCGCGCCGTCATCGCCGGCCACGACATCGTCCTGCTGGGCGAGCGCGGCCAGGGCAAGACCCGCCTCCTGCGCACCCTCGTCGGCCTGCTCGACGAGTGGACGCCCGTCATCGAGGGGTCCGAGCTCGGCGAGCACCCCTACGAGCCGATCACCACGGAGAGCCGCCGCCGCGCGGAGGAGCTGGGCGAGGACCTGCCCGTCGCGTGGAAGCCCCGCGAGGAGCGCTACGTCGAGAAGCTGGCCACCCCCGACACCAGCGTCGCCGACCTCATCGGCGACGTCGACCCGATGAAGGTGGCCGAGGGCCGCAGCCTGGGCGACCCGGAGACCATCCACTTCGGCCTCATCCCGCGCAGCCACCGCGGCATCGTCGCGATCAACGAGCTGCCGGACCTGGCCGAGCGGATCCAGGTCGCCATGCTCAACGTGATGGAGGAGCGCGACATCCAGATCCGCGGCTACGTCCTCCGCCTCCCCCTCGACGTCCTCGTCGTCGCGAGCGCGAACCCGGAGGACTACACGAACCGCGGCCGGATCATCACGCCGCTGAAGGACCGCTTCGGCGCCGAGATCCGCACCCACTACCCGACGGCTCTCGTCGACGAGGTCGCCGTCATCCGGCAGGAGGCGGACCTCGTCGCGACCGTGCCCGATGCGCTCATCGAGATCCTCGCCCGCTTCACGCGGGCCCTGCGCGAGTCGAGCTCCGTCGACCAGCGCAGCGGTGTCAGCGCCCGCTTCGCCATCGCCGGCGCCGAGACCATCGCCGCCGCCGCCCTGCACCGCGCCACCCGCCGCGGCGAGGAGGAGGCGGTCGCCCGCCCCATCGACCTCGAGACCGCCGTCGACGTGCTCGGCGGCAAGATCGAGTTCGAGTCGGGGGAGGAGGGCCGCGAGGACGAGATCCTCGACCACCTGCTCCGTCAGGCCACCGCCGAGACCGTCCGCGCCCACCTGCGCGGCGTCGACCTCGGGCCGCTCGTCGAGGCGGTCGAGAACGGCGCGATGATCACGACCGGCGAGCAGGTGACCGCCCGCGAGTTCCTGGCCGGCCTGCCGCTGCTGGGCGAGGCCCGCGTGTACGACGAGGTCGCCGAGCGCCTCGACGCCGTGGGGGAGGGGCGCCGCGCCGGAGCGGTCGAGCTCGCCCTCGAGGGCCTCTACCTCTCGCGCAAGCTGAGCAAGGAGACGGGCGGGGGCGAGGCCGTCTATGGCTGATGCTCCGCGCGGCAACCGGCGGCTGAAGCGCGACGCGCGCTACGCGAAGTACGACGGGGGACCCGATCCGCTCGCTCCTCCGGTCGACCTGAAGGAGGCCCTCGACGCGATCGGCGAGGACGTGATGGGCGGCACCTCGCCCGAGCGCGCCCTGCGCGAGTTCCTCCGCCGGGGCACCCGCGACCGCGAGGGCCTGGACGACCTGGCCGCCCGCGTCGCCGAGCGGCGTCGCGAACTCACACAGAGGAACAACCTCGACGGCACGCTCCGCGAGATCCGCGAGCTCCTCGACAGGGCCGTCCTCGCCGAGCGCAAGCAGCTCGCCCGCGACACGCAGATGGACGACGGCGACCGCGCGCTCGCCGAGATCCAGCTCGACAGCCTCCCGCCCTCGCCGGCCGCGGCCGTCTCGGAGCTCCGCGACTACCGCTGGCAGAGCCCCGAGGCGCGCGCCGACTTCGAGCGGATCCGCGAGCTCCTGGGCCGCGAGATGCTCGATCAGCGCTTCGAGGGGATGAAGCAGGCCCTCGAGAACGCGAGCGACGAGGACCGCGCCGCGATCGACGCGATGCTCCGCGACCTGAACGAGCTGCTCGAGGCGCACGCGCGCGGCGAGGACACCCCCGAGCAGTTCGACGCCTTCATGGAGCAGCACGGCGAGTACTTCCCCGAGGGCCCGGAATCGGTGGACGAGCTGATCGACGCGCTCGCCGCCCGCGCGGCGGCGGCCCAGCGGATGCGCAACTCGATGACCGCCGAGCAGCGCGCCGAGCTCGACGCCCTCGCCCAGGAGGCCTTCGGCACGCCGGAGCTCATGCAGTCCCTCGGCCGCCTCGACGAGACCCTGCGGGGGCTCCGTCCCGGCGAGGACTGGGGCGGCTCCGAGCGGATGGACGGCGAGCAGGGGCTCGGCCTCGGCGACGGGACGGGCGTGTTCCAGGAGCTGGCCGACCTCGACGCCCTCGCCGACCAGCTCGCGCAGACGGACCGCTCCTCCCTCGACGACCTCGACCTCGACCTGCTGGCGAAGCGCCTCGGCGAGGACGCCTCCGTCGACGCGCAGACGCTGAAGCGCCTGGAGCGGGCCCTGCGCGACTCCGGGACCCTGCGCCGCGGCTCCGACGGCCGTCTCGCCCTCAGCCCGAAGGCCATGCGCCAGCTCGGGAAGGCGCTCCTGCGCGACATCGCCGAGACCGTCTCCGGCCGTCAGGGCGCCCGCGACGTCCGGCGCGCGGGCGCGGCCGGCGAGCGCTCCGGAGCGACGCGCTCGTGGGAGTTCGGCGACACCGAGGCCTGGGACATCCCCCGCACGGTGACCAACGCCCTCACCCGCACCGCCGGCGAGGGCCGACCTGTCGGCTCGGGGGTGCGCATCCGGATCGACGACGTCGAGGTGCAGGAGACGGAGGCGCGCACGCAGGCCTGCGTCGCGCTCCTCGTCGACACCTCGTTCTCGATGGCGATGGACGGCCGCTGGGTGCCGATGAAGCGCACCGCGCTCGCCCTGCACACCCTGATCAGCAGCCGGTTCCGCGGAGACGCGCTGCAGCTCGTCGCCTTCGGCCGACGCGCCGAGGTGATGGACGTCGAGCAGCTGGTGGGCCTGGACGCGGAGTGGGACAAGGGCACGAACCTGCACCACGCGCTGCTGCTGGCCAACCGGCACTTCCGCAAGCACCCGAACGCGCAGCCGGTGCTGCTCATCGTCACCGACGGTGAGCCGACCGCGCACCTCGAGCCCGACGGCGGCGTCTTCTTCGACTACCCGCCGGACCCGCTGACGGTCGCCGTCTCGGTCCGCGAGCTCGACGCGTCGCTCCGCCTCGGCGCGCACACCACGTTCTTCCGCCTGGGCGACGACCCGGGCCTCGCGCGCTTCATCGACTCGCTCGCCCGCCGGGTCGGCGGCTCGGTGGTGAACCCGGAGGCGGAGGACCTGGGAGCGGCCGTCGTCTCCTCCTACCTCGGCGCTCGCGGCGCGGGTCCGGGAGGCGGCGGAGCGCCGGGCGAGGAGCTGTTCGGCCGCGGCTGGAGCTTCTGAGCCCCTCAGGATGCAGGAGGGATCCGCTCCCGCGCCTGAGGATCAGCGCGTCTCCGCCGCTCCGGAGGCGTTCGTCCTGAGTTCCGACCGCGCCCGGCTCAGAACAGCGGCCAGGGCACCGCGGGCATCCCGCCCCGCGGGCCCGGGAAGCGGCCGAAGGAGCCGAGCCGCTCGCAGCGCTTCGCGAACGCGGCGACCTCGTCCTCGGTGAGCAGCTCCGAGAGCGCCTCGCCGAGCGGTCCGTCGATCTGCGCGCGCAGGACCGCCAGCGCCGTCAGCTCCTCCTCGAGCAGCGGTTCGCCGATCCAGCCCCAGAGGACCGTGCGCAGCTTGTGCTCGGAGTGGAAGGTGAGGCCGTGGTCGACCCCGTAGCGGTGGCCGTCGGGCAGCGCGAGCACGTGCCCGCCCTTCCGGTCCGCGTTGTTGGCGACCACGTCGAACACGGCCATCCGGCGCAGCGCCGTCGAGTCCTCGTGCACGAGGGAGATGTCGCGGTCCTCCTCGTCGCTGCCGTCGAGGACGTGCCGCCATCCGTCGGGCACGGCGTCGGCGGGCACCAGGTCGACCGCGTCCTGGTCCGGATCGATGTCCTGCCAGAGCTGGACCATGCCCGGCCCGAGCGGACCGTCGCGGAGCCACGTGCGCGGCACCACGTTCCAGCCGAGCGCCTCCGAGACGAGGTACGCGGCGACCTCGCGGCCCGCGAGCACGCCGTCCGGGAAGTCCCACAGCGGCTTCTCGCCCGAGATCGGCTTGTAGACGACGGACGTCTCGCCGAGCTGCGCGAGGAACGTCGCGTTCGAGGCGATCGTGATCCGGCCGGCCAGCTCCAGCTCGCCGTCGAGCCCGCCCGGGTCGCTCATGCGAGCGGGCAGTCGTGCCCGTCGGGATCCATCGGCTCGCCGCAGCGGGGGCAGAGCGGACGTCCGGCGCCGACGACCTCGAGGGTTCGCTTCGCGAAGGCGCGCGCCGTGCCGACCGGGATCTTCACCTGCAGCATCTCGGTGGGCTCGGGCTCCTCCCCGGAGTCGTCCTCCGCCTCGGTCAGCGGGTAGGCCTCGATCACGATCTGCGCGGTGGACGGGTCCCAGCCGAGGCTGAGACCGCCGACGCGGAACTCGGGCTCCACGGGCTGGTCGAGCGGGTCGTTGTCGACGAGCTCCGGGGGAGTGCCGGCGGGGACGCTGACCGGGTTGCCCTGGGCGGTCATCAGCTGGTCGAGGATCTCGTCGATCTTCTCGGCGAGGAGGGCCGACTGCTGCTTCTCGAGGCCGACGCTGACCACGCGGGGCCCGGTCTTGGCCTGGAGGTAGAAGGAGCGCGAGCCGGGTGAGCCGACGGTCCCCACGACGACGCGATCGGGCCAGTCGAATCCGTGCACGATCGGAGGCATGCCCCCAGTCTACGAGCGCCCGCCTCCGCGGTGGCTGCGCGCGTCGGGCTCGGGCGGCCTGCTGATCGAGCAGCCGTCTCTTCTGCTGACCGAGCCCCCCGCGGAGCGGGCGCATCGAGATCCACCGCCGCCGAGCACCCGCGTCCCTGCCGCTCGGTCGAGCCCTGAAGCGGCCCTCCCGAACCGCGCCTACTCGTGCCCCGCCCCGCCCCCCACGGCGGCGTCCGCCACGGGGGCCGCCTTCCGCAGCCAGCCCAGGTCCCCGGCGTCCGTGTTCATCGCGACGACCTCGGGCCGCCCCGCGCCGTAGCGGATGATCGACACCGACGCCGGTCCGACGCTGAGCCTCTGGAACAGGTCGAGGTGCATGCCGAGCGCGTCCGCGAGGATCGCCTTGATCGTGTCTCCGTGGCTGACCGCCGCCCACACCGCGCCGGCCCCGTGCTCCTCCGCCACCGCCGCGTCGTGCCGCCGGATCGCCGATACGGCCCGGGCCTGCATCGCGAGCATCCCCTCGCCGCCGGGGAACACCACCGCGGAGGGCTGGTTCTGCACCGTCGCCCAGAGCGGCTCCGTCGCGAGATCCCGCAGCGAGCGCCCCGACCAGTCGCCGTAGTCGCACTCGGTGATGCCCTTGTCGATCACCGTCGCCGGCGATCCCGTCTGCCGCTCGAGGACGAAGCGCGTGGTCTGTCGGCACCGCTCGAGCGGGCTCGACACCACGGTCGCGAGCTCGACCGCCGCCAGCCGCTCCCCGGTGCGCGCCGCCTGCGTGCGTCCGACGTCGTCGAGCCGCACTCCGGCGGTGCGTCCGGCGAGGATCCCCGCGGTGTTCGCGGTGGTGCGTCCGTGCCGGACGAGGAGGAGCGTGGGCATGGGGCCAGCGTAGGCGGCCGTGCTCCGCCCCGCCCCGTCGAGCCGCCGGGGCCGCGCCGGTGCGTTCCGCGCGACTCCATCGCGGGACGGATGCCCCGACCGCAGCGCCTGCCTAGGGTGGAGGAGCGGCCGCCCACCGCGGCCCGGAAGGGACACACATGGACGGGACGACGCCCCCCGGCATTCCCCAGGACGGCACGGATACCGAGACCGCCGCCGCGCGCACCGCCGCCGACGGCACCGACTCCGCGCACACCGACTCCGCGCACACCGACTCCGCGCACACCGACTCCGCGACCCCCGCGTGGGCCGCCCCCGAGGCCTCCGGCCGCCACGGCGAGGTCGCCCTGCGGATCCGCGGCCTCCGCAAGCGCTTCGGCGACAAGGAGGCCGTGAAGGACATCGACCTCGACGTCCCCGCCGGGTCCTTCTTCGGGCTCGTCGGCCCCAACGGCGCGGGCAAGACGACGACCCTCTCGATGGCCACGGCCCTGCTCCGCCCCGACAGCGGCGTCGTCACGATCCACGAGGTCGACGTCTGGAAGGACACCCTCGAGGCGAAGCGGCTGATCGGCGTCCTCGCCGACGGCGTCAAGCTGTTCGACCGCCTCACCGGTCTCCAGCTCGTCACCTACTACGGCCTGCTCTGCGGGCTCGAGCGCTCCGTCGTCGTCGAGCGGACCGACGACCTCCTCGCCCTGCTCGGCCTCGATCCGGCCGACCGCACGCTCGTCGTGGACTACTCCGCGGGCATGACCAAGAAGATCGCGCTCGCCTGCGCGCTCGTGCGCGCCCCGCGCCTCCTGGTGCTCGACGAGCCGTTCGAGTCGGTCGACCCGGTCTCGGCGGCGAACATCCGCGACATCCTGACCGGCTTCGTCGCGTCGGGCGGCACGGTCATCGTGTCGTCCCACTCCATGGACCTCGTCGAGCGGATGTGCGACCGGGTCGCCGTCATCGCCGACGGCCGCGTGCTCGCCTCCGGCACCCTCGAGGAGGTCCGCGCCGGCTCCAGCCTCGAGGAGCGCTTCGTCGAGCTGGTCGGCGGCCGCACCCACCAGGAGGGACCGGCATGGTTGCGCATCTCCTGAGGCTGCGGCTGCTCCTGCTCCGCAACTCGCTGACGCGGAACGTGTGGCAGCTGATCGGCGTGATCCTCGGCGGTCTCTACGCGATCGCAGTGCTCGGCCTGGTCGCGGCCGGCCTGGTCGCGCTCGGAGGCACGGACCCGGCGTTCGCGAACGTCGCGATCGTCCTCGGCGGATCCGCTCTGATCCTCGGCTGGGTGCTCGGGCCGATCTTCCTGTCCGGCTCCGACCAGAGCCTCGACCTGCCCACCCTCGCGACCTTCCCGATCCCGCTGCGGACCCTCCTCCTCGGGCTCGCCGCCGCGGGCCTCGCGGGCATCCCCGGCGTGGTGACCACGCTCGGGGCGCTCGCCTCCGCGGCTGCCTGGTGGAGCCGTCCGATCGGCATCCTGCCCGGCCTCGTCGCCGCGGTGATCGGCGTCGCGACCTGCGTGGTCGCGTCCCGCCTGATCGGCGCGCTCACCACGGGCCTGGGCTCGAGCCGCCGCTACCGCGAGGTGATCGGCGGCGTCGTGCTCGTCGTCGTCATCCTGCTCGGACCGCTCTTCTTCGGCCTGACCAACGTGATCCGCGACGGCCTGGACGTCCTGCCCGTGATCGCGGGCGCCCTCGGCTGGTCGCCGCTCGGCGCGATCTGGGCCGTCCCCGGATCCGTCGTCGCGGGCGACTGGGTCGCGGCGATCGCGCGCCTGCTGATCGGGCTCGCGACGCTGGCCGTCCTCGTCTGGGCGTGGGCCCGGGCGCTGCGGCACGCGCTCGCGGAGCCCGCCGCGTCCGGCGCGCACTCCGCCTCCGGATCCGCGGGCCTCGGCCTGTTCGGGCGCTTCCCCGGCACCCCGACCGGCGCCGTCGCCGCGCGTGCCCTCGGCTACTGGTGGCGCGACCCGCGCTACAGCCGCGGGCTCCTCGTCATCCCCGCCGTCGTCGTCCTCGCGGTCTTCTACTCCGCGATCGGCAGCGGGGGCGACACCTTCGTGCTGCTCTCGGCCGTGCTCGTCGGCCTGATCTTCGGCGTGACCCTCTGCGCCGACGTGTCGTACGACGGCACCGCCTGGGCGGCGCACGTCAGCTCCGGAGTGACGGGGTCGGCCGACCGCGCCGGTCGCGTCGTCGCCGCCGCGATCATCGGCGTCCCTGCGGTGGTCGTCGTGGCGGTGGGCACCGCGCTGTACGCGGGACGCGCCGACGCGATCCCGGCCGTGCTGGGCATGGCGCTGGCCCTCGTGCTCAGCGGGTTCGGAGTGTCGAGCGTCGCCTCGTCGCTCGTCGTCTACCCCGTGCCCGGGCCGGGGGACAGCCCGCTGAAGACGCCGCCGGGCTCCGGGATGATCTCGAGCGTCGTGATGCTGGGGAGCATGGCCGCGACCGGTCTGCTGGCGCTCCCGTCGATCGTCCTCGGCGCGATCTCGCTCATCGGCGGCGACCCGGCCTTCGGCCTGATCGGACTGGCGGCCGCCCTCGTGCTGGGCACCGTCTTCGCGCTGGTGGGCATCCGCGTCGGCGGTCGGATCGTCGACCGCCGAGCGCCGGAGCTGTTCGCCGCCCTCGTGACGATCGGCTGACGCGGGTGGCGGGGCGCGGGTGGGCGGTGCCCGCCCGCTGCCCGTCTCCGCCCCGCTCCCCGCCCCCGCGAGTGCGCGGAAGTCGTCGCACTCGAGCTCGAGTGCGACGACTCCTGCACACTCGCGGGAGCGCCGAGCGCCGAGTGCCAAGCACTCGAGAGTCGTCGTAGTCGAGCGCGAGCACGATGACTTCTGCGCACTCGAGGGTCGCTCGAGTGGACGAGCGTCGAGTCTCCAAGAGTCGTCGCAGTCGAGGGCGAGTGCGACAACTCCTGCGTGCTTGCGAGTGCGACGACTCCTGCACACTCGCGGGAGCCGGCGAGGATCGCGCGCACCCGCGAGTGGCCGCGCGTCGGCGAAGGCCCGCACGCAGGAGCCGCGGCAGAATGTGGACATGCGCAGCCTCGAAGTCCTCCTCGATCCGGAGTCGGAGGCTCGCGTCCGCAGCCAGTGGGAGGCGCTCGAGGCGGCCGGCATCCCGAGCCTCGCACTGCACACGTCCGCCAGCAACCGCCCGCACCTCACCCTGGTCGCCGGGCCCGAGCTGACCGCCCCGGAGCCGGGCGCGCTCGGTCCGCTTCCGGCGACGGCCGACCTCGGTGCCGTCCTCCTCTTCCCGCACGCCGGGCGCTTCGTCCTCGCCTGGGGAGTGGTCCGCTCGCCCGCCCTCGACGCTCTGCACGATCGGGCCACGCGCCTCGTGCCGGGCGGCGTCGACACCTCGCTCCAGGACGCCTGGACGCCGCACATCAGCGTCTCTCGCCGCCTCCGCGCCGAGCAGCTCGGCGACGCCGTCCCCCTCCTCGGCGAGCCGTTCACCGTCGGCCTCGCGGGCGTCCGCTTCTGGGACGGCGACACCCGCACCCTCACCGACCTCTGATCCGGGCGCCGCAGAAGACCCCCGACCTCCCCGCAGCCGCCTCCCCAGCTCCCTCCCTGCGGCCCTTCTCCACAGTTCCCCGGACCCCCGGGGCGGCGTCGGAGGCGGCGGGTAGAGTTCCCCGGGTGACAGAGCCCACCGCGACAGCCCTCCCCGCCCCGCCGCTCGCCGACCCCTCGGCGGAGCCCCGCGGCGGCGTCCGGAGCGACGCGGCGAGCGGCGCCCCGGGATCCGGATCCTCCGAGGCGCAGGCGATCCTCGAGAAGGTCTTCGGCTACGGCTCCTTCCGCGGCGAGCAGCAGGCCATCGTCGAGCAGGTCATCGGAGGCGGTGACGCCGTCGTCCTCATGCCCACCGGGGGCGGCAAGTCGCTCTGCTACCAGATCCCCGCCATCGTGCGCCCCGGCACCGGCGTGGTCGTGTCCCCGCTCATCGCGCTGATGCAGGACCAGGTCGACGCCCTCCGCGCGAACGGCGTCCGCGCCGAGTTCCTCAACTCCACCCAGGACGCGGGCGAGCGCAGCCGCGTCGAGCGCGCCTACCTCGACGGCGAGCTCGACCTGCTCTACGTCGCTCCGGAGCGCCTGGGCAACGAGGGCATGAAGCAGTTCCTCGCCCGCGGCCGGATCGCCCTCTTCGCGATCGACGAGGCCCACTGCGTCAGCCAGTGGGGCCACGACTTCCGCCCCGACTACCTCGCACTGGGCGAGCTCGCCGAGCGCTGGCCCGACGTCCCGCGCATCGCCCTCACCGCGACCGCCACCGAGGCGACGCACCGCGAGATCACGTCGCGCCTGCACCTCGGCGCCGCCCGCCACTTCGTCTCGAGCTTCGACCGCCCGAACATCCAGTACCGGATCGTCAACAAGGTCGAGCCGCGCAAGCAGCTGATCGACTTCCTGCGGCGCGAGCACGCGCACGACGCGGGCATCGTCTACGCCCTCTCCCGCAAGAGCGTCGAGGCGACGGCCGAGGCGCTGCGCTCGGCGGGCTTCGACGCCGTCGCGTACCACGCGGGCCTCGACTCGCGGGTGCGCGCCGCCGCCCAGTCGCGGTTCCTCCGCGAGGAGGGCGTCATCGTCTGCGCGACCATCGCCTTCGGCATGGGGATCGACAAGCCGGACGTGCGGTTCGTCGCGCACATCGACCTGCCCAAGTCGGTCGAGGGCTACTACCAGGAGACGGGTCGCGCCGGCCGCGACGGACTGCCGTCCACCGCCTGGCTCGCCTACGGCCTGCAGGACGTGGTGCAGCAGCGCCGGATGATCGACGAGTCGCCGGGAGACCTGGCGCACCGTCGGCGGATGTCCGCGCACCTGGACGCGATGCTCGCGCTCTCCGAGACGGTCCAGTGCCGCCGGGTGAACCTGCTCGCCTACTTCGGCCAGGAGAGCACCGCCTGCGGCAACTGCGACACCTGCCTCGAGCCGCCCGCCTCCTGGGACGGCACGGTCGCGGCGCAGAAGTTCCTGTCGACGGTCGTCCGCCTCAAGCGCGAGCGCAATCAGCAGTTCGGCGCCGGACACATCATCGACGTCCTCCGCGGCAAGACCACGCCGCGCACCACCCAGCACCAGCACGACGGCCTCGCCACCTGGGGCATCGGCGCCGAGCTCAGCGACACCCAGTGGCGCGGAGTCGCCCGCCAGCTCCTCGCGCAGGGCCTTCTCGGCGTGAACGACGACGGCTTCGGCACGCTCGTGCTCACGCCCGCGTCCGGCTCCGTCCTCGGCGGCGAGCGGAAGGTCGAGCTGCGACAGGAGCCGGAGAAGCCGGCCCGCTCCAGCGGATCCTCCCGCTCCGGGCGGTCCACGGTCGCCGAGTTGTCGGGCGAGGCTCAGCCGCTGTTCGAGCGGCTCCGGGAGTGGCGCGCCGCGCAGGCCCGCGCGCAGGCGGTCCCGGCCTACATCGTCTTCAACGACGCGACCCTCCGCGAGATCGCGACCGCCGAGCCGGCGACGATGGACGCGCTCAGCATCATCGGCGGCGTCGGCCAGAAGAAGCTGCTCACCTACGGCGAGGCCGTGCTCGCCGTCGTCGCGGGGGAGAGCCCCGAGATCGCCGTCCCGGAACCCGGTGAGGAGGCTCCCGCTCCCCGCCGCGCGCCGGCCGCCCGTGGCGGGTCGTCCCGCTCACAAGGGGCGAAGCCCTCGTTCGGCCGCGAGTCGTCCGGTCCGCCGGTGTCCGCCGCTCAGCCGCCGGAGGACGACTGGGTGCCGCCGGACGAGCCCGACTGGGAGCCCGGCTGGGACAGCTACTGATCCGTCGCTGAGGCGCGCGGTTCACCGCCCGCGACGGAGGCGGGCGCCGGCGCGGGCGATCGTGTTCCGGCGTCCGCGTCGGCGATCGGGCCCATCTCGTCAGCGACGCGAGCGTCCTCGGTCCGAGGCGCCGGCGGGCGCCCTCAGCCGCCCGCGCCCGTCGACGCCATCCACCCGCCGAGCAGCGTGCAGCAGAACGACGCCGCGAGACCCGCCACCGGCACCCAGAACGCGATGCGCCGCCGCACCAGCAGCACGATCGAGACGACCAGCGCCGCGACGAACGGGACCCACACTCCTCCCGCGGCGAGGACCATCCCGCCCTCGATCAGGCCGATGTCGCAGGCGTTCGATCCGCCGCACGAGTCGCTGGCCATCGCGAAGAACAGCCCGAAGAACGACAGCAGCAGCGTCACCGCGGAGGCCACGAGGATCAGCACGATCGTCAGCACCAGATCCCAGACGCGGACCGGACGGCGATGCGGCACCCCGGATCCCGGCGCGGCCGGAGGCCCGGGAGGCGCTGCCGCGACGTCCGAGGGCGGCGCACCCGGAGTCCCGAGAGACGCGGGCGAGCCGACCACGGGCGGCCCGGCCGCCGGGTGTCGGGCGGGCGGAGGGGGAGGCAGCGGCGGCTCGCTCATGCCGAGAGACTAGCGACGCGTCCTCCGATGAGGCGCCCCTCCTCCGCTGGGGTCCGCAGGGACAGCCCGTTCAGCACACGGACGAGCCGCCCCATCCTCCGCTCCTGTCGGCAGGGACAGCCCGTCCAGCGCGCAGACGAGGCGCCCCGCCTCCGCCTGGTCGGTTCCGACAACGCGCTTCCGCCTCCGCCCGGCGCCGTTTGTGCCCGGGCGACGGAACGTTTCCGCCGCGCCGCCGCGCGACCTACCGTGCGAGGACCGCCTCCGCTGCCGCGCCCGTCGGCGCACGACGCGCCGGGAGCGGCCCGAACCGCAGACGGTCGAAGGGACACGAACACCATGGTCAGCACCGCTCCCCACCCCCGCTCCGCCGCCGACGCCGCCGACCGGGCGGCCACCGGACGCACGCGGGCCCGGCGCTCCCGCTCGGGCTCCATCGCGCCCACGCCGCCGGTGGACTCCCTCGGCTCCGAGGTCGACGCGCGCCTGGACGAGGACGGCGCCCCCTCCGTCGACGTCGCCGCCCTCGGCGAGACCCTGCTCGGCGCCTGGCGCGAGCAGCGCCTCGCCAGCCGCGCCCTGACCGCCCGCCCCGAGCTGCACCGCACCGACGGCCTCCCGATGAAGGAGCACCGCCTCCGCGTCTCGGAGCAGATGCGCGTGCTCGCGGCCGAGGGCGGCGTGCACCGCGCCTTCCCGGTCGACCTCGGCGGCGAGGCCGACCACGGCGGCAACATCGCCGGCTTCGAGGAGCTGGTCACCGCCGACCCCTCCCTGCAGATCAAGTCCGGCGTGCAGTGGGGGCTCTTCGGCGCCGCGGTCCTGCACCTGGGCACCCGCCCGCACCACGAGAAGTGGCTGCCGGGGATCATGAGCCTCGAGATCCCGGGCGCTTTCGCGATGACCGAGACCGGGCACGGATCCGACGTCGCGTCGATCGCCACGACCGCCACCTACGAGGACGGCGAGTTCGTGCTGCGGACGCCGTTCCGCGCGGCCTGGAAGGACTACCTCGGCAACGCGGCCGTGGACGGGCGCGCGGCGGTCGTCTTCGCGCAGCTGGTCACCCGCGGGGTGAACCACGGCGTCCACGCCTTCTTCGTCCCGATCCGCGACGAGCAGGGCGCGTTCCTGCCCGGCGTCGGCGGGGAGGACGACGGCCTCAAGGGTGGTCTGAACGGGATCGACAACGGCCGCCTCCACTTCGACGGCGTCCGCGTCCCGCGCGAGAACCTGCTGAACCGCTACGGCGACGTCGCCGCCGACGGCACCTACTCCTCGCCGATCGCGAGCCCGGGCCGCCGTTTCTTCACCATGCTCGGCACGCTGGTGCAGGGCCGCGTCTCTCTCGACGGAGCCTCGGTCGCCGCGGCGAAGATCGCGCTGACGGTCGCCGTCACCTACGGCGATCAGCGCCGCCAGTTCACCGGCGGCGGCGAGCGGGAGGAGGTGCTGCTCGACTACCAGCGGCACCAGCGCCGCCTCCTGCCGCGCCTGGCCACCACCTACGCCGCCGCCTTCGCGCACGAGAAGCTGCTGACGGCGTTCGACGAGGTCTTCTCCGGCGCGAACGACACCGAGCAGTCGCGGCAGGACCTCGAGACCCTCGCCGCGGGGCTGAAGGCGCTCTCGACCTGGCACGCTCTCGACACGCTGCAGGAGGCGCGCGAGGCCTGCGGAGGCGCGGGCTTCCTCGCGGAGAACCGGCTCACGCAGCTGCGCGCCGACCTCGACGTGTACGCGACCTTCGAGGGCGACAACACCGTGCTCCTCCAGCTGGTCGCCAAGCGCCTGCTGACCGACGTCGGACGCCGCTTCAAGGGCGCCCAGCCCGCGGAGCTCGCGCGGTACGCCGCCTCGCAGGTCGCGGGGGCGACCGTCGACAACTCGGGTCTGCGCCGTCTGGCCCAGGTCGTCGCCGATCGCGGATCGACGGCCCGCTCGGTCGGCCAGCTGCGGGAGGACCAGCGCGAGCTGCTCACCGGCCGCGTCGAGAGCATGGTCGCGGGGATCGCCTCACGGCTGCGCCCGGCGTCGAAGCTGCCCTCCGACGAGGCGGCCCGCCTGTTCAACGCGCACCAGAGCGAGCTCATCGAGGCGGCGCGCGCGCACGCCGAGCTGCTGCAGTGGGAGGCGTTCACGGAGGCGCTCGCCGGCGTCGAGGACGCGGGCACGCGCACCGTCCTCACCTGGCTCCGCGATCTGTTCGGCCTGGGCCTGATCGAGAAGCACCTCGACTGGTACCTCATCCACGGGCGCCTGTCGTCGCAGCGAGCGGTCGCGGTGACGTCCTACATCGACCGGCTGCTCGCCCGCATCCGCCCGCACGCCGCCGACCTGGTCGCGTCGTTCGGCTACGGGCCCGAGCACGTGCGCGCGGCGATCGCGACGGGCGCCGAGGCGGAGCGCCAGGAGGAGGCGCACGCCTGGTACGAGGCCGCCCGCGCCTCCGGCACCCTCCCCACTCCGGAGAAGCGCCGCTGAGCCCCTCCTCGAGATGCCGCTCCGGTACGCGACACGTCGCGCGAGGCGCACCGGAGTGGAATCCCGCGGAGACAGGACGGGGAGGGGCGCGTCAGGACGCGAGGAACGCCAGCGCCTGGTCGCGCTCGGCGCGCAGCTCGAGCACGGACTCGTCGATCCGCGCGCGGGAGTGCGCGTCGATCTCGAGCCCCTCGACGATCCGCCACTCGCCGTCGACGGAGCGGACCGGGAACGAGGAGATCAGCCCCTCCTCCACCCCGTAGGAGCCGTCCGACTCGACGGCGGCCGAGGTCCACGACGTGCCGTCGACCCAGTCGCGCACGTGGTCGATCGCGGCGGAGGCGGCGGACGCGGCCGAGGAGGCGCCGCGGACCTCGATGATCTCGGCGCCGCGCTTGGCGACCCGCGGCTCGAACTCCGTGTGCAGCCACTCCGCGTCGACCAGCTCGGGCACCGGCCGTCCGCCGACGGTGGCGTGCGTCGCGTCGGGGTACTGCGAGGCGGAGTGGTTGCCCCAGATCGCGACGCCCTCGATCGCGTCGACGGGGGCGTCGAGCTTCGCGGCGAGCTGCGCGACCGCCCGGTTGTGGTCGAGGCGCGTCATCGCGGTGAAGCGGCCGGCGGGGATGTCCGGGGCGCTGCGCCGCGCGATCCAGGCGTTGGTGTTGGCCGGGTTGCCGACGACCAGCACGCGGATGTCGGAGGCGGCGTGCGCGTTCAGCGCGGCGCCCTGAGGCCCGAAGATGCCCGCGTTCGCGGCGAGCAGGTCGGCGCGCTCCATGCCCGCGCTGCGCGGCCGGGCGCCCACGAGGAGGGCGACGCTCGCGCCGTCGAACGCGGCGGCCGGGTCGTCCGTCGCCTCGATCCCGCGGAGGAGGGGGAAGGCGCCGTCCTGCAGCTCGAGCGCCGTGCCCGCGGCCGCGCGGAGGCCGGAGGGGATCTCGAGCAGGTTCAGGCGGACGGGGACGTCCGGCCCGAGGAGCTGACCCGAGGCGATGCGGAACAGGAGCGCGTAGCCTATGGCGCCCCCCGCTCCCGTGACCGTGACCGTGACCGGAGTGCGCTGCTGGTTCATGCGCCGAGCGTATTCCCGCCGGCTGGGGGAGGGGGAGGAGTCAGCCGGACGGCGGGCCCTCGGCGGGAGGCGCCGTCGACCCGCGGAGCACGAGCTTGTTGCGCAGCCGCACGTGCTGCTCGGCCACGCTCCCGCCGTCGATCAGCGTCAGGAGCGCCCGGGCGGCCGCGCGCCCCACGCGGTGCAGCGGCTGCCTCACCGTCGTGAGCGCGGGGACCACCCGGGAGGCGTCGGGCACGTCGTCGTAGCCCACGACCGACAGCTGCCCCGGCACCGAGAGGCCCAGCGCCCGGGCCGCCTCGATCACGGCGATGGCGGAGGCGTCGTTCGCGGCGAGGACCGCCGTCGGGCGGTCGGGCAGCAGCAGCAGCTCGTGGGCGGCTGCGAGGGAGGGGTCGTGCCGGTAGTAGCCGACCCGTACGAGCGCGGGGTCGTAGGGGAGGCCGGCGTCCGCGAGCGCCCGCTGGTAGCCGGCGCCGCGCCGGTGCGACGACTCCAGGTCGGGGCGGCCCGCGACGAAGCCGATGCGGCGGTGGCCGAGCCCGATCAGGTGGCTGGTCGCCAGCTGCGCTCCGCCGAAGTCGTCGGTCGCCACCGAGTGCAGCTCGGTCTGCGCGGTCAGCGGATCCACGACGACGAGCGGCAGGTCCGACGGGGGGATCACGCCGGAGGGAGTCACCAGGATCGCTCCCGCTACGTGCGCCTCGGTGAGGCGCCGCAGGGACTCCTGCTCCCATCCCGCCCGGCCCCGGCGGCTCGCCCCGCTGCCGGCGAGGAGGTCGAACCGGGTCCCCCGGAGCGCCGTCGCCACTCCCTGCAGCACCTCCGTGCCGAACGGCTCGAAGTCGCCCAGGAGCACGCCGATGACGCCTGAGCGCTCCGCGCACTCCGTCGTCACGACCTCCTGCTCGGCCTCCGCCGTCGCCGCCCCTGCGGACATCCTCGTCCCCTCCCGCCGTCCCCGCCCGGCCGCGGCGGAACGCGGTGATCGCCTCGCTGCGCTGCTCCGGACGGTTGAGAACACGTCCTTGCAATCGGGAATGTTCCCGGTAACATTGCCCGCAAGACTAGCTGAGGGAAAGCTCAGCAGTCGAGAGAGACGAGTATCGGGCAGCCTTTCTCCCCTCAGTGCTGAGGGGGTCGAGAGCTGGAGCTCGCGTGGCCACGCTGTGGAAGCCGCCGCGCACGAGCCGTCCGCCGCTCTCCGCGCGTCCTGCGCTCCAGGCGCGGCCGAACGCCCCTCGGGCTGCGCCGCGCTCCGTCCTCTCGCGGCCTCGGGCCGCGCCACCACTCCGCGCCGTCCGGCGCTCGACCTGATCGGCGACGATGCCGATCGAGTGAGGAACACCATGTCCACGCGACGCACCCCCCGACCCCTCTGGCTCGTCCGCTCGGGCGCCGCTCTCGCCGGCTGCCTGCTCCTGTCCGGCGTCGCCGCCGCGGCCGCGGCCGCCGACACCGAGTACGGCTCCGACGACGTCGACGTGAACGTCAGCATCGAGGAGCTGGAGCAGCCCGGCGCCCTCTCGATGTCGATCGACGGCACCTCCGCCACGCTCGCCGAGGAGGGCCCCACCCCGACCGTGCGCGCGTTCACCGGGCAGCTGCCCGACGTGACCGTGACGGACACCCGGACCGTCGACGAGATCCCGGCCGGAGCCGGCTGGTACGTCCTTGGCTCGGCGAGCGCCTTCACCGGCGACGCGGACCAGGAGGACATCTCCTCCGACCACCTCGGCTGGACGCCGGTCCTCGTGGACGGCGGCGAGTCGGGCCTCGTGTCCGAGGGCGACCCGGTCGACACGATCCTCGACGAGGGCGCCGACGCCGTGGGCCTGTTCGACCAGGAGCTGCTCGCGCTGTCGCTCGACTCGCAGGAGACCGCGACGGACGGGTCCTGGACCGTGTCCGCGGGCCTCACCCTGAAGACCGAGGCCGACGTCGCCCCCGGCGACTACTCCTCCGTCCTGACGCTGTCGCTGTTCGAATGACCCCGATGCGCGCAGTCGCCTCCACGGCGATCGGCGCCCTCCTCGCGGCGGGCCTGCTCGCCTCCGGCGCGGCTCCGGCGACCGCGGCCGGCGCCTGGTCGCCGAAGGCCTCCTACACGTCGACGGACCGCGGCGACGGCACCTACTCCGTGCCGCTGCTGAACGCCGACGTGCCCGACGTCAGCGTCGAGCGCGTGCCCGCGGCCGAGAACGACGAGGGCCGCGACATCTACTACATGATCAGCACCACGATGCACCTCAGCCCGGGCGCCCCGATCATGAAGTCCTACGACCTCGTCAACTGGGAGATCGTCAACTACGTCTTCGACCGGCTCGAGATCGGCGACCGCTTCTCGCTCCGGAACGGGCAGAACTCCTACGGCAACGGCCAGTGGGCCTCGTCGCTCCGGTACCACGACGGCCGCTACTACGCGGTCTTCAACACCAACAACCTCGGCGGCTCCTACCTCTACTCGACCGACGACATCGAGGACGGAGCCTGGACCCGCACGGCCCTCGGCCGCGCCTTCCACGACCCGTCGCTCTTCTTCGACGACGCGGACGGCGGCACGCCGTACATCTTCTACGGCTCCGGATCCACCAGCGCCGTGAAGCTGAGCGAGGACCTGACGACCGTCGTCGCCGAGTACCCGAACATCCTCCGCACCTCGGACTACCCGGGAGCCGGCTACCTCGGCGGCCTGTTCGAGGGCGCGCAGGTGCAGTACATCGACGGGCAGTACTACATCGTCATCATCACCTGGCCCTCGGGCCAGGGCCGCCAGGTGGCGCTGTTCCGCTCGTCCGAGCTGCTGGGCCGCTACGCGACCGCCGACGGCAGCAACCCCTACGAGGGCAAGGGCGTGCTGAACTCCAGCGGGTTCGCCCAGGGGAGCCTCGTGCCGATCGCGAAGGAGGACGGCTCGACCGCCTGGCACGGCATGTTCTTCCGCGACAGCTTCCCGACCGGCCGCATCCCCGGGCTCATCCCGGCGACGTGGAAGGACGGCTGGCCGACGTTCGGGACGAACGGCTCGGTGCCGGTGGGCGGGAGCTTCCCGAAGCCGATCCGCCTCAGCCCCGAGGAGGAGCTGTTCGAGCGGCAGAAGAGCATCGTCGTCTCGGACGACTTCGACAACGACGCCCCGGCGAAGGCCTACCAGGACGAGTCGTGGACGATCCCGCCCGCGCCCTCCTACGACGCGTCGCTGCTCGGCGTGCAGCTGCTCCAGAACCCGGGAGCGGAGTCGGGGACGGCGCCGTGGGCAGGCCAGTTCGGCGCGACGCTGTCGGCCGACACGACCGACCCGGCGTCCGGCACCGCCGCGCTCCGCGTGGGCACCCGCACGCTCAACGGCTCAGGCCCGAGCCAGGTGCTCGCGAACAAGCTGCAGCGCGGCGTGACCTACACCGTGTCCGCGAAGGTGAAGTACACGACCGGCCCCGCGTCGGTCCGCTTCAACCTCTGCGCCGACTTCGGCGCGGGACCCGTGACGATGGCCTCCGCCGCCGTCACGCAGGGGCAGTGGACGACGATCACGGGGACCTACACGGTGCCCGAGACCGCGAACGTCGGCAGCGTGAAGTTCGCCGTCGAGACGCCGTGGGGCAATCCGCAGCCGGCGTCCTCGAGCACCGAGTACCTGCTCGACGACGTCTCGCTCGTCGGCGCCGCTCCCACCCTCGAGCGCCCGACGGCCGCCGAGATCGAGCCGAACGGCTCGACCCTCGCCCTCCCCTGGCAGTGGAACCACGCCCCCGACAACCGCTACTGGTCGCTGACCGAGCGCGAGGGCTGGCTCCGCCTCACCAACGGGAAGGTGCTCAGCGGAACGGCCGCGCACACACGCCTCTCGGGCTCGCCCGAGATGACGTACCTGGAGGAGGCGCGCAACACGCTCTCCCAGCGCATCGTGGCTCCGAAGCAGTCGGCGGAGGCGGCGTTCGACGTCTCCGGGATGAAGGACGGCGACGTCGCCGGGCTCGCGGCCTACAACCGCGGCTTCTCCTACGTCGCGGTCAAGCGCGTGGACGGCGTCACCACCGTCGGCGTCGTGAACCGCAGCCAGCCGTTCGCGACCACGTTCGATCAGGCGGCCGTCGAGTCCTTCCTCCCCGGCACCACCGCCGCTCTCGGTGACGCCTCGCAGGTGCGCCTGAAGGCCGATCTCGAGCTCTCGGCCCCGGCCGGACAGCTCTGGACGACCTTCTCGTACAGCCTCGACGGGACGAGCTGGACGAAGCTCGGCAGCCGCGTCGGCCCGCAGACCCTCGACGGTCAGCTCACGCACTTCATGGGCCACCGCCTCGGGCTGTTCAGCTACGCGACGAAGACCGCCGGCGGCCACGTCGACGTCGACGAGTTCCTCCTGAGCGACACCCTCTCCTCGGAGGGGAAGGCGCTCGACCGCTCGCAGCTCGACGCGGCCGTCGCCCACGCGGCGACGCTCCGCTCCGACGACTACCCGGCCGACGCCTGGTCCGACCTCCAGTCGGTCCTCGCGAAGGCGCAGGCGGTCGGCACCGCGGGATCGCAGAACCAGATCGACGCCCCGGAGCGCGCGCTCAGCTACCAGCTGGCGCGCCTCGGGACGCTGAAGGAGGCGTCGCTCGACGTGACCGCCGCCGCCGCGACCCGCTGCATCGCGGGGAAGGTCGTCGTGACCGTGCGGGCGACCAACGCCGACGACGTGCCCGTCGCCCTCCGGATGGAGAGCGCCTCCGGCACGAAGACGGTCGCCGCGCTCGCACCCGGCGCCACGACGAGCCACGCCTTCACCACGCGGGCGGCCTCGGTCCCCGCCGCCGAGGTGGTCGTGACCGCGACCGCCACCCTCGACGGCGAGCCGGTGACGACCACGGTGAGAGCGCCCCACCCGGCCGCGTCCTGCGGCTGAGCACTCCGGGGGCGGCCCGCGCGGCCGCCCCCGCCCCCGAACGCGTCAGCGGCACCCGTCGCCGACGATCTCCTGCACGACACGATCAAGGAGGATCCGTGAGATCACCACAACGAGAAGCCGCTCCGAAGGGGCGGTTGCGGCTGAGGCTGCTGGCCACGGCCGCGCTGACCGCGCTCCTGGTGGCCCCCTTCGCCGCCCAGACCTCGTCCGCCGCTGAGGCGGAGCTCATCGTCAACGGCGGCTTCGAGAGCGGCATCAGCAGCTGGTTCGTCAACAACGGCAACGCCGCCGACGCCGGCACCATCGCGACGACCACGGATGCGCGCACCGGCACCGCCGCAGCGCTCGTCACCGGCCGCACGACCACCGGCGCGGGCGCCATGCAGGACCTCAGCGGCAAGGTCGTCGCCGGCCAGACCTACCAGGTCAAGGCGCAGATCAAGTACGAGAACGCCGCGAGCCCCGCGACCAAGCAGTTCTTCGCCACCATGCACTACGGCGGAGGCACCTACACGAACCTCGCGAGCGTCACCGCCACGAAGGGGCAGTGGGCGACGATCAACGGATCGTTCACCATCCCCGCCGGGCAGAGCGTCGCCACCGCGCGCCTCTTCTTCGAGACGCCGTGGACCGCGACTCCCTCGGCCGCGCCCGAGACGCACCTCATGGACTACAAGCTCGACGACGTCTCGCTGGTCGGAGCGGCGCCGCCCGCGCCCGCCTCGCGCACCATCGAGGTCGTGGGCAAGATCCCGGGCGACCACAACCCGCTCATGGGCTGGAAGTTCGGCGCCGACGGCTTCGGCTTCGTCGAGAACGGCCGCGTGTACATGTACATGACGAACGACACCCAGGGCTACGCTCCGAACCCCGCCACGGGCGTCTCGGCGGGCATCGACTACGGCAAGATCAACCAGATCACCGTGATCTCCTCGGACGACCTCGTCAACTGGACCGACCACGGCGAGATCCAGGTCGCCGGCTCCACCGGAGTCGCGCCCTACACCGGCAACTCGTGGGCTCCCGGCATGGCGAAGAAGACCGTGAACGGCGTCGACAAGTACTTCCTCTACTACGCCAACGGCGGCGGCTCCAGCAACGTGATCACCGGCGACTCGCCGGTGGGTCCGTGGACCAGCCAGCGCACCTCCACGCTCATCAACGCGTCCACCCCGGGCGCCGAGGCGGTCGCGTGGAAGTTCGACCCGGCACCGCTCGTCGACGACGACGGCCAGGGCTACCTGTTCTTCGGAGGCGGACCCGCCTCGACCGCGCTCCCCGCGGCCGAGCGCTTCAACAATCCGAAGAACATCCGCGTGATCGAGCTCGGCGACGACATGATCTCGACCCAGGGCACTTCCGCCGTCGTGGACGCGCCCGTCGCGTTCGAGGCGGCCCAGGTGTTCAAGCGCCAGGACAAGTACTACCTCTCGTACTCGTCCCACTTCGGCGGCAACGACTTCGGCGGCAACCAGACCCGCGAGCCCGGCTACCCGGGCGGCGGCGAGATCGGCTACATGATCTCGGACGACCCGATGTCCTGGCCCAAGGAGAACTACGCCGGCGTGATGTTCCCGAACCAGAGCCGCTTCTTCGGAGCCGGCACCGGCGGCAACAACCACCAGTCGGTCTTCGAGCTGGGCGGCAAGTACTACTTCACCTACCACGCGCCGACGCTCAACAAGCGGATCAACGGCGACACCACCCAGGGGTACCGCAGCCCGCACATCCAGGAGCTGCAGTTCAACGCCGACGGCACGGTGCAGCAGGTGGTCGGCGACTACAAGGGCGTCGACCAGGTGAAGGACTTCGATCCGTACCGCACCTTCCCGGCCGAGACCATCGGCTGGAGCAAGGGCATCGCGACGGCGCCGCTCGGCACCCCCGCCGCGGGCGCGACGCAGAACCTCGTGCTGAAGGACCTCGACAACGGCGACTGGACCGCGCTGTCCGCCGTCGACTTCGGGGACACCGGAGCCGCGACGTTCACCGCGAAGGCCAAGGCGCTGCAGGCCGGCGGCACCGTCACCGTCCGCCTCGACTCCGAGACCGGGCCCGTCGCGGGCACCGTCGCGGTGAACGGGACGACCGGTGAGTGGACCGACGTCAGCGCCGCGCTGACCGGAGCGACCGGAGTGCACGACGTGTTCTTCAGCTACTCCGGACCCTCCGGCGACCTGTTCGAGCTCGACACCTTCGCCTTCACCGAGGGCGAGGCGGCTCCGGCGCTCGACATCACGGCGAGCGCGGCGACCCGCTGCATCGCGGGCAAGGCGATCGTCACCGTCCAGGCGAGCAACGGCTCCGACGTCCCCGTCGGCGTGACCTTCACGTCGACGTCCGGCACGAAGTCGTTCACCTCGGTGGCGCCCGGCAAGACCGTGTCGCACGCCTTCACCACCCGTCAGGCGAACCTGCCCGCCGGTGCGGTGACCGTCGAGGCCACGGCCACGATGAACGGCGCCCCCGTCGAGACGGAGGTGAGCGCTCCGTACGCGGCGCGCCCGTGCTCGTAGCGCACGGCTGAACCACCGGGGAGCGCCCCCGGCCCTGCGGGGCCGGGGGCGCTCCTGCGCGTGCGGGGGGATCTCGATACGCCCCTCCGGGGCTGCTCGATCAGCATGTGCCGGCCGCGCAGCGGGGTGATGAGACCCCGCTGGGTCAGCGGCTGTCGGCCAGGCGCATCGTGCCGCCGGCCTGGGCGGCGAAGGCGCGGGCGGTCGCCGCGATGGTGCGCTGCATGACCCGCGCCGCGGCGGTCGGCGCGAGGTCCGCCGGGCGCGCGAGGCTGATCGTCCGGGTCAGCGTGGGCTTCTCGAGCGTCGGCTCCTCGATGCGGATCGAGCGCAGCCCCGGGCGCCCCTGCAGCACCATCGCCGGGACGACCGCGACGCCCAGGCCCCGCTCGGCGAAGCGCAGCACCGCGTCCATCTCGGCGCCCTCCAGCACCACGTCCGGCTCCAGGCCCGCGGCGGCGAACGCGGCGTCGGTCGTGCGGCGCAGGTCGTAGCTCGAGTTGAAGACGATCTGCGGGAGGCGGGCGACCGCGGCCAGGTCGAGCGCGCCGGTCGCGGCGAGGGGAGGCTCCGCGGCGGAGGAGACCACGACGAGCTCCTCGACGAGCAGCGGCGTCACCGTGAAGGCGCCGGGAGCGGCCGCGGTCGAGGTCGTCACCAGCGCCAGGTCGAGCTCGCCCCGTGCCAGCCGGTCGAAGAGGCTCCGCGACCCGTCCTCGGCGAGGTGCAGCTCCACGGCGGGATGCGCGGAGTGGAACGCGTGCAGCACCTCCGCGACGAGGCTGATGCAGAGCGTCGGCGTCGCGCCGAACCGCACCCGGCCGCGCTCGAGTCCGGCCAGCTCGGCCAGCTCGCGGCGCACCGATCCGGCGTCGGCGAGCATGCGCCGGGCGAGCGGCAGCAGCAGCTCCCCGGCCGGTGTGAGGGTGCTGCCGGAACGCGCCCGGTGGAAGAGCTCGGAGCCGAGGTCCTGCTCCAGCGCGGCGATCCGGCGGCTCAGCGAGGGCTGCGCGAGATGCAGCTCCTCGGCGGCGCGGGTGAAGCTGCCGAGGCGGGCGACCTCGACGAATCCGGTGAGCTGCTCGAGATCCACATGCATACCCTATGCGTATGGCCGTGCCCAGCATTATGCATTGGAGTAATCGAAGCGCCGTGCCTAGCGTGGAGGCATGACCACTTCAGAGACCACCGCACCGGAGCGTCGGATCTCCACCTCCGTCCTCGTCATCGGCACCGGCGGATCGGGCCTGCGCGCCGCGATCGAGCTCGCCGAGGCGGGCGTGGACGTCCTCGCGCTCGGCAAGCGCTCGAAGTCGGACGCGCACACCTCCCTCGCCGCCGGCGGCATCAACGCCGCCCTCGCCACGATGGACCCCGACGACAGCTGGCAGCAGCACGCGGCCGACACCATCACCGAGTCCTACCAGCTCGCCAACCCGCGCACGGTCGAGATCGTCACCTCCAACGCCGCCCGCGGCATCCAGGACCTCGAGCGCTACGGCATGCCGTTCGCCCGCGAGGGCGACGGCCGCATCTCGCAGCGCTTCTTCGGCGCGCACACCTACCGCCGGACCGCCTTCGCGGGCGACTACACCGGCCTCGAGATCCAGCGCACGCTCGTCAACCGGGCCGCCCAGCTCGAGATCCCGATCCTGGACACCGTGTACGTCACGCGCATCCTCGTCAACGAGGACGGAGCCGTGTTCGGCGCCTACGGCTTCGACCTCGTCGACGGCACCCGCTACCTGATCCACGCGGATGCGGTGATCCTCGCCGCGGGCGGGCACAACCGCATCTGGCGCCGCACCTCCTCCCGCCGCGACGAGAACACGGGCGACTCGTTCCGCCTGGCCGTCGAGGCCGGCGGCCGCCTGCGCGACCCCGAGCTCGTCCAGTTCCACCCGTCGGGCATCATCGAGCCCGAGAACGCGGCCGGCACGCTGATCTCCGAGGCCGCGCGCGGCGAGGGCGGCATCCTCCGCAACGGCCTCGGCGAGCGCTTCATGGGCAAGTACGACGCCGAGCGCCTCGAGCTCTCGACCCGCGACCGCGTCGCCCTCGCCTGCTACACCGAGATCAAGGAGGGTCGCGGCACGCCCAACGGCGGGGTCTGGCTCGACGTCTCGCACCTGCCGCGCGAGACGATCATGACCCGGCTGCCGCGGGTGTACCAGACGATGCTCGAGCTGCAGATGCTCGACATCACGAAGGACCCGATCGAGATCGCGCCCACGGCGCACTACTCGATGGGCGGGGTCTGGGTGCGCTCGGACGACCACAGCACCGACGTCCCCGGGCTCTACGCGATCGGAGAGGCCTCCAGCGGACTGCACGGCGCCAACCGCCTCGGCGGCAACTCGCTGATCGAGCTGCTGGTGTTCGGCCGGATCGTCGGGCAGGCGGCGGCGGAGTACTCCGCCTCACTGACCGCCCAGACGCGCTCGGCCGCGTCCGTCCAGGTCGCCCGCGACGAGATCGCCGGCCTGCTCGCGGCCGACGGCACCGAGAACGTCCGCGCTCTGCAGCGCGCGATCCGCAACACGATGACCGAGCACGCCGGAGTCGTCCGCGACGAGGAGGGCCTGCTCGCCGGGCTCGCCGAGCTGGACGCGATCGAGGCGCGCATCGCCGACATCGGCGTGCACCCGGACATCGCCGGCTTCCAGGACCTCGCCCACGCCTTCGACCTCAAGTCGGCCGCGATGGCCGCGCGGGCCACCCTCGACGCAGCGCTCGAGCGCCGGGAGAGCCGCGGCTGCCACAACCGCAGCGACTACCCGGACATCGACCCGGCCCTCCAGGTGAACCTCGTCTGGTCGCCCTCCGCGGGGATCACGCGCGAGGAGATCCCCGCGGTGCCGGAGGAGATCCAGGCGCTGATCAGCGGCGAGGTCGCCACCGCGGGCAAGCTGCTCGAGTAGCCGGAACCGCGACGGCACGACGCCGGTCGCCCTCACCGCCTGCTCGCCGGGCACCACCGGCGCCCAGGCGCCCCCCGGGATCCTCCTGGGGACCACGGACAAGGTCACCGCCCTGGATCCCGCCGGCTCCTGGGACCTCGGCTCGGCGACGCTGCAGAACCAGGTCTTCTCCTGGCTGCTGACCTCCGCCCCCGGATCGACGGATCCCGTGCCGGACCTCGCGGCCTCGGCCGAGTTCACCGACCCGACCCACTACCGCGTCGCCCTGCGCGAGGACGCCGCCTTCGCCAACGGCAATCCGCTCACCGCCTCGGACGTGGTCTTCACCTTCGAGCGCCAGGTGGCGATCGCCGCTCCGAACGGCCCCTCGTCGCTGCTCTCGGACATGGTCTCGGTCGAGGCGGAGGACGACTCCACCGTCGTCTTCACACTGGCCACCCCGGACAACGCCCTCTGGCCCCAGATCCTCACCAGCCCCGCCGCCGCGATCGTCGACGAGGACGTCTTCTCGGCCGACTCCCTCACCACCGACGACGACATCGTCGCCGGCGACGCCTTCAACGGGCAGTACTCCATCACGAGCTACACGCTGAACTCGCTCGTGCAGCTCACCCGCAACGACTCCTACGACGGCCTCCTCGGCGCCGCCGCCAACGAGTCCGTGATCGTCCGCTACTAGGCGGACGAGAGCAACCTCAAGCTCGACATCCAGCGCGGCGAGATCGCGGTCGCCTACCGCACGCTGAACGCGACCGACACGGAGGACCTCCGCGGCGAGGAGGGCCTGACGGTGCACTCCGGTCCCGGTGCCGAGATGCGCTTCCTGGTCTTCAACCCCGAGACCATGCCCTACGGCTCCGCGACCTCCGAGGCCGACGCCGACAAGGCGCTCGCCGTCCGCACCGCCGTCGCCGACCTGATCGACCGCGACGAGCTGTCGGACCAGGTCTACAAGGGCACCTACGCGCCGGTCTACTCGATCGTCCCCAGCGCTCTGACCGGATCGACGCCGGCGTACGAGGAGGCCTTCGGCGACGGGAGCGGCGGTCCCAGCGCGGACGAGGCCGCCGCCGCGCTCCAGGCGGCCGGGATCACCGGTCCCGTCGATCTCAAGCTGCAGTACAACACCGACCACTACGGCTCCAGCACCTCGGACGAGTACGCGCTCATCAAGAACCAGCTCGAGCGCAGCGGGCTGTTCACGGTCGACCTGCAGTCGACGGAGTGGACGCAGTACGTGAAGGAGAAGTCGACCTCCTACCCGCTCTACCAGCAGGGCTGGTTCGCGGACTACCCGGACTCGGACAACTACCTGAACCTGCTCTACGGCACCGACGAGGCCCCCTCCATCCTCGGCGCCGCCGTGAAGGACGACGCCTACAACGAGGTCGTGCTGCGCGAGCGGAGCCTGGCCCCCGGCGACGAGCGCACCGCGGCGATCGAGGAGGCGCAGCGCCTCGCGGCGGAGAAGGCGATCACCGTGCCGCTCCTCGAGGGCACGGAGACCGTCATCGCCTCCTCCACGATCTCGGGCATCGACGACACGCTCGACGGCTCCGGCCGGTTCCGCTTCGGGCTGCTCCGGAGCGAGTGATCGGGACGCGCTGATCGGCCGGACGGGCCGCGGCGCCACAGAGGGGGGACCCTCGGCGGCCGCCGCGGCCCGTCCGTGCATCCGGGGGGTCTGTCAGGGCCGTGCTGCCGGGCGGGGCACCCCGATCGATCAGCGCGCCAGCGCCGCCAGCTCCGCCCGGGTGCGGGCCCCGGCCTTGCGCAGCAGGTTCGACACGTGGAACTTCACGGTGTTGCCGCTGATGCCGAGGTCGTCCGCGATCCGCTGGTTCGAGGCGCCGAGCGTGATCAGGTTCAGCACCTCCCGCTCGCGGGCGCTGAGCTCGGCGAGGTCGAGCCCGTCGGGCTGCGCCGGCGGATCGAGGGGGAGGCGGATCGACAGGGTCGACCCCCAGCCCGCGGTCGACGCGACCGAGAGCTCCCCGTCGAGCCCGCGGACGCGCTCGGCGATCGGGCGCAGGGCGTCGTCGCGGGTCGTCAGCTCGCCCCGGCCGTCGTCGCGGATCTCGATGAGCAGGTTGAGCCCGTCGCAGTCCCACTGGATCCGCACCCGGCGCGTCTGCTCCGACTCCACGAAGGCCAGCACGGCGCTCCGCACGATCGCGCGGGCGGCGTGCGCCACCTCGCCGGGGAGGGCGCGCCCGGTGGCGGGCGGCTCGACGAACTGCACGTCGAGGTCGCCGAAGCGCACGAGCGGACGCAGGTCGCTCCGGAGCCGCGCGAACGCGCCCACGACGGGCTCCAGCATCGCGCTGCGCTGCTCGTCCGAGGCGGTGCGCAGCTCGACCAGGGCGTTCGCGGCGATGTCGATCGCGACGGTGCGGGCCGCACGGTCGTCGAGGCGCTCGGCGCGCAGGGCGGCGAGCACCGACTCCAGCGCCACCGCGTGCCGGTCGGCCTGCTCGGCCACCGTGCGGGCGTGCTGCTGCAGCAGGGTGCGGGAGGCGGGGGACTCGGCGGGATCCATCCCCCGAACCTACCCGTCCTACCCGCGAGCGGCACCGCCCACCCGATCGGGTAGGCGGACCTCCTCGATCAGGTGGCGCGCGGATCCGGTCGCCGGGCGCACTGTGGACCCATGCCCGCTGACGACCGCACCACCGACCCCGCAGAGGCGCTCGCCGTGATCGCCGCCGAGGTGTCCGCCGCGACCGCCTCGCTGACGACCGACCGGCTCGAGCCCGTCCTCGAGCTGCTCGCCGGCGCCGACCGCGTCTTCGTCCACGGCGCCGGCCGCTCCGGCCTCGCCCTGCGGATGACCGCCATGCGCCTCATGCACCTCGGACTCGTCGTGCACGTGGTCGGCGACGTGACGACCCCGGCGATCCGCGGCGGCGACGTGCTGCTCACCGCGAGCGGCTCCGGCACCACCGGGGGCATCGTCCGCGCCGCGCAGGCCGCCGTCGACGCCGGAGCGCGGGTCGCGGCGATCACGACCGCCGCCGACTCCCCGCTGGCCGGGCTCGCCTCCGCCGTGGTGGTCGTGCCCGCCGCCGACAAGCTCGACCGCTCCGGGGCCGCCTCGGCGCAGTACTCCGGCGGGCTCTTCGAGCAGGTCGTCGTGCTCACCGGCGACGCCCTGTTCCACGCGCTCTGGCAGCGCCGCGGCGACAGCGCCGACGAGCTCTGGCCGCGCCACGCGAACCTCGAATGACCCGACTCCCCACCTCGACAGGAAGAAGAACCCCGTGAAGCTCCAGTTCGCCATGGACACCCTCAGCACCGACGCCGCCCTCGAGCTCGCCGCTGCCGCCGCCCCGCACGTCGACATCCTCGAGCTGGGCACCCCGCTCATCAAGAGCGCCGGCCTCTCCGCCATCACCGCCATCAAGGAGGCGCACCCCGACAAGACGGTCTTCGCCGACCTCAAGACGATGGACGCGGGCGAGCTCGAGGCCGACATGGCCTTCGCGGCCGGCGCCGACCTCGTGACGGTCCTCGGCGTCGCCGGCGACAGCACCATCGCCGGCGCGATCGCCGCCGGGAGGAAGCACGGCAAGGGCGTCGTCGTCGACCTCATCGGCGTGCCCGACAAGGCCGCCCGCGCCCGCGAGGTCGTCGCCCTCGGCGCCGAGTTCGTCGAGATGCACGCCGGTCTGGACGAGCAGGCGGAGGAGGGCTTCACCTTCGAGACCCTGCTGCGCGACGGCGAGTCCTCCGGCGTGCCGTTCTCGGTCGCGGGCGGCGTGAGCACCGCCACCATCGAGTCGGTGCAGCGCGCCGGCGCCCTCGTGGCCGTCGCGGGCGGGGCCATCTACGGCGCCCCGGACGTCGGCGAGGCCGCCGCGGCCCTCCGCGCCGCCATCGTCTGACCCGTCGGCGCCACCGCCCCCGAGGCCCGCTGATCCGGGTCGCGAGGGCGGCGGCGCCCGCGTCCGCGCGGGAGGCGGCAGCGCATCCCCGCCGGACGCCCGGCCCCTCTCGACTCGCCGACGGCGCGGTCCTACAGTGGCTGCGACGACCCTCGACTCCCGCCGCGGGACCGACGGCGCCGTCGCGAGCGGAGGGAAGCCGTGTCCTCGACCGCCCCCGTGCCCGGAGCCGACGCCGACACCTCGACGAAGCTCCGCGACTTCCACCAGATCCTCCTCAACACCGCCGTCGCGAACGTGACGACGAGCTTCCTCTGGTTCGCGCTCACGTTCTGGGTGTACCTCGAGACGCGCTCCGTCCTGGCGACCGGGATCATCGGCGGCGCCTACATGCTGCTCGTCGCGGTCTTCGCGATGGCCTTCGGCACGATCGTGGACCGGCACCGCAAGTTCCGCGTCATGGTCTTCGCCGGGGCGGTCACGCTCGTGTCGTTCGGCGTCGCGGGCGGTCTCTTCCTCGCGCTGCCCGAGGCGGCGCTCCTGGACTTCCGCGCCCCCTGGTTCTGGGTGTTCTCGGGAACGATCCTCTTCGGCGCCGTCATCGAGAACATGCGCAACATCGCCCTGTCCACGACGGTGACCCTGCTGGTCCCGGTGGAGGGGCACGCCCGCGCGAACGGCCTCGTCGGCACGGTCCAGGGCCTCGCCTTCGTGGTGACGAGCGTCTTCAGCGGGCTCGCCATCGGCCTGCTCGGCATGGGGTGGACGCTGGTGATCGCGATCGGCCTCTCCGCCGCCGCGCTCCTGCACCTCCTCTTCCTGCGCATCCCGGAGGACCGGCCCGCGCCGACGGGGGAGAGGGCGCCGCTGATCGATCTCCGCGGCAGCATCACCGCGGTGCGGGCGGCGACCGGGCTGTTCGCGCTCATCGTCTTCTCGACGTTCAACAACTTGATCGGCGGCGTCTACATGGCGCTGATGGACCCGTACGGCCTCGAGCTGTTCCCGGTCGAGCTGTGGGGCGTGGTGCTCGGAGTGACGGCGAGCGGCTTCGTCATCGGCGGTCTGCTCGTCGCGAGGTTCGGTCTCGGGAGGAACCCGATCCGGACGATGCTGCTGCTCGTGATGGCGATGGGCCTGATCGGCGCGGTCTTCACCCTCCGCGACTGGTGGTGGCTCTACGCCGGCGGCATCTGGATCTACATGACCCTGATCCCGGCGGTCGAGGCCGCCGAGCAGACGGTGATCCAGAAGGTCGTCCCCTTCGAGACCCAGGGGCGCGTCTTCGGCTTCGCGGCGGCGTTCGAGTCGGCCGCCGCTCCGATCACGTCGTTCCTCATCGCCCCGATCGCCGAGTTCGCGCTCATCCCGTACATGGAGTCGCCGGCCGGGCGCTCGGCGTTCGGCGGGCTGCTCGGCGACGGCATCGGCCGGGGGATCGCGCTGGTGTTCCTGGTCGGCGGAGTCGTCATGATCATCGCGGCCGGCGCGGCGATGCTCACCCGCTCCTACCGCGTCATGTCGGCGCAGTACCTGCGGGAGGCCGCGGCGAGCGGGGAGGCGGAGCCCGTCGGCACGGAGGCGCCGGAGACGCACCGGACCGCGCCGAGCACCGTCGAGCAGAACCGCTAGCGCCCGCAGACGCCGCCCGTCATGCGCCTCCGGGGGGTCCGGCGGACCGGACGGCGCGGACACGAGGGAGACGTGCCGGACGCCCCCTCCCCAGGGTGCGGCGTCCGGCACGTCAGCTGCGACCACCCGGTCGAGGGGCCCTCCTCGACTCCCGAGCGCTCCGCTGCCCCGCGCCTCCGGAGGGAGACATCGGGGCATGCGGCGCCGGCGGGGGGGAGGGCTCTGGTTCCCCGCCCCGCCGGCGCCGGCCGCCCGCGAGGGGCGGCGAGGATGCTCGTTCGGGCGTGCCTCGAGTGACGGCTACATGCCGTCACTGAGCATGGACTGCACCAGCTTCACGTGGCGCTCGAGGTTCAGCTGGCTGAACTCGCTGTTGTAGTTGAGGCCGTAGTTCAAGATGTGACCCGGGGTGCACTGGATTGTCGCGTCCGGTCCGTCCCAGGTGCGCAGCAGTGCCAGGGCCGAGTCCCAGCTGCTGTTCTCGCAGTTCGTGTTGAAGGTGGTCGACGTGCCCAAGCCCACGGTGTGCGAGATCTCGTGCATGGCGGTGCCCTCCACCATGTAGACGCGCTCCTTGCCGAAGCGGATCTGGCCGTAGATGTTCGCATCGGCCGTCGGGGTTCCGGGGCTGTACGAGACGGTCAGGGAGCGGGAGATGTTGCTGAGGCGGTTGTAGCGGGCCACGGCGCGGTCCATCGCGTCGGTGATGCGGGCGTAGGCGTCGGCCTCGTCAGCGGTCGGGCTCGCGACGCGGTTCAGCGTCCAGGTGATCTTCTGCACGGTCGGATCGGTCAGTGCCCAGCGCTGGGCCTTGGAGCCGGTGCAGGTCCACTGCTGAATGGGGGAGCCGTCGAGCTGGCGGAAGTCCTTGTTGTCGAGGCAGAGGTCGCTGTGCCGATTGGCGATCTCGGCGTAGCCTCCGCCGACGGAGGTGATCCGCCACTGCTGGGCGGTGCTGCCGTTGCAGCTCCACTGCCGCACCTCCGAGCCCGGGGTGGTGCCGAAGTCGAAGTTGTCGAGGCAGAGGTTGCTGAAGGTGTTCTTGATCTCGGCGTAGCCTGTGCCGAGGTCGGTGACCTGCCAGCGCTGGTTGCTCCCCTCGGTGCAGCTCCACTGCCGCACCTCGGCTCCGGGCTGAGTGCCGAAGTCGAAGTCGTCGAGACACATGCTGCTGTGCTGGTTGCGGATCTCCTGCGCCGATCCGAGGCCGACCGGGGCGGTGGCTGCAGAGGCGGGCGAGCTGATGCCGAAGGTCGTGATGCCGACGACGGCCGCGATCAGGGCGCCGATCAGGCGCTTGGAGGGGTGGGACTTCGTTGTCCGGGACATGGGTGCCTTTCACAGACATCCGGCGTCCCCGAAGGGACGCGGGTGAGGGTCGCAGGAAGGAGCCGTGTCCGAAGGGGTCGGAGCACGGCAGAGGATGCGCCGGAGCGACCGGGATGGTGATCCGGTCGTCCCGCCGCGGGACGCGTCAGCGCCGACGCTCCGAGTGGGACGGGAAGCTGATCACGACCTGCATGTTGACGTGGACAACCATCGACCGGTCGCGGAGCCGGTGTCAAGTGCCGGTCTCGAGCGGATCCGGTCCGAGCCCCGCCGGGCGAGGGTGATCCGTCCACGCGGATCCCCGTGCTCGCAGGGAGAGAGCGCTCACACCCGCCGTCGCTGCGGCATCGCCCGGAATCCGCCATTGTTACCGTTAACAAAAGTCGGTACGGTGTCACCTGAAGTGGGCAAGCGCGTCCTCGCGCCTCGCGTCCCACTCCGACCGGTTCGAAGGCGAACCTGAGAGGAACGTCGATGATGACGACAGCACCACCCTCCCGCCGCACCCTCCCGCCGCAGGCCCACGCCCGGCCCCGATGACTGTCGGCCCGGCCGACACCTCCCACGCGGTGACCGCGGTCGGCGCCCGCAGCGCGCGACGTCTCGTCCTCGCACCCACGTCGACCTCCGCCTCCCGATCACGGGTCGCCAGGCCCGCGTCCCGGGCCGCCTTCCGGCGATTCCCTCCCCGCCAGACGGACGCCGGACTCACCACTCCGCCGGCCGATCGCGCGGGCTCCGTCCTCCCCCTCCGACCCCTCACCTGAAGGACCCCCCATGTCACGAACCCCCCGGCAGGAGCGCACCCGGCGCTCACGCCTCCCCCGAGCGGGCGCCGCGCTGACGCTCGCGATCGCCTGCCTCGGCGGCGTCCTCGGACCGATCGGCGCCGCCGGCGCCGCAGAGACCGTCCCCGCTCCCGCGCTGCAGTACTCGTTCGACGGCATCGGCGCGACGCTCGCCAACGGAGCCGTCGTCGCCGACTCCGCTCCGGGCAATCACCCCGGCACCCTGATCAACTCCGGCGCGACCAGCGTCGCGGGTCCCTCCGGCGCCTCCACCGACCGCGCTCTCTCGCTCCCGGGCGGATCGAGCACGTCGGCCGCGCCGCACGTCCGGATCGCCCCGGGCCTGATCCCCGCCGGCACGCAGGACGTCACGATGTCCGCCTGGCTGCGCTGGAGCGGTGCTCCGGACTGCACCTGGCCCTTCACGCTCGGCTCCAGCGTCGACTCCCACGTCCTCTCCACCACGAAGTGCGGACCGGCCGGCTTCGGCGCGATCAAGAGCGGCTCCGAGGTGCGGGCCGCAGGCACCACTCCGGTCGCCGCGAACCGCTGGGTGCACATGGCGGTCGTCGTCAAGGGCGGCCAGTCGGTCTCGACCTACTTCGACGGAACCCTCGTCGGCCAGGGCAGCACGACCTTCACCGCCGCCTCGGCGATCGGCACCTCCACGTTCTCCGGCTTCCTCGGCAAGTCCTTCTACGGCGCGGACGCCTACTGGGCCGGCGCGATCGACGACATGCAGGTCTGGACCTCCGCGCTCACCGCCGGCCAGGTGCAGCAGAGCGCCGCGTCCGTGCACTCGGTGCTCGCGAACCAGGACGCCGCCGTCTCGCTCGGTGACACCTCGAACGTCACCTCGAACCTCACTCTCCCCACGACCGGCGCCAACGGCTCCACGATCACCTGGACGTCGAGCGCCCCCGGCGTCGTCAGCACCAGCGGCGTCGTCACCCGGCCCGCCGCGGGCAGCCCGGACGCCACCGTCACGCTGACCCCGACCGCGGTCCACGGCGGCATCACCGTCGTCGGCCGAGCGACCACCGTCTCCGTCCCGGCGTACGCCGCCGGTGACAGCGCCGAGGCCGAGCTCGCCCGGGCCGTCGCCGACGGCATCGCCAACGATCCCGCCCTCGCCGGACCGGTGCGCGGCAGCCTGAACCTGCCCTCGACCGGAGCCGACGTCGCCACCACCGCCGCGCGCGCGAACAGCGCCAGCGCCGTGGTGACCTGGACCTCGTCGAACGAGGCCGTCATCACCTCCGCCGACAAGGGCACCGCGCCGAACGTCGTCGCGAAGGGCTCGCTCACGCGTCCGTCCGCCGACACCACCGTCACCCTCACCGCGACGATCACCGTCCCCGGCACCACGCCCCTCGTCCGGACCCTCACGCGCACCGTTCCGGCCGCGGCCCCCGTCGCCGCGAGCGACCTCGACGCGTACCTGTTCGCGTACTTCACCGGCGACAGCATCGAGGGCGAGAAGATCCGCTTCGCGACCTCCGACGGCAACGACTCGCTCACGTGGAAGACCCTGAACGACGCGCAGCCGATCCTCACCTCGACCCTGGGCACGAAGGGCCTGCGCGACCCGTTCGTCTTCCGCTCGAAGGAGGGCGACCGCTTCTTCCTGATGGCCACCGACCTCTCCGTCGGCACCACCGGCTTCGGCGGCTCGACCAACCGCGGCAGCCGCTACCTCGAGATCTGGGAGTCCACGGACCTCGTCAACTGGGGCCAGCAGCGCCACGTCGAGGTCAACCTGCCGAACGCGGGCATGACCTGGGCGCCGGAGGCCACCTACGACCCCACCATCGACGCGTACGTCGTCTACTGGACCTCGGCCCTCTTCACCGACAGCACCCGCAACGTTGAGGACGGCAACGGACCGCAGATCCTCACCTCCACCACCCGCGACTTCCGGGAGTTCACCACCCCCGAGGTCTGGTTCAAGGCCGCCGACGTCCCCTCGCTCAACAGCCGCAACGGGCTGATCGACGCCACGATGCTCAAGGACGGCGACACCTACTACCGCTTCACGAAGGCGACCGAGACCAGCGGCTGCCCCTCGCCCGACATCATCGGACAGAAGTCGACGAACCTGCGGGCCACCACCGCCTCCGGCGCGTGGAGCCTGATCGACACCTGCATCGGCCGCACCGCCGGAACGCCGGAGGTCGAGGGTCCCGAGATCTTCAAGACCAACGAGGGTGACCGGGCGGGCTACAAGTACTTCCTCTGGACCGACAACTACGGCGGACGCGGCTACATCCCGCTCGGCACGAACTCGCTCGAGGGCGACATCCAGTGGACGATCCCCAGCAGCTTCTCGCTGCCGACGTCGCCCCGCCACGGATCCGTCGTCTCCATCACTGCGAAGGAGCGCGACGGGCTCGCCGCGAAGTGGAACCCGTCGCTCCTGGTGACCTCGATCGACGCCGTGGCGCGGACCGTTCAGGCCGGATCGACCACCGTCGACCTGCCCGCCACGGTGGGCGCGACGTTCAAGGACGGCCACCGCGAGACGGTCGCCGTGACGTGGGCGACCGCCGATCTCAGCTCGCTGAAGAAGGCGGGCGACACCGTGCAGGTGCGCGGACAGCTCGCCAACTCGGCAGCGACGCCGGCCATCGCCACCATCACCGCCACGGCTCCTCCCGGACCGTCGCTGACGGCCTCGGCCGCGAGCCGCTGCGTCGCCGGCAAGGTGACGGTCACCGCGACCGGCACCAACACGAGCGGCTCCACGGTCGAGATGACCGTCGGCTCGCAGTGGGGGAGCAGGACCTTCGCCGGGGTCGCTCCCGGCAAGTCCGTGTCCGCCGCCTTCACCACCCGGGCGACCTCGGTCACCGCGGGCGAGGTGAGCGTCGCCTCGAAGGACGCGAACGGCACCAGGACGGCCACCGCGCCGTACTCGGCGCTCACCTGCCGCTAGGCCGGTGACAGGGGAGGGGCGGCGTCCAGCCGCCCCTCCCCTGACCTCCTCCGTTCCGGGGCCTCCGGCCACCGGAGCAGGGGAGCATGGACCCTGGGTCCGTGCTCCCCGCATCCACCTCTCCCACGGAAGTAGACGAACAATGCGGTTCCGACGCACGACGGCCCTCCTGGTCGCCGCGAGCCTGACAGCGGGAGGGGCTGCGCTCGGCGCGGCACCCGCACAGGCCGCGGTGCCCAGCCCGGTCCTCTCCTACGACTTCTCCTCGTCCGCCGCCGTCGGCTCCGCCGTGGGCGCGGGCACGACCCTGACCGACTCCGCTGCGGGCCGCTCCGCCACCGTACGCGGGACCGGAGCGACGACCGTCGCCGGTCCGCGCGGCGGCACCGACCGCGCACTCCGCTTCCCCGGCGGCGCCGCAGGCAGCTCCGCCGCCTACGCCGAGATCGCGCCGGGACTGACCACGGCGGCCACCACCGACGTGACCATGTCGGCCTGGCTGCGCTGGGAGGGGAACCAGAACTGCAGCTGGGCGTACGCGCTCGGGCAGTCGACCGAGCGGTACCTCTTCACCACGCCCCAGTGTGGAAGCAGCCTGATCGGTGCGGTGAAGAACGGCTCGGAGCAGCGCGCGGCCGACTCCGGTCCCGCCGCCACCGGCCGCTGGAGCCACGTCGCCGTGGTCCTGCGCAGCGGCGTCAGCGTCTCGACCTACGTCGACGGCCGGCTCGCCCAGACCACCCCGACCTCCGCGACCGGAGCGGCGACTGTCGGCACCTCCGCCTTCTCCGGCCTCCTCGGCAAGTCGTTCTACGGCCCTGACCCTCTCTTCGCCGGGGCGATGGACGACGTGCACGTCTACTCCTCCGCACTGACCCAGGACCAGGTGCGCGAGGACGCGGCTCCGGCCGCTGCCGCGATCGCTGCATCGGACGCCGCCGCGGCGACCATCGCCGTGACCGGACCCGTCACCAGCGACCTCTCCCTCCCGACCCGCGGCGCGGGCGGCTCCGTCCTCACCTGGGCGAGCAGCGACCCCGCGGTGATCGGCACCGACGGCTCCGTGCGCCGCCCGGCACCCGGCTCGGCGAACGCCACCGTGACCCTGACCCCGACCGCGACGTTCGCCGGATCCGCCGCCACCGGCACCGCGCGAACCGTCACCGTCGCCGCCGACACCGAGGCCGACGCCACGGCGCGCCTGCGCACCGCCCTCGTCGTCCCGCCGACCGTCGCCTCCGGAACCGCTCTTCCCACGGTCGCCGGCTACACCGTGTCGTGGAGCGCGGACGGTGCCGGCCTGTCCGGCAGCCGCCTCGTGAACGACTCGGCGACCGACCGGGCACTCGCGCTCACCGCCTCCGTGAAGGTCGGCGCCACCACGCTGACGAAGACCTTCCGCACCACCGTCCTCAGCGCCTCCACGGCGAAGACCGTGGTGTCGTACACCCGGACGCCGACCGGCGAGGACAAGGCGAACCAGGACACGATCGCCCGCGGCCTCCACCTGGCACTCGGCTCGTCCGTCGCCGACGCAGCACCGCTCTCGGGCAACTCGGGAGTCCTCTTCGCCGACGGGGTCTTCCTCGGAACCGACAAGGCCGACAACCGCGGCCTCGCGAACCCCTCGCTGTTCACCTTCGCCGACGGCACCGTCGGCGTGATCGCCACGCGCGTCCTGCAGTCGGGCGCGTCCGACGGCACCGGGGCCTCGAGCGCTCTGATCTTCAAGGCCACGGACGCCACCGCGTCCGACTTCACCGAGCTCGGCCTCATCGACCTCGGCACCACCGGCGGCGTCGTCGCGCCGAAGGCCGTCTTCGACACGGACCAGAACCGCTACCTCGTCTCCTGGACGGACTCCTCCGGGGCGGCGAAGTACACGACCGTCACGGACCTCGCCCGCACCGAGCTCCGCGCGCAGGCGTTCTGGCCGAAGGACGGCGGCCGTCGCAGCGTCGTCGTGACCGACGGGAACCGCGGTGCGGTCCTCGGAGGAAGCCCCGCCACCGTCGCCGCTCCCGACCTCTCCGGAGTCCCGGGCCGCGTCGCCGACGCTCTGCCGGGCGGCGCGCTGACGGTCTCCGGCTCCGTCGCCGACTCGCTCGTGAAGAGGTTCGGCCGCACGGTCAACACCGGATCCTCGGTCGCACCGCAGACGATCGATCAGGGCGATACCTCCGCCCTGTCCGGAGTGAAGGCGCAGCTCTCCTACAACGACGGCTCGACCGGCAGCCTCGGCATCGACTGGAACCAGCAGCAGCTCGCCGACCTCGCCGCGAAGGGCCCGGGAACGTACGACCTCTCCGGGACCGTCCGCCAGCGGCAGTACAACGAGCCGTTCGCCTACAACCGCGCGGATCCGACGATCTACCGCTACGAGCGCAACGGGAAGACGCAGTACCTCTTCACCGCCACGGACGACACGAACAACAACAACGTCGCCTCGCAGCACCTGCCGATCCGGGTCGCCGACAGCATCGACCAGCTCAGCGACGACAACGGCGGACGGGCCCGTGAGGTGGACCTCCTCAACCGCACCACGCGGATGGACCGCACCGCCGAGGGCAAGGTGATCGCGGGCTGCTACTGGGCCCCCGAGATCCACGAGATCGGCGGCAAGCTCTCCATCCTGTTCGCCCCGTGCTTCAACCCGGACAACGACCAGTCGAACCAGAACGGTCAGTGGTTCACGGTGCAGGCGCACATCATGCAGCTGCGCGACGGCGGAGACCCCGCGAACCCCTCCGACTGGAGCGCGCCGCGCGCCGTCGTGAAGAGCGATGGGAGCGCCCTCGGACGCCCCGGCACGGGACGCAACATCAGCCTCGACATGACCTACTTCGAGTCCGGTGGAACTGCGTACTACGCCTGGTCCCAGCGCTACGTCGACAACGGAGTGAGCGACCCGGCGACCTGGATCGCCAAGGTCGATCCCGCGAACCCCACCCGCGTCATCGGCGAGCCGACCCCGATCATCGTGCCCTCGCTGACGTTCGAGGACCACCTGTCCGAGGGAGCGTTCGCGATCCAGCGCGACGGGAGGATCACGCTCGTCTACTCCAGCAGCGGCGTCAGCCCGAAGTACATCGTGGGCGGCGCCTGGGCGAAGGAGGGCAGTGACCTGACCGACATCGCGAGCTGGACCAAGTACGACGCCCCGCTCCTGCAGAGCGTTCCCCTGCCCGACGGCGTCCTCGACTACCGCACCTACGAGCAGGGTCCCGGCCACGGAGCCGTCACCCAGGACGAGGACGGCAACGACGTGTACGTCTACCACACCTGGGGCAACGGAGTCGGGGGTGACGGCCGCGACACCCGTCTCGCCCGCATCCACTACGCCGCCGACGGCCGGCCGGTCTTCGACCTGACGCCGACGGAGGAGGTCGCACCCGCGAACCGGACTGTGACCGCCAAGGTCACCGTCACGTCGCCCCTGACCGTGACCGCCACGGCGTCGACCCGCTGCGTCAGCGGGAAGGTCGTCCTGACCACTGTGGTCAAGAACGACAGCCGCTCGATCATGGACATCACGACCGTCACCGCCTTCGGCTCGAAGACCGTGACCGGAGTCGCTCCGGGATCGTCCGCGTCGAGCGCCGTCACCACCCGAGCGGTCTCGATCCCCGCGGGGTCGGTGGCCGCGACAGGAAAGGCCGTCGTCGACGGGAAGACGGTCAGCACGCAGACGAGCGTCGACTACCCGGCGCGCAGCTGCCGCTGAGACGGTGAGGGAGCGGGCGCCACGATCGCCCGCTCCCTCGTCGTCCCGCCTCCGACCGGCACTGCGCCGCCCTGCAGTGCCGCCACCTCAGAAGGACGACCGACGAGATGCACCACAGCAGGAGGGCCGGGACGGTCCCGACGATCGGGCCCGTGCTGACGAAGGTCGCGCAGTCGCACACCCTCACCGAGGAGAAGGACGACGGAGCGGCCGGCAGCGCAGCTGCGGTCGGAGGACACGACCTCCTGCTGATCAACGGCAACGCCCTCCCTCTCTCCTGAGCCCCCCCTGCGCCGTTGGGACGGGTCCTCGACCCTGATCGCCCGACGATTCCGCCGCGGCGGCATCACCACCGGCTGCGGACCGGGGCGGCGATCGGGCCGTATCCTGCTGTCCGGACCGATCGCTGATGTGCGAACCTCTCCTGAGCGGACTCCCGGATGCGGGCCGACCGTGACCGGTCCGGCCCGTTCCTCTCGTTGCAGCAGGAGACCGCCGTTCCCCAGGAGACACCCGTGATGCGCCTCGATCGATTCCTCGTGTCCCTGGCACGCTCTGCGCGGTGCACGAACCGCTGCGGAGCCTGCGGGCTCGACTGCAGCACCGACGTCTTCATCCTGATCGCGCTCGCGACCGGCGAGAACCGCGGCGAGTCCCGCCTCCGAGAGGTTCTCGACCACCGCTCCGGTGACCGTGTCGATGTCGTCGAGGTGCGCAAGCGCCTCCTGCGGCTCTCCCGCCGGGGTCTGGTGCTCCTCGAGAGAGGCAGGAGGACCCCGCTGCAGCGCATCGAGCGCTTCTCGATCACGCGCGACGGCCGGGCCTTCCTGGCGTCCCACGCCAGAGCACTGGACCTCCTCGCCGAGGAGATCCACGTCGCGCTGCTGTCCCGCTGACGAGCCGAGTGCCTGTGCGGGCGCACGCGGGACGTCTCCTGGTCGGCCGTCGTCGGATCGGTCGTGTCGGTGACGCTCCACGTGGAGAGACTTCGACAAGTGCGTCGCCTCCGACCGCGTCCCGAGCGCTCCGGGGCAGCACGAGGCATCGCCGACCGTCATGGGCGCCGCGCTCGCGACCGTGCTGCCGCGGCGCGAGGCGGTGGCGGCGCTCCTCGAGGACGCCGTCGCTGCTGCATCCTCAGCAGTGTGAGGCGGGCGGGGGACCCGCCTCACGCCGGAACGCGCCCTTCGTGCATCACCCCGTGCTGGAGAGCTGGATGATCTCGGAGATCACCGCGGCTCGAGTGTCGTCCGGTATCCGATCGCCTCCGAGGGAGTGGTGCGACCACAGGCCGTCAGCCGCAAGGCAGGCGATGAACTGGCGGAGAGCGATCGGATCGGTCGCGGTCTCCTCTGCGGAGGGCGTCCACCTTCGGCGCACCTCCGCTACCGGCGCTCGGAGAGCGGTGTCGCTGCCCGTGGCCTGGAGGAGTCCGATCTGCATGTGCGTCGACGGCGTCAGGGCGACGGTGACGTAGGCACTCACGCGCTCCGTCAAGGTGGCCTCGTTCGCGGTCTTCCCCGCGACGTCGATCAGCTGGGCTTCCCAGCCGGCCGCGACGTGCTCCTGGAGAGCATGGGCGAGATCGGCTCGATCGCGGAAGTGGTACATCATTCCACCGCGTGTCAGCCCAGCCTCTTCGGCAGTCGCTTCGAGCGTGACGCGAACAGAACCTTCCCTCGCCGCGACACGGACCGCTGCGTCGAGGATCCGAGTCCGGTTGTTGGGTCGCGTCGCGCGAGGAGACGTCCGAGGAGAAGCCAGGACCCCCTCACCGCTGGGCGGGTTCGGTTCCATGTCGTGATCGATTCCGCCGCTCCCTCGGTCCGAGTGAGCAGCTAGGGACGGCGGGTGCTGAGGCGCCCGGAGGGTGTCGACGCGTCACCGCACGAGCGGGTGCGACAGCGTCGGCCGCCAGTCTGCCATCCTCTCCTGCCGACGTCGGAAGGTGAGGCTCGACCCCCTCGGTGTCGAGCCGTCCTGACGACGGACTGCAGCCGGAGGGACGGCTGTCACGGTCGACGAATCAGAAAGCAACTGTACATTCATGATTGTACAGTTGTGGTACGGTAACGGCCTGCCCAGCTTCGGAGCTGTGGGCGGTCAGATGCACTGCCGGTGCGGGATCCGAGGCTGAAAACCTCCAGCGACTTCATTCCTCAGAAGCCTGGAGGTTTCTTCATGTCCAGAATCGCGGACAAGCCGAACGCCCGCTGGTGGGCGCTCGCCGTTCTCGCCATGACCCAGCTCGTCGTCGTCCTCGACACGATGATCGTCACCATCGCCCTGCCTCAGGCCCAACTGGATCTCGGGATGAGCGACAGCCTGCGCCAGTGGGTCGTCACCGCCTACGCCCTCGCTTTCGGAGCACTTCTCCTTCTGGGCGGTCGGATCGCCGATTACTGGGGCCGCAAGCGCACCTTCATGGTCGGAATGATCGGCTTCGGAGCGGCCTCGCTCTGGGCCGGACTGTCGCAGAGCGGCATGGAACTCGTCATCGCTCGCGGCGTCCAGGGCGCCTTCGCGGCACTGCTCGCCCCCGCCGCACTCGCCATGCTCACCGTGACGTTCGCCCACGGCAAGGAGCGCAATCTCGCCTTCGCCGTCTTCGGCACGGTCGCCGGATCCGGAGCCGCAATCGGCCTGATCCTGGGCGGCGTGCTCACCGAATTCACCGACTGGCGCTGGTGCCTCTTCGTCAACCTCATCTTCGTCGCCTTCGGCCTCGTCGGCGGGGCTCTCGTGCTCCGCGAGAGCAAGGCGGAAGGAGACAACCGCTACGACGTCTGGGGAACCGTCACCGTGACCCTGGGACTGGGCGCGATCGTCTACGGGTTCACCCGAGCCGAGCACGGATGGGGCGCGATCGACACCGTCGCCTTCCTCGCACTCGGCATCGTCCTGCTGACCGTCTTCGTGCTCATCGAACGCACGGTCGACCAGCCGTTGCTGCCCCTGCGCGTCATCCTGCGTCGTGTGCGAGGCGGCGCGATCCTGATCCAGGCCGCCAATGGCGCCGTGATGATCGGGGCCATCCTCTATCTCGCGTTCTACTTCCAGATCGTGCTCGGAATGGGACCGCTGATGGCAGGACTCGCGAACCTCGCCATGACCGTCGCGATCATGGCGTTCTCGCCCGTCACCACGAAGATCCTCAACACGTTCGGCCCCCGACCCCTGATGATCGTCGGGCCGCTCGTCTCGGCAGCTGGGCTCTTCCTGCTCCTCGGCATCACCCCGGACGGAAACTACTTCCTCCAGGTCCTGCCCGCCCTGGTCGTGCTCGGAATCGGACTCTCCATGCTCTTCGTGCCCGTCCAGAACCTCGCCCTTCTCGGGGTCGAGAACGAGGACGCCGGAGTGGCCTCCGCCGTCGTCAACTCCGTCTTCCACATCGGCGGGTCCATCGGTCTCGCGGTGTTCACCGTGTTCTACGCGAGCACCGCGGACTCCGCCATCGCGTCCGGAACGGCCGAGCTCACCGCATTCACCGACGGCTACAAGGCCGTGTTCCTGGCCGCAGCAGTGACCATGGTCGCGGCCTCTCTCACCGGATTCCTCCTCATCCGAGGGAAGAAGGAAGACCTGAACCCCGCCTGGGACGAGGCGGAGGCCGCCCTCGTCCACTGAGACGATGCCGAAGGGGCGGGCCGGTTCGTGCAGCAGCGGCAGACCGGCTCGCCTCTTCCCGTCCGACTCACGACACCCCGTACGTCGCCGACCGACGACCTCCCCTCGATGGGGAGTCGTTCGTGGATCGCAACGGTCCGGTCGTCCGACGCGGCCGCGTCATCCGGTGGGTCTTCTCCCGCGATGCCGGCTGCACCGCCGAGATCATCGAGGGTCGCGACCCGGTCGCCCGGCACATCACCGCAGACCGGAACGACGACGCCCGGCCGCCCTCAGGTGAGAGGCGGCCGGGCGTCGTCGGTCGGAGGACCCGGTCAGGTCAGCCGCAGCGGAGCGCCGGGTAGGCGGCGCTCACGGGAGCGGAGGCGCTGCCGACGGTGGCGACCCCCTGGACGGTGCCGGCGGCGACCGAGGCGGCCCGCGTGGTCACGGCCAGCGAGGCGGTCCGGCCCGCATCGATCTGCTGCGTCTTCGCGCCCCACAGGGTGTTCCAGCGGAGGTCGGCGGTCGACGCGGCCTTGTTGACAGTGGTCAGCGTGACCACCACCTTGCCCGCGACGCAGCGAGCCGCTGCAGTGGCGGTGACGGGCACAGCCGGCGCCTTCACGGTGATCGTCGCCGTGACGGTGCGGTTGGCCGAGGCCACCTCCTGCTCCTTCGAGAGCGAGAGGTCGAGCCGGCCGCTCGCGCGGATGTTCACGCCCTTGAACCAGGTGTTGCGGTCCGAATCGAACAGGCCGCCCGCATTCTGCGGATCGGTCGCCGTGTGCGGGTCCGGGTAGGGGCGGGCGTGGTAGGCGAGGAGCAGGTTGCCCGACTCGTCCTCGACGAACGAGTTGTGCCCGGTGCCGGCCTGCTGGCGCGAGAAGTACTGCGTCTCGTCCGCGCCGAGGCGGCCCAGGTAGGTGTCCTCGGTGTCCAGCACGGGGAACGCGGTCTGCGTCCACGTCGCGGGGTTGAGGAGGTCGGCACTCGCGTCGGCCGTGAGCAGGCCGAGCGAGTAGTACTTGTCGACCGTTCCGCCCGAGTAGGTGAGGTACATGCGTCCTCCCTTGGACACGATGAACGGCGCCTCGACGACGCCCTGGTCGTTGCCCTCGGTGGTGTCGGACGGGGTCGGCGAGCGCTTGCCCGACTCCCACGGCTGGCTCTCGCCGTAGATGCGGGTGACCGCACCGGTCACCAGCGGGACGGTGCCCTTGGGCCCCATCGTCGCCTTGGCGAGGGAGAGCGTGTTGCCGTTGGGCAGGACCCAGTAGCCCTGGGTGGCGCCGTTCTCCTGGCGGTCGATGTAGCTGACGTCGAAGGCCGCGCCCTCGAGGACGACCGGCTCGCCCCAGTTCGTCTGGTCGAGGAATCCGCCCTCGGCGATCGAGGCGTCGGTCCCGGTGTAGGGGATCAGGACGGTGTTGTCGCACCAGCCGCCCACAGGCGCGTAGCCCTTGTTCATGCCGGCGACGATCCACCAGGTGCCGTTGATCTTGTGGAACTCCTGCGCCCAGATGTATCCGCCCCAGCCGTAGAAGGTGTTCGGGTACTGGCTCTGGCGACCGGGCGTGCCGGCGTCGGGGTCGATCACGATCTGCTCGGGAGCGGAGTCGAGACCGGCGATGGTCTTCGAGCGCTTGAGGCCGATCTTGCGGTAGCTGGAGCTCTCCTCGATCGGGCCGAGCGAGTCCTGACCGTAGTGCGAGCCCGTGAGGTAGTAGTAGCCGTCGTCCTCGTTGAAGAAGACGTGCGGATCCGCGCGGGCCTCGTTGACCATCGCCTCGGGGTCCTGCTGGACGGAGCCGGTGACCCGGTAGGTCCCGGGACGCGAGGTGTCGACGGCGGTGGTCAGATCGTCCTGCCAGTCGACGTTGAGCGACTTGGTCGAGCCGTCGTTGTACTCCATCACGGCCTGCCCCGGGAGCGCTGCGGCGATCGCAGCGGATCCGGCGCCGGAGTCGACGGAGCCGCTGAGCGACTTCACACCGGTGTTCTTCAGGTCGACGTATTCGCGGTAGAACGTGCTGAACTCGGTCGAGGTCAGCGCCGTCTCGCCGGCCTGGCCCTGGGTGAACCCGGCGGGGAGACCCGAGCCCTGGACACCGGGGACGCGGGCGTCGGCGCGGGTGGTCGCTCCGGGAGCGGTGCCGGAGGCGAGGTCCGTGAACAGCGTCACGCGGCCCTCGGTGGTGAGCAGATCGGTCCAGAACAGCTTGTAGACGCCGAGGGCGGAGTCGAAGACGATCCGCGGGTCGGTCACGACCGAGCCCGGCGCGACCCGGAGGACGCGCTGGTCGCGGAACGTGCGGCCGTCGGCGGAGCTCCAGAGGTAGACGGAGTCCGTGGCGTTGTTCTGCGACGAGACCGCGCCGAGCGAGCCGTCCTTCGAGCGGAACAGCAGCGGCGAGCCCATCTGGGCGTTCGGGCGCTGCGCCTGATCGCCGTCCTTGAGGACGGAGAGGATCGACTGCGAGCGGTTCAGCGGCTCCCAGGTGGTCGCGCCGGCGGGCAGTGCGGCCGTGAAGAGCGAGTCCGCGCGGCGGTCGTCGTTGTACGCCAGCGGGTCGTCCTTCACGCCGTTCGTCGTGGTGACGGTCTTGACGGAGGTGGCGATGCGCCCGCCGGGCACGGCGAGGGTGCTGTCCCACGCGTAGGTCTGCCCGGCGACGGCTGCCTGGAGGCGGACGGCGACGGGAGCGGTGAGGCCCGAGAGGTTCACGGCGCCGGTGGAGGAGACGCGCGCGGCGCCGGCGCCGGAGGCGGTCCACGTCACGGTGTTCCCGAGGACCTGCGCGGGCAGGTCGCCGAGCACGGTCGTGGGGACGTCGAGGGCGGCGCGCAGGTCGGTTGCCACGGTGCTGCTCGTCGCGCCCAGCTCGGCCCCGGTCAGGGCGCGGTCGTAGACGCGCAGATTGTCGAGGAGTCCGGCGAAGTACTCCCCGCCGCCCCAGTTGGCCTTGCCGATCTGCAGGACTCCGCCGGTCGATCCGAGGACCGTCGCGAGCGAGGGGCCGGCCGTCGTGACGGCGACGGGCTTCGCGTCGACGTAGAGGCGGGCGGTGCCGGCGCTCAGCACGAGATCGACGTGCTTCCACTCCGTGCTGCTCGGGCCGGTGAGGTTGCCCGAGGAGTCGCGGGCGCCGCTGTTGGCGTACCGCTCGACGGTGATGCCGTTCGTCCTGTCGAGGACGCCGACGTACTTCTCCTGGGCGTAGTCCTGGGTCGCGGCCGAGCGAGCGGCGAAGACCGACCAGCCGACGTTGTCCGCGGCGGCGGGCTTGGAGTCGTACGACAGAGTGACGGAGTCGCGACCCTTCAGCAGCGGCTGCCCGTCGGTCGCAGTGAGGTCGAGCCAGAACGAGGACGACAGCGAGACGGCGCTGCCCTGCCCGGTGCGGCCGGCGACGAGGGTCGGCGTGCCCTTCACGGCGGCGCGGGTCGACCTGTCGGTGAAGGCGCCTCCGCTCGGGGCGGTGTCGAAGGTGAAGTCCGCGAGCAGGCTCTGCGCGGGAGTGGTCGCCGCTGTCGCGGCGACGGCGACCGGCACGGCGGCGCCGGCGGCGAGGGCGATCGTCGCGGATGCGGCGAGGGTGGCGGCGAGCAGGCGCGAGGGCCTGCCTCCGCCCGGGGGTCGTGACGTCATCGTCGACGTGTCCTCTCGGGTTCTGCAGCGAACCGGTGGGCGGACGGGGGATCCCGCCAGCGGTATGGTCTTCGCACGGTACCGGCGATTGTTCACGGTAACAAGGGAGCACGACCATCGGTTGCGAAACTCCCACACCCGTCGGACATCCGGGCGAGCAGAACGCCGAAGCGGGAGGGCCGGCAGCCTCTGCCCCCGCCCCGCCCGGTCAGTGCCCGCGCGCGATCCACTCCTCGCGGTGCGGCGCCTCCGCTCCGATCGTGGTCGAGTCGCCGTGGCCGGTCCGGACGACCGTCGCGGCGGGCAGCGTCAGCAGGCGCTCCGTGATCGAGTCGATGATCGTCGGGAAGTCGCTGTAGGAGCGGCCGGTGGCTCCCGGCCCGCCCTGGAAGAGCGTGTCGCCGGTGAACACCGTGCCGAGCGCCTCGGCGACGAAGCAGACGGCGCCGGGGGTGTGGCCCGGGGTGTGCCGCACCTCGAGCTCGACGCCGGCGACGGGCACGATCCGCCCGTCGACCAGGGCGCCGCTCGGGGCCGTGCCGGGGTGCACGGCGTCCCACAGCATCCGGTCGGCCTCGTGGAGCAGCACCGGGGCGCCGGTCGCAGCGCGGACTCCCTCGACCGCGTCGAGGTGGTCGTCGTGCCCGTGGGTCAGCAGCACGGCGAGGAGCCGGCGCTCGCCGACGGCCGCGAGGATCGCGTCCGCGTCGTGGGCCGCGTCGATGACGACGCACTCGGAGTCGTCGCCGACGATCCAGACGTTGTTGTCGACGTCCCAGGTGCCGCCGTCGAGGCTGAAGGTGCCGCTCGTGACGAGCTGCTCGATCCGCGCGCCCATCAGAGCACCACCACCGAGCGGAGCACGTCGCCGCCGGCCATCGTGGCGAAGGCCTCCTCGATGTCCTCGATCCCGATCCGCTCGCTCACGAACTCGTCCAGGGGCAGGCGGCCCTGGAGGTAGAGGCCGGTCAGCATCGGGAAGTCGCGCTCGGGCAGGCAGTCGCCGTACCAGCTCGACTTCAGCGATCCACCGCGGCCGAAGACGTCGAGCAGGGGGATCTCGAGGGTCATCTCGGGAGTCGGCACCCCGACCAGCACCACGGTCCCGGCGAGGTCGCGGGCGTAGAACGCCTGGCGCCAGGTCTCGGGGCGGCCCACAGCGTCGATGACGACGTCCGCTCCGAAGCCGTTCGTCAGGGCCTGCACCGCCGCGATGACGCCCGCCTCGTCGAGGCCGCTGGAGTCGATGACGTGCGTGGCGCCGAGCTTCTCGGCCGCAACCAGCTTCTTGGGGTCCCGGTCGATCGCGATGACCGTGCCGGCGCCCGCGAGAGCGGCGCCGACCACGGCGGCCGTGCCGACTCCTCCGCAGCCGATGACCGCGACGGAGTCGCCGCGCGTCACGTTCCCGGTGTTCATCGCCGCGCCGAGGCCGGCCATGATCCCGCAGCCGAGCAGGCCCACCGCGGCGGGGTCCGCCTCCGGATCGACCTTCGTGCACTGCTTCGCGTGCACGAGGGTCTTCTCGGCGAAGGCGCCGATCCCGAGGGCGGGGCTGAGCTCGGTGCCGTCCTCCAGGGTCATCCGCTGCGTCGCGTTGAAGGTGTCGAAGCAGTACCAGGGCTCGGCCCGGGTGCAGGCCCGGCACTCGCCGCAGACCGCGCGCCAGTTGAGGACCACGAAGTCGCCGACCGCGACATGGGTGACTCCCTCTCCGATCGCGCTGACCCGTCCGGCCGCCTCGTGACCGAGGAGGAAGGGGAAGCCGTCGCTGATCCCGCCCTCGCGGTAGTGGAAGTCGGTGTGGCAGACACCGCAGGTCTCGATGTCGACCACGGCCTCGCCCGGGCCCGGATCGGGGACGACGATGTCGACGAGCTCCACGGGAGCGCCCTTCGACCGGGCGATGACGCCGCGCACAGTGGTGGGCATGGGGGCTCCTTCGACGGGGGCGTGCAGGTCCGATCCACAGTAACGACCGCGGGAGGCGGGTGCGCCGGGTGGACGCGGGCGCTCCCGCCCACTCCGGGGCCGGGCCGCCCGCCTCGCGGACCGCGACCCTGACAGTCGGTAGGGTGCGGGCCATGCGCACTCTGTACCCCGAGATCGAGCCCCACGACTCCGGCATGCTCGACGTCGGCGACGGCCACTCGCTCTACTGGGAGGTCTCGGGCAACCCCGAGGGCAAGCCCGTCGTGTTCCTGCACGGCGGCCCCGGCGCCGGCACCTCGCCCGCCCACCGGCGGCTGTTCGACCCCGAGAAGTACCGCATCGTGCTGTTCGACCAGCGGATGTGCGGCCGCTCCACCCCGCACGCCGGCGAGCCGGAGGCCGACCTCTCGACCAACACCACCTGGTACCTGGTCGCCGACATCGAGCGCCTCCGCGAGCACCTCGGCGTCGAGCGCTGGCTCGTGCTCGGCGGCTCCTGGGGCTCGACCCTCGCCCTCGCCTACGCCGAGACCCACCCCGAGCGGGTCAGCGAGATCGTCCTCCGCGGGATCTTCACCCTCCGGCGCGCCGAGCTCGAGTGGTTCTACGAGGGCGGCGCCGCCGCGGTCTACCCGGACCTCTGGGAGGGCTACACCTCCGTCGTCCCGGCCGGCGAGCGGGGCAGCCTCATCGAGGCGTACTACCGCCTGCTCCACGACGCGGACCCCGCCGTGCACGGCCCCGCCGGTGTCGCCTGGACCACCTGGGAGGCGTCGACCATCACCCTCCTGCAGAAGCCGGAGCTGATCGCGGACTGGTCCGATCCCGTCTTCGCGCTCGCCTTCGCCCGCATCGAGAACCACTTCTTCGTGCACAGGGGCTGGCTGGAGGAGGGGCAGCTGATCCGCGACGCCGGCGTCCTCCGCGACATCCCGGCCGTCATCGTGCAGGGCCGCTACGACATGTGCACCCCGGCCTTCACGGCCTGGGACCTGCACCGGGCCTGGCCCGAGGCCGACTTCCGGATGATCGCCGACGCGGGCCACGCCTTCGATGAGCCGGGGATCCTCGACGCGCTGATCGAGGCGACGGACCGCTTCGCGTCCTGACGGGCGGGGCGGTCCGCGCCTCGCGGCCGGGATGCCCGGGCGCCCGTGCCTGAGCGTCCCGCGCCCGGTGCCGTCGTGCCCCGGGAGCGGGTCTACCCTGATCAGATGCGCGCGGACGACGCCTCCGGTATGGAGGACTGGCCCACCGGCCGGCTGCTCTCCACCGCCTCCCGGATGGTCGAGCACGCCTGGCACGGCGCTCTCGCCGAGATCGGCCTCACCCACGCCGGCCTGATCGTGCTGCACCTCCTGCAGGCGGGTCCCGTCGCGCAGAAGGAGCTGGCCGCCGCGGCCCACGTCGAGGTGCAGACCATGTCGCGCACCATCGAGCGCCTCGAGCGCGAGGGCCACGTCTCGCGCACCACGGATCCGTCGGACCGCCGCCGGCAGCTCGTCGCGCTCACCGACGTGGGCAGCGAGGCCTGGCGCCGGGCGCACCGCCTCGAGGTCGACATGTTCCCGGGCTCGCTCGAGCACGGCCCCCTGCGCGAGGCGCTGCTCGAGATCATCCGCTCGGCCAGCGAGTCGCGCTGGGGCTGACCGCAAGCCCGAGCGGAGCCCGTCCGCGGAGCGCTAGCTTCGTCGGCATGACCTTCAACGACGACTCCCAGCTCAGCGGCGGCAAGGTCCGCCGCCGCGGCCGCACCACCGGCATCGCCGTCGGCGGGGGCGCGGTGGGCGTGGTCGTGCTCGCGCTGCTCTCGCAGCTGCTCGGCGTGAACCTCTCGGGCCTCGGCGAGGTGTTCGGCGGAGGCGGGTCCTCGCCGGAGGGCGTCACCTCCACCGCGGTGGCCTGCGACAGCGGCGCCGACGCGAACACGCAGGTCGACTGCCGCCTCGAGGGTGCGGCCGAGTCGCTCGACCGCTACTGGGGCGAGCAGACTCCGACCCTCGGAGTCGCCTACACGACCCCGACCGGCGTCGACCTGTTCGAGGACAGCACCACCACCGGCTGCGGGAGCGCGACCGCCGCGGTCGGCCCGTTCTACTGTCCGCCGGACCGGACGATCTACCTCGACACCGACTTCTTCGACGAGCTGCGCACCCGGTTCGACACCTCGGGCGGATCGCTCGCGCAGATGTACATCCTCGCCCACGAGTGGGGCCACCACATCCAGAACCTGACCGGCGCGATGGAGTCGGCGGACCGCTCCGGCACCGGCCCCGAGTCGGACTCGGTGCGCCTCGAGCTGCAGGCCGACTGCTTCGCCGGAGCCTGGGTGGGCGACGCCTCGACGGTGCCCGACGAGACCGGCACGCCCTACCTCAAGCCGGTGACGGCGCAGGAGTACCAGGACGCGCTCGGCGCCGCGGCCGCCGTCGGCGACGACCGCATCCAGGAGCAGGCCACCGGCACCGTCGATCCGGAGGGGTGGACGCACGGCTCGGCCGAGCAGCGGCAGCGCTGGTTCCGGGCCGGCTTCGAGGGCGACGCCACCAGCTGCGACACCTTCGCGGCCGCGCAGCTCTGACCGGGCGCCGCTGAGGGCTCCTCGCCGCTCCCTGGGGACCCGCGCGGGTCAGGACACGGAGTCGGCCGGCTCCTCCATGTACCACTCGGTGAACGAGCGCGCCCGCCCGTCGGGGGCGAAGCGGATGACCCAGAGGTTCAGGTAGGTGCGGTCGCCCGGGTAGACGGTGCGCCCCTCCACCACCGCGGTCTCCTCCGTCAGTGCGACCAGGCCCCACGCGAACGTCGGGTCGGCGGGCTCCTCCTCCGCCAGCCACCACTCGACGATCGCGTCGCGCGGAGTGATCGCGTCGCGGTGCGGCGCCGTGAAGTACTCGGCGTCCTCGGTGAACAGTGCGGCCACGTCTGCCGCGTCGTCCGTGGCCCAGGCCTTCTCGTAGCCGGTGATCCAGCTCTCGATGTCGATCATCCGCCCATCCTCGTCCTGCCCGACGCGCGCGGGAAGGAGGAGGAGGGAACAAAGCGGCGGCCCGCGCTGTTGAGCCCCGAGCCGGTCGAAAGCAGAGCCGAGCGATACGATCCCGCCGACGACGGCCCGCCCGCCGCCGCGGTCCGGGTGCGCGTCCGCCGCCGACACGAAGGACCGCCGTGCCCGACTCCGACAGACGCTCCCTGACCCGCTCGCCGGACCCGCGCCTCATCACCGCCGTCCTCGCCTTCGCGGGCATGAGCGCCTCCTTCATGCAGACGCTGGTCGTCCCGATCCAGTCCGAGCTGCCGACGCTGCTCGGCGCCGACCGCACCGAGACCGCGTGGGTGATCACCGCGACGCTGCTGAGCGCCTGCATCCTCACCCCGGTCTCGGGCCGCCTCGGCGACCTCTACGGCAAGCGGCGGATGGCTGTGGCCGCGCTGGTCGTGCTCGTGATCGGCTCGATCGTGTGCGCCTTCGCGGGGGACGTGTGGACGCTGGTCGTGGGCCGGGCCCTCCAGGGCGCGGTGATGGGCGTCATCCCGCTCGGCATCTCGATCCTCCGCGACACCCTCCACCGCGACCGGCTCCCCGGCGCGATCGCCCTGGTCAGCGCGACCCTCGGCATCGGCGGCGCGCTCGGCCTGCCGCTCAGCGCCCTCATCGCGCAGAACACCGACTGGCACGTCCTGTTCTGGATGTCCGCGGGTCTCGGCGTCCTCGACATCGTCCTCGTCCTCCTGGTCGTGCCGGTGTCGACGCTGCGCTCGCCCGGCACCTTCGACGTGGTCGGCACGATCGGCCTCGCCCTCGGACTGAGCGGCGTGCTGATCGCCGTCTCGCGCGGCAACGACTCCGGCTGGACGAGCCCCGCGATCCTCGGCTCCGGCCTCGGCGGCATCGCCGTCCTGCTCCTCTGGGGCTGGTACGAGCTGCGGCAGGAGAGCCCGCTCGTCGACCTCCGGGTGGCCGCCCGCCCCGCCGTGCTCTTCACCAACCTCGCCTCGGTGGCGGTCGGCTTCGCGTTCTTCGGCGCCCAGATCACGCTGCCGCAGCGCCTCGAGCTGCCGGCCGCGTCGGGCGTCGGCTTCGGCCTGAGCCTGATCGTGGCGAGCCTCGTGCTCGCGCCCTCGGGCCTGGCGATGATGGCGACGTCCCCGCTCGCCGCCCGCCTCTCGGCGCAGTCCGGGCCGCGGCTCGTGCTGATCGCCGGCTCCGGGCTGATCGCGGTCTCGTACCTGCTGATCCTCCCGTTCGGCGGCGAGGTGTGGCAGATCCTGGTGATCAACGCCCTCATCGGTGTCGGCCTGGGCCTCGCCTACGCCGCGATGCCGACGCTCATCATGCACGCCGTCCCCGCCTCGGAGACCGCCGCCGCGAACGGGCTGAACTCGCTGATGCGCACCCTCGGCACGACGCTCTCCTCCGCCGTGACCGCGGGCGTGCTCGCGCAGCTGACCGTGTCCGTCGGCGACGTGCAGCTGCCGAGCTCGCAGGGCTTCGAGACCACGTTCGTGATCGGCGCGATCGGAGCGCTGGTCGCCGTCGCCCTCGGCCTGCTCATCCCGCGGGCGCCCCGCCCGGAGGCGCGACCCGCTCTGCCCTGACCGGACCGCGCGTCGTCGGCCGCGAGTGCTCCTCGCTGAGGAGACCTGGTCGCGGCCGGCGTCGCGTCCGCTACTCGTCCTCGAGAAGCATCCGCTCGATCTGCAGCTCGCGCAGCCGCGTCGAGGCCTGCAGGTTCTCGCGCGCGGCGAGCACCAGGCGGCACAGCAGCACCAGCAGCACGATCGCGAGCACCGCGACGGCCGCCACGACGACTCCGTACAGCGCGGTCAGGACTCCCCAGGTCTGGATCATCCCTCGACGCTACGGAGCCGCGCCCGCCCTCGCGTCCCCCGCTCGGCGGAGTGCGCGGGGCGGGGCGGGCAGCCGGTGCAGGGGCAGTGGACGCGCAGAGCCCGGCCCGCGACGGCTCAGCCCGCGAACGCCCCGCGGTACGCCCGCGCCGGGTGCGTCGCCGGCAGCTCGTCCGTCCCGAACAGCTTGCGTCGCAGCGTCCCCTCGGCGTACTCGGTCTGCGCGAGGCCCCGCTCCTGGAGCACCGGCATCACCCGGTCGACGAACTCCTCGTAGCTGCCGGGCAGGATCCAGTTGACGACGTTGATCCCGTCGATCCCCGCGTCGCGCCAGCCCGCCAGGTGGTCGGCGATCTGCTCCGGAGTGCCGACGACCCGTCCGCGCAGCTTCGCCGAGAGCCGGGCCAGATCACGGACGGTCGGCTCGCGGTCGGGGGAGGCGTCGCGGATCCACTGCAGGTGGCTCTGGCCGGCGTAGGTCTCGATCGCCGAGAGCGGCAGGTCGGGGTCGAGCTTCTCGCCCGTCGCCGGGTCGAAGCCGAGGTTCGAGTGCACGAGGAACGCGTCCGAGGAGAGGTACTCGTCGATCTCGCGCTCGGCGCGGCGCGCCTCCTCCTCCGTGTCGCCGGTGATGAAGGAGAGCCCCAGGTAGAAGGAGGGCGCACCCGCTCCGCGACCGGCCGCCGCGGCGAGGGCCCGCGTGTCCTCGATCAGCTCGCGGGTCTTCTCCGGCGACCCCGAGAACACGAACTGCGCCTCCGCGTTCCGCGCGGCGAAGCGCCGGCCCGCGGGGGAGGAGCCGGCCTGGAAGAGCACGGGCGTGCGCTGGGGCGACGGAGCCGAGAGGTGCGGCCCCTGCACGCGGTAGCGCTTCCCGACGTGGTCGATGCGGTGGATGCGCGCCGGGTCGGCGAAGGAGCCGCTCTTGTCGCGCAGGAGCGCACCGTCGTCCCACGAGCCCTCCCACAGCTTGTAGACCACGTCGAGGTACTCCTGCGCCCAGGCGTAGCGCTCGTCGTGCTCCTCGAGCCGGTCGTAGCCGAAGTTGCGGGCCGCGCCGTCGAGGGCGCTGGTGACGATGTTCCAGGCGATCCGCCCCTTCGAGAGGTGGTCGAGGGTCGAGACCTTCCGGGCGAAGTCGAACGGATGCGACTGCAGCACCGAGCTCGTGAACGCGAAGCCGAGGTGCTCGGTGCTCACTGCCAGGGCCGAGAGCAGCACGGACGGGTCGTTGCTGGGCAGCTGCAGCCCCTCGCGGGCGTTGACGTCCCAGTCGCCGTCCGCCGGACCGTAGAGCCCCGCCACGTCGGCGAAGAACATCGCGTCGAAGCGGCCGCGCTCCAGCGTCCGGGCGAGGTCGATCCAGAGCTGCACGTCGTCGAACTCGTGCTGCCGGGCGTCGGGGTGGCGCCAGAGGCCGTGCTGGATGTGGGAGGCGGTGTTCATGACGAACGCGCAGAAGCGCAGCGGGCGGGGCTCGGTGATCACGCTCCCAGGCTAGGCCGGGCGCCTCCCACCGGTCTCGAACGACTCCGCGCGTAGGGTGTCCGACTGTGGAATCCCGCATCCCCGAACCCGCGCACGCCGTCCCTCCGCTGACGGATGCCGTCGCCGAAGCGCTCGACGCCACCACCGTCGCCGAGATCCGCGCCCTGCGCGACGACTTCGCGCGCTTCATGCTCCAGTACAAGTTCGGGATGGACGAGATCGTCACGAAGGTGTCGATCCTGCAGGAGGAGTTCCGCGAGCTGCAGGAGTACAACCCGATCGAGCACGTCACGAGCCGGCTCAAGTCGGCCGACAGCCTGATCGAGAAGATCGAGCGCAAGGGCTGCGAGACGACCTTCGAGGGCATCGCCGACGCGATCACCGACATCGCCGGCGTGCGGATCACCTGCAGCTTCGTCTCGGACGTCTACCGCGTCTTCGACCTGCTCACCTCGCAGTCCGACGTGACGGTGCTCGAGGTGAAGGACTACATCGCCGAGCCGAAGGAGAACGGCTACAAGAGCCTGCACGCGATCGTCGAGGTGCCCGTGTTCCTCTCCGGCGGATCGGTCGACGTCTGCGTCGAGGTGCAGTTCCGGACCATCGCGATGGACTTCTGGGCGAGCCTGGAGCACAAGATCTACTACAAGTACGACCGCCAGGTCCCGCAGGAGCTCCTCGACGGCCTCGCCGACGCGGCCCGCACCGCCGCCACCCTCGACGCCGACATGGAGCGCCTCCACCGCCAGGTCCGCGGCCCGCTGCCCGGGGCGCGCACCTACGACGTCTGACGCGTCGCCCCACGCCGCCGATCGGGCCGCCCCGACTCCTGCCGATCGAGCAGCCCGCGCATCGGGCCTCTCGAGATCCCCCTACGGAGTCAGCAGCGGCAGCAGCGCCAGCAGCAGCACCGCGGAGCCGTTCAGTGTCGCGTGCGAGACGATCGCCGCTCCGAGCCGCCCGGTGATCGTCGCGATCCAGCCGTGCGCGAGTCCCGCGGTGACCGTGGTCACGCCGAGCGTCACGATCGTCGCCGGGTTCACCATCTGGTGCCCGTGCAGCAGGGCGAAGACCGCCGTGGACGCCAGGATGCTGAACACCATCGCCCAGACCCGGCGGCCGCGGGTGGGCGGCGCCGACTCCGCGGAGCCCCGGAGCATCCGGTTCCGCACCGCGCGCATCACGACGCCGCGGCAGAGGACCTCCTCGACCAGCGGCGCGACGACGAGGGGGATGAGGACCGAGCTCAGCACGAACCACAGCGGGTCGGGGTCGATGTCGAGGTTCCCCTGCGCGTCCTGGAGGAGCGGAGCGAACGCGGCGAGCACGAACAGGATCACGACGCGCACCGCGACGCCGAGCCCGATCCCGATGGGCACGTCGATCCAGCGGAACCGCAGCCCGAAGTCGGCCGCCATCGTGCCCAGGCCGCGCAGCCGAGACGCCGCGAACGGGACGATCAGCGCGACGAGGTAGCTCGCGAGCGCCCCCGCGAAGGCGAGTCCGGCGGAGTAGGGGAGCACGCCGAACCCGAACAGCAGGATGAGCACGGCCAGCGGCAGGACGATCCCGACGATCGTGAGCACGGCGGTCGGCAGGCCCCAGCGGACCCGAGGATCGGGCAGGTAGAGGAGGGAGGAGTAGGGCGCATGGACCGAGGGGAGGGGCTCGGCCGGCCACGACGTCGCCGCAGCGGAGTCGGGCGCGAGCGTCGCGGGATCGGGCGGCGGGAAGGCGTCGGGTTCCATGGCCGGGCCAGCCTACGCAGACCGCCTGGACGGGATCCGGGCCGCAGTCACTGCTCGGCGCGGGCCGGAACGGGAGGGATGTGCGGCGGATCGCGGCGGCGGGGACCTCCGGGTACGAAGAAACCCCCGCCATGTAGAAGCTAGGCGAGGGTTCCAGTGGCTCCGACGGGCGTCGATCCCGTGACCTCACGATTTTCAGTCGTGCGCTCTACCAACTGAGCTACAGAGCCGTTGCGACGTGATGTCGCTGGAGAGGTGATCTCCTGAAAAAGGCCCTTCCTCTCGGAAGGGCCTCTTTGCGACCCTGACGGGACTTGAACCCGCGACCTCCGCCGTGACAGGGCGGCACGCTAACCAACTGCGCTACAGGGCCTCGTTGCGAAGACAAGCATACTGCCTTCGAGGCTGTTCTATTTTCACGCCCCGACCCTCTCGAGCCGGCGCACTTTCCGGTGGTGCTGGTACTTCTGGTGGTGCTGGTAGTACCGACCCATCCGTGACCCCAACGGGATTCGAACCCGTGCTGCCGCCGTGAAAGGGCGGTGTCCTAGGCCACTAAACGATGGGGCCGGAGACTCGCGGGGCGACCCTGCGGCCGACCCCCCATGACTACCGACACGCAAGCATAGGGGGCCGCGGCGCAGGATGCAAAATCGACGGTTCCGCAGGCGGCGTGCACCCCGTCCGGGGTTGACCCGGGTCTAGGAGATCGGGCAGGGCCGCGGTTAGGGTGGGGCGGAATCGCTCTTCCCCCCACCCGCGCGCCGGAGCCGCACCGCCGCGGAGGGAGGGCCCCCTATCCCCGAGGTCCCATGCCCCACTCCCTGCGCCGTCCGCGTCCCGCCCGCCTCCCCGGCGCGCCGCGACTCGGGCGACTCCGAGGTGCTGCCCTGGCCTCCGCCGTCGTCGCGCTCGTCGCCGGCCTGCTCGTCGCCACTCCCGCCCAGGCGGTCGAGTACCCGTCGTGGGCCGACGTCGAGGCGGCGAAGGGCGACACCGCCGCCGCCGCCGCTCAGGTCGACCGGATCACGTCCCTGATCGGCGACCTCCAGAGCGAGGTCGCCTCCGCTCAGCAGCTCGCGCAGCAGCGCGGCGACGAGCACTTCGCCGCTCAGCAGGCGTTCGACGAGGCCTCGGACCAGTCGAAGAAGCTCGAGGACCGGGCCGCCGCCAGCGCCGAGGAGGCCGACAAGGCCTCGCAGCAGGCGGGCCTGCTCGCCGCGCAGCTCTACCGCAGCACCGGCACCGACCTGTCCGTCAACATCTTCCTCGACCAGAAGGCCGGCCAGGCCGACCAGCTGCTGTCGAAGATCGGGAGCATGACCAAGCTGGTCGAGCGCTCCTCCGCGATCTACGAGCAGGCCAGCACCGCCCGGAACACCGCGTCGTCCCTCGCCGACCAGGCCGAGGTCGCGCAGACGGAGCGCGAGCGCCTCCGCGTCGCCGCCGAGCAGAAGCTGGCCGAGGCGACCGCCGCTCAGGAGGCGTCCGAGGCCGCGCTCGCCGAGCAGCAGGAGCAGAGCGTCGTGCTCGAGCAGCAGCTCGCCGCGCTCCGCGACACCGAGTCGAAGACCGTGGCCGAGTACGAGGCCGGCGTCGCCGCCCGCGAGGCCGAGCGCCTCCGGAAGCTCGCCGAGGAGGAGGCCGCCCGCCAGGCCGCCGCCCAGGCCGAGGCCGCGCGCCGCGAGGCCGCCCGGGCCGCGGCCGCGTCCAGCGGCGGCAGCGGTGGCGGCGGCGGGTACGTCGCCCCCTCGGGCGGCGGCGGCTCCAGCGCCGTCAGCGACTCCGGCTGGGTCCGCCCTGCCGGAGGCCGCATCACCGGCACCTTCGGCCCGCGCGACAGCATCTCGACCGGCGGAGGATCCTCCGGCTCGTACCACCGCGGCACCGACCTCGCGGGCGGCTGCGGCATCCCGATCTTCGCGGCGCACAGCGGCACCGTCTCCTACGCGGGCCCCAACGGCACCTACGGCAACTGGGTTCTGATCGACCACGGCAGCGGCATCAGCACCGGCTACGCCCACATCATGTCCGGCGGGATCTACGTCCGCGTCGGCCAGCAGGTCCAGGCGGGCGAGCAGATCGCCGCCGTCGGCTCGACCGGCGCCTCCACCGGCTGCCACCTGCACTTCGAGACCCGCGTCAACGGCTCCGCCGTCGACGCCCAACCTTTCATGGCCCAACGAGGAGTCACCCTTGGCTGACGCACAGACGACCGCACGCACCTTCACCCCGGCACCCCGGGAGCGCGCCTGGAAGGGCCGCCTCCCGCTCGTCATCTCCGCCGCCTTCGCGGTCACGGCGGTCACCGCGTCCCTCGGCATCACCCCGGCCCTCGCCGACGACGCGAAGTACCCCTCGTGGGACGACGTGCAGAACGCCAAGAAGGACGAGGCGAGCAAGCAGGCAGAGATCGACTCGATCACCGGCCTCATCGCGAGCCTGCAGACCGCGGTCGACGAGAAGTCGATCACCGCGATGAAGAAGGCCGAGGCCTGGCGCCAGGCCAAGGAGGCGCTCGACGCCGCTGCGAAGGCCGTCGACGACCTCGAGGAGAAGGCGACCACCGCCTCCGCCAAGGCCCAGACCTCGAAGATGCGCGCCGGCCTGCTGGCCGCGCACCTCTCTCGCGCCGCCGGTGGCGACCTCTCCGCCAGCCTCGTGGCCAAGGGCAAGGACGCGGGCGACCTGCTCTACCAGCTCGGCGCGATGTCGCAGCTCTCGGAGCAGTCGCAGAAGGTCTACGCCGACGCCCTCGCCGACAAGCAGAACGCGGAGTCGCTCGGCGACCAGGCCGACCTCGCCGTCACCGAGCACCAGGCGCTCTCGGACGAGGCGGACGCAGCCCGCAAGGACGCCGACGCCGCCGCCGAGTCGGCCCGCGCGTCGCTCTCGGCGCAGGAGGAGAAGTCGCAGGAGCTGGTCGCCCAGCTCGCGCTGCTGAAGGACTCCTCGGTCGAGGCCGAGACCCAGTACCTCGCGGGCGAGCAGAAGCGCCAGGCCGACGAGGCCGCCGCCCAGGCGCAGGCCGAGGCGGAGGCCGCCGCTCAGGCGCAGTCCACCGCCCGCTCCGCCCAGCAGCAGTCCTCGGCGCAGGCCGACGCCGCCGCCCCGTCGCATCAGACCGCGTCCCTCCCGCAGCCCGCCGCTCCGCAGCCCGCGCAGCAGCAGCCGGCTCCGGCTCCTGCTCCGGCCCAGCCCGCTGCTCAGCCGGTCGCCCAGCCGGCGGCTCAGCCGCTCCCGCAGCCGGTGACCGCTCCGGTCCTGGTGCCGACCAGCGGCGCCGTCGAGAACGCGATCTCGTACGCGATGGCTCAGCTCGGCGAGGAGTACGTCCTCGGCGGCATGGGCCCGGACCAGTGGGACTGCTCGGGCCTCACCAAGGCCTCGTACGCGTCCTCGGGCATCTACATCGGCACCCACTCGGCGACGAACCAGTACAACACCATGGCCGGCGCCGGCAAGCTCGTCCCCTACAGCCAGCGCCAGCGCGGCGACCTGATCTTCTGGGGTGGCGGCGGGGACTACTACCACGTGGCCATCTACCTCGGGAACAACCAGATCATCGAGGCCGCCGACTACGGCAAGCCCGTGCGCATCTGGAACACCTGGGGCACGCCCGCCGGCATGGTCGGCCGCCCGGCCGCCTGAGCCGCGGCCGCACCGCACAACGAGAGAACCCCCTCCTGTCGAGACGACGGGAGGGGGTTCCTTCGTTGATGCGAGGGGTCAGTGACCCTCTTCGGCCAGCTTCTTGATGCCGTCCTGGACGATCTGCTCCGCCTCGGCGGCGTCGCCCCACGCGTCGACCTTGACCCACTTGCCGGGCTCGAGGTCCTTGTAGCGCTCGAAGAAGTGCTTGATCTCGTTCTTCGTCTGCTCCGGGACGTCGCCGATGTCCTGGATGTGCTGCCAGCGCGGGTCCTTCGCGGGGACCACGATCACCTTCGCGTCGGAGCCGGCCTCGTCGCTCATGTTGAGCACGCCGACCGGGCGGACGGAGACGCCCACGCCCGGGAAGACGGGGTACTCGAGCAGCACCAGCGCGTCGACGGGGTCGCCGTCGAGGCCGAGGGTGTTCTCGAAGTACCCGTAGTCCGTCGGGTAGACGAAGGAGGTGAAGAGCACGCGGTCGAGGTAGACGCGACCGGTCTCGTGGTCGACCTCGTACTTGTTGCGGCTCCCCTTGGGGATCTCGACGACGACGTCGTATGCGGCCATGCTCTCTCCTTGAGTCGGTGGCGCCGTGAGCGGCGCATCGGCGGACGGATCGGCCTCCGGAACGCTCGCGCGGGTGCGCGCGCGGGAGGGGCGGATCGCTGGCATTACGTTACTTGATGTGCCCGATCGCCCCCGCCTGACCCCCGCCGTCGCCGATCTGCGGCGGGCGGTGCGCGAGAGCCTCGACGGGCTCGACCCCGGAGCGCTCGTGCTGGTCGCGCTGAGCGGGGGAGCGGACTCGCTCGCGCTCGCGGCGGCGGTCGGCTTCGAGGCCCCGCGGGGCGGGAGGCGGGCCGGCGCGGTGATCGTCGACCACGGGCTGCAGGCGGCGTCGGCGGAGGTCGCGCGGCGGGCGGCGGAGCAGGCGCACGCGCTGGGGCTCGCGCCGGTGCTGCGCGAGGTGGTGACGGTGTCCGCCGAGGGCGGTCCGGAGGCGGCCGCCCGCAGCGCGCGCTACCGCGCCTTCGACGACGCGCTGACCGCGACGGGCGCCGCCGCGATCCTCCTGGGCCACACCCTCGACGACCAGGCCGAGACGGTGCTGCTGGGGCTCGCCCGCGGAGCCGGTGCGGCCTCGCTGCACGGGATGGCGCCGGTGAGCGGGCCGCTGAGGCGGCCGCTCCTGGGCCTGCGGCGCGAGACGACCCGTCTCGCCTGCTCCGACCAGGGGCTCGTGCCGTGGGACGACCCGCACAACGACGACCCCCGCTACTCGCGGGTCCGGGTGCGGAATCGCGTGCTGCCCGTGCTGGAGGACGAGCTGGGGCCGGGAGTGGCCCAGGCTCTGGCGCGCACGGCCGAGCAGCTGCGGGAGGACGGGGACGCGCTCGACGCGCTCGCCCTCGACTGGGCGCTCGAGCTGGTGGGCCAGGACGAGGCGGGGCACGTCACGGTCGACGCGCGCGGGCTCGCGGCGGACCCGCCGGCGCTGCGGCAGCGGATCATCCGCCTGGTCGTGGCGAACGAGTTCGGAGTCGCGCTCTCGCGCTCGCAGACGCTGGCGGTCGCCGCGCTGGTCACCGACTGGCACGGCCAGAAGGGCGTCGACCTCCCCGGCGTCCTCGCCACCCGCCGCGGCACCACCCTCGTCTTCGCACCCGCGGCCCCCTGACCCCGCACCCGCCTCCCCCTGACCCCGTCCCCGCGACGCCGGTCCCCGCGGGGCGCCCGACCCCTCCCCGCGAGATGCCGCTCCGGCACGCGACTCGCCGACGGAGGTGTACGAGAGCGGAGTCTCGCGGAGGGGAGACGGGGGCCGGTCACCCGTAGAGTGGCCGGGTGGAAGCAGCCGACATCGCCGACGACATCACCGAGGTCCTCTACACCGAGGCCGAGATCCACGAGCGGATCCGCGCCCTGGCCCGCGCCATCGAGCGCGACTACGCGGGTGAGAACCTGCTCATCGTCGGGGTGCTGCGCGGCGCCGTGATGGTGATGGCCGATCTGGCCCGCGAGCTCAAGCTCGACATCGTCATGGACTGGATGGCCGTCTCGTCCTACGGGAGCGGCACCAAGTCCTCCGGCGTCGTGCGGATCCTGAAGGACCTCGACTCCGACATCACGAACCGCAAGGTGCTGATCGTCGAGGACATCATCGACTCCGGCCTCACGCTCTCGTGGCTGCAGGGCAACCTCCGCAGCCGCGGCGCCGAGTCCGTCGAGATCTGCGCGCTCTTCCGCAAGCCCGCGGCCGCCAAGGTCGAGGTCGACGTGGCCTACGTCGGCTTCGACATCCCGAACGAGTTCGTGATCGGCTACGGGCTCGACTACGCCGAGCGCTACCGCAACCTCCGCGATGTCGCCGTCCTCGCCCCGCACGTCTACGAGTAGCGCCGCGGACACCGCGCAGGAGAGCCTCGAGCGGCTCTTCGCGGTGCCGTTGCTGGGCTACCACATGAGCTACCCGACCTCTCTGCGGGCCGACTTCGAGTTCAACTACTGGTGGCTCGCGCACGCGATCGACGCGGCCGTCGACGCCTTCGAGCGCACGGGCGACGAGGCGCACCTGGAGCGTGCCCGGCGGATCCACCGCGCGATCCGCCTCCGCAACGGCGGGCGCCTGGTCAACGGCTACTTCGACGACATGATGTGGCTCGGCAGCGCGCTCGCCCGCCTCGGGGAGGCCTCGGGCGACCCGCGCTTCCTCGACCGGGCCGACCGCCTGTGGCGCTTCGCCGTCGCGAAGGGCTGGAACCTCCGCCACGGGGCGAGCCTCGCCTGGCGCCGCCGGCAGCTGGACTACAAGAACGCACCCGCGAACGGCCCGTTCGCGATCCTCGGCGCGCGCCTGGAGCGGCTGCGACCGGACGGCCGGGAGGAGCTCTCGCGCGCCGCCCTCGACTGGATGCACGTGCGCCTCCGCGACGACGACACCGGCTTCGTCGCCGACGGCATCGGCCGCGAGGGCGGCTCCGCGCGCGACGACTGGGCCTTCAGCTACAACCACGCCGTCTACATCGGCGCGGCGCTCGCCCTGCACCGCCTGCGGCCCGACCCCCGCCTGGTCGCCCACGCCTCCCGCACGGCCGAGGACCTGCTGGACCGGCTCGCCCCTGACGGCGTCTTCGTCGACCAGGGCTCGGGGGACGGCGCCCTGTTCGGCGGCATCGCCTACCGGCACCTCGTCGACCTCGCCACGACGAGCGGAGTCGCGCCCGCGGTGGCGGCTCGCGTCCGCGGTTTCGTCACCGGCAGCGTCGCCGCGCTGCAGAGCTCGAGCGTCCGCCGCGGCGTGCTGCTGGCCGGGCCCCGCTGGGACGCGCCTCCGTCGCTGCCCGCCACGCTCTCGGCCGAGATCGGCGCCGTGCTCGCCCTGGAGGCGTCAGCGCGACTGGACCGGTCGCCGGTGCCGTCAGACTGACGGGGTGAAGGCACCCGAGAAGCGCACCGTCGCCGTCGTGATCAACCCGAGCAAGTTCGACGACGTCGGCGCCGCGGAGGACCTGGTCGCGACGATCGCGCGCCGCCACGGCTGGAACGAGCCGCTCTGGTTCGAGACCAGCCCGGGCGACTCCGGTGCCGCTGCGGCCCGCGCCGCGCTCGAGGCGGGCCCGGACCTGGTGTGCTCGATGGGAGGCGACGGCACCGTCCGCGCCGTCGCCACAGTGCTGCGCGGGACCGGCGTCCCCTACGGCCTGCTGCCCAGCGGCACGGGCAACCTCCTCGCGCGGAACCTCGGGATCCCGCTCGGCTCGCTGCCCGAGGCGGTGGAGATCGCCCTGCTCGGGCAGGACCGCGCCATCGACGTGGGCACGGCCGCGTTCGACGACGGCGAGGAGCGGGTGTTCATGGTGATGGGCGGGGTGGGCCTGGACGCCGAGATCATGGACAAGACGGACGAGGAGCTGAAGAAGCGGGTGGGCTGGGGCGCCTACTTCGCGGCGGGGGCGCCGGCGATGTTCAAGGCCGGATTCGAGGTGACCCTCACGATCGACGGCGCGGAGGAGCCTCCGCAGCGCTGCTTCATGGTGCTGGCCTGCAACTGCAGCTCCGTGGTGGCGAACATCGAGCTGGCCGCGGGCGCGGTGCTCGACGACGGCGACCTGGAGCTGGTGCTGCTGCGTCGGCGCTTCGGCCTCGCGCTAGATGTCGCGACCGGCAACCGCAACGGGCTCGCCTCGCTCCGGCAGTGGCCCGGCCGCGAGTTCTCGTTCGAGCTCGACCAGCCGGTGCTCGCCGAGCTGGACGGCGATCCGGTCGGCCGCACCCGCTCCGGGCGCTTCGGCGTGGATCCGGGCGCCCTGCTCGTGCGCCTGCCGGTGCCGACGCCCCGGAGCCCGGGACTGACTCCGCACGACTCGGTGATCGTCGACACGTCCGCCATCGCGACGCTGCTCCCGGAGCCGCCCTCCTCCTGACGCTTGCGCGCTCTTCTTTACGGTTGTAAGTTATCTGACGGACGTAAAGAAGGCGCTCCTCGCGCCGGGAAGAAGGACCCCGTGACCGATCCGCGGCTCACCCGCTCGCGCGAGCTCCTGCTCGCCTCGATCACGAGTGCCCTCGACCGCCCGGGCGACGACCAGCCCTCCATCACGGAGCTCTGCGGCGCCGCGGGCGTCAGCCGCCCCACGTTCTACCAGCACTTCGGAGATGTGCCGTCCCTGATCGAGGCCGCCGCGGTGGAGCGGATGCACGCGCTGTTCGGCGACGTCGCTCCCGGCACCGCCCCCGCCGACTGGGAGGGCGCGGTCCCCCGCATCGTCCGCGGGCTCCTCGAGGGCCTGCTCGTGCACGCCGACTTCTACCGCCGCGTGCTGAGCGGAGGCACGGCCCGCGCCGTGCAGGAGTCGGTCGTCGCGTTCCTCGCGCAGCGGCTCCTCGCCTTCTCGCCCCTCGCCGAGCGCGGATCGGGCGGCGGCGACCACGCCCGCGTCGAGCGCTTCGCCGTCCTCCTCGCCGCCGGCACCACCTGGCTGGTCGTCGGCTGGCTCCTCGACGGCGACGCCCGCCGTCCCGTGGCCTCGGCCTCCGCCGACATCGCCGAGCTCCTCGTCACCGGAGTCGCCTCGCCGCGGCTCGCCGCCCTGCACTCCACGAAGTAGAAGGACCATGACCACCTCCCCGCTCCGCCGCGCCCTGCGCGCCGTGAACCCGCGCCTCGTCGTCGTCTTCGCCGCGATCGCGCTCATCCCGCTGATCTACGCGGGACTGCTGACCTCGGCCAACCTCGATCCCACGCACCACCTCGACACGGTGCCCGCCGCGATCGTCAACGAGGACACCGGCGCGACCGCCTCGGACGGCTCCGCGCTCGCCCTCGGCGACGACCTGACCGAGCAGCTCACCACCGACACGTCCGGCTCGGACTTCGCCTGGACGGCGACCGGTGCCGACGAGGCGTCCCGCGAGCTCGCCTCCGGCGACGTCCTCGCCGTCCTGACGGTGCCGGCCGGCTTCTCGGCCGACGTCGCCTCGGTCGGCGGCGACGACCCCGCCGCGGCCGTGCAGGCGAAGCTGTCGATCGAGACGAACGACGCGGCCAACCTGATCGTCGGCAACATCGCCTCCACCATCGGCACCACCGTGACGAAGACGCTGGAGGAGAAGGTCGGCGCGACGTACCTCGAGAACGTCTACCTCGGCTTCACCGACGTGCACTCCAGCCTCGAGCAGGCCGCCGGCGGCGCCGCTCAGCTGGCGGACGGCGCAGGGACCGCGGCGTCCGGCTCCTCCGAGCTGGTTGTCGGGCTCGCGCAGCTGCAGGACGGCACCGCGCAGCTGGCGACCGGCGCCGACTCCCTCCGCTCGGGCGCGGGGAGCGCGGCCTCCGGAGCGTCCGACCTCTCGTCGGGACTCCAGCGGATCGCGAGCGGGACCGGGCAGCTGCCCGACCAGGCGGCGGCGCTCGACACGGGAGCCCGCACGGTCGCCGACGGCGCCCAGCAGCTCGACGGAGGAGCGGCGTCGCTCGCCTCGGGCGCCACCGACCTCGCCGCGGGGACGTCGACCCTGAAGGACGGCGCGGCCTCGGCGGCGTCCGGCGCCGAGGCGCTGGCCACCGGGTCCGCCTCCCTCTCCGACGGAGCAGGGAAGGCCCTCGCAGGAGCCCAGCAGCTCGCGACCGGCGCGGGAGCGCTCGCGACCGCCACTCCGCAACTCGCCACCGGAGCGACCGGAGTCGACTCCGGCCTCGCCTCCCTGCTCTCGCGGTACGACTCGCTGTCCGACGCCCAGCGCGTAGCCGAGCTGACCGCCCTCGAGCAGGGTGCGGCCGCTCTCGCGGGCGGAGCCGCCTCGGCGGACGCGGGCGCGCAGACGCTCGCCTCCGGTGCGACCGCGCTCGTCGGCGACGACGGCAGCGGACTGACGGCGCTGGCCGCCGGTGCCGCCACGGTCTCGGGCGGAGCCGCCGACCTCGCGACCGGCACCGCGGCTCTGTCCACCGGGGCGACCTCCGCCGCCGACGGCGCCCAGAAGCTGCAGACCGGTGCGCAGGCCCTCGCCCAGGGAGCTGCGACCCTCGACGGCGGAGCCGCGCAGGTCGCCGGCGGAGTGGACACCCTCTCCGGCGCGGTCGGCCCGCTCACCAGCGGAATCGCCTCCGCGGCCGCCGGCGCCTCCGACCTCGCCTCCGGGACGGCCGCCCTCGCGACGGGCGCCTCGGACCTCGCGGACGGCGCCGAGACCGCCGCGACCGGCTCGGCCGACGCGGCCACCGGTTCGCAGGACCTCGCCGACGGGATCGACTCGCTCGCCTCCGGATCGCGCACCCTCGACACGAAGCTCTCGGACGGCGCGGACGACGTGCCCACCTACACCGGCGAGCAGGCTCAAGAGCTCAGCACCGTCGCGGCCGCCCCGGTCGGGATCGACGCCGAGCGGATGAACCGCGTGCCGTCCTACGGCTACGGCCTCGCCCCCTACTTCATGGCCCTCGCGCTCTGGGTCGGCGCGCTGGCCTTCTACCTGATGAGCGCCCCGCTCAGCTCCCGCCTCCTCGCCGCGCGCCGGCCCGCCTGGGTCATCGCGCTGCGCAGCTACCTGCCCGGCGCGCTGATGGCGGTCGCCCAGGGCGTCCTGGCCGCGCTCGTCATCCGCTTCGGAGTGGGCGTCGAGGCGTCGAACCTGCCCGGGCTGATCGGGATCGCCGTGCTCACGAGCCTCACCTTCGTGGCGATCAACCAGGCGCTGATCGCGCTGCTGGACGCTCCGGGCCGGTTCCTGGCGCTGCTGATGATCGTGCTGCAGCTGTCCTCGGCCGGAGGCACCTACCCGGTCGAGACCGCGCCCGCCTTCTTCCAGGCGATCCACGGGGTGCTGCCGCTGACCTGGACGGTGGAGGCGTTCCGCTCGCTGATCGCCGGCGGCAGCATCGGAGTCGCGCACGCGGTCCTGGTGCTCGTGCTCTGGCTGGTCGGGGCGCTCGCCGTGACCGTGCTGGCCGCCGCCCGCCGCCGCCGTCGCCTCGTGCCCGGCCTCCGCGACCCGGAGCCCCTCCTCGAGTCGGCCTGACGCGGACCGGGCGGGCCCGGCCTGCCCGTCCGCGCCTGCTGCCCCTTCTCGCGGCACGCCCCGCTCGGACGCCAGCGCCCCCCCGAGACCGCAGTAGTCGTCGCTGTCGAGCTCGAGTGCGACAACTCCTGCGTTCTCGCGGCGCGTCCTGCTCGGACACCTTCGCCTCCTTCCCGAGACCGCAGTAGTTGTCGCTGTCGAGCTCGAGTGCGACAACTCCTGCGCTCTCGCGGCGCGTCCCTACTGCCGAAGCGCCGATCCCCGCGACCTCCACCCGCAAGGCAGAGGACGCGGACCGGGAAACGCGTGCCAGCGTTTCCCGGCAGTCCGACGCACCCCGCTCTGCGGAACGCACCATCTCGTGGAGCCGACCGCGCGCGGGGATGCGGTCCGCCGCATCCCCGCCGGACGGTGCCGACGCGTGTCAGCGTTTCCCGGCAGTCCGACGAGACCCGCTCTGCGGAACGCACCCGTCGCGAAGCCGACCGCGCGCGGGGATGCGGCCCGCCGCATCCCCGCCAGACCACACAGCCCGCGGCCGTTCGGCCCACGGCGAACGCGTGGGCGGCGCTCAGAGTGCGGGAGGTAGCCTGGCAGGCACAATCTCCTCGTCAGAAAGGCGCCGGGTGTCGCACCCGCAACAAGCATGAACGTGAAGCGCATCTTCCGGGGTCCCATCCTCTACGTCGTCCTGGCGATCGTCGCGGTGTGGATCGGCTCCTCGCTGATCACCATGTCCGGCTTCCGGCCGGTCACGACGCAGGAGGGTCTCGACCTCCTGAAGGACGGCAAGGTCGACTCGGCGAAGATCGTGGACGGCGAGCAGCGCGTCGACCTCACGCTCAAGCAGGCCGACGGCGACAACGGCACGCAGGTGCAGTTCTACTACGTGGCCCCTCGCGGCGCAGAGGTCGTCGACGCGGTGTCCGCGGCCGATCTCGGCAGCACCGGCTACAACGACGAGGTCCCGCAGACCAACTGGTTCCTCTCGGCCCTCGGCTTCCTGCTCCCCATCCTCCTGATCGGCGCGTTCTTCTGGCTGATGCTCTCGGGCATGCAGGGCGGCGGCAACCGCGTCATGCAGTTCGGCAAGTCGAAGGCGAAGCTCGTCTCGAAGGAGTCGCCCAAGGTCACGTTCGGCGATGTCGCCGGCGCCGACGAGGCGATCGAGGAGCTGCACGAGATCAAGGAGTTCCTCAAGGAGCCCGCGAAGTTCCAGGCCGTCGGCGCCCGCATCCCGAAGGGCGTCCTGCTCTACGGCCCTCCCGGCACCGGCAAGACCCTGCTGGCGCGCGCGGTCGCGGGCGAGGCGGGCGTCCCCTTCTACTCCATCTCCGGATCGGACTTCGTCGAGATGTTCGTCGGCGTCGGCGCGAGCCGTGTCCGCGACCTGTTCCAGCAGGCGAAGGAGAACTCGCCGGCCATCATCTTCGTCGACGAGATCGACGCCGTCGGCCGCCACCGCGGCGCCGGCATGGGCGGCGGTCACGACGAGCGCGAGCAGACCCTCAACCAGCTGCTGGTCGAGATGGACGGCTTCGACGTCAAGACGAACGTCATCCTGATCGCGGCGACGAACCGCCCCGACATCCTCGATCCCGCGCTGCTGCGTCCGGGCCGCTTCGACCGCCAGATCGGCGTCGACGCCCCCGACCTGCTCGGCCGCAAGCGGATCCTCGAGGTCCACGGCCGCGGCAAGCCGCTCGCCGGGGGAGTCGACCTCGAGGTCGTCGCCCGCAAGACCCCGGGCTTCACCGGCGCCGACCTGGCCAACGTCCTCAACGAGGCCGCACTGCTCACCGCCCGCTCCAACGCGCAGCTGATCGACAACCGCGCGCTCGACGAGGCCATCGACCGCGTCATCGCGGGGCCGCAGCGCCGCACGCGGGTCATGCGCGACAAGGAGAAGCTGATCACCGCCTACCACGAGGGCGGACACGCTCTGGCGGCGGCGGCGATGCGCCACACCGACCCCGTGACCAAGGTCACGATCCTGCCGCGCGGCCGCGCCCTCGGCTACACGATGGTGCTCCCGCTGGAGGACAAGTACTCCACGACCCGCAACGAGCTCCTCGACCAGCTCACGTACGCGATGGGCGGCCGCGTCGCGGAGGAGATCGTCTTCCACGACCCCACCACCGGAGCGTCGAACGACATCGAGAAGGCGACCTCCATCGCCCGCAAGATGGTCACCGACTACGGCATGTCCGCGAACGTCGGAGCGGTCAAGCTCGGCCAGTCGTCGGGCGAGATGTTCCTCGGCCGCGACATGGGCCACCAGCGCGACTACTCCGAGCAGATCGCCGAGACGGTCGACGCCGAGACGCGCCAGCTCATCGAGCAGGCGCACGACGAGGCGTGGCAGGTCATCAACGACAACCGCGACATCCTCGACCGCCTCGCGATGGAGCTGCTCGAGAAGGAGACGCTCGACCACGACCAGCTGGCCGAGATCTTCAAGGACGTCCGCCGCATCGACGAGCGCCCGCAGTGGCTCTCGAGCGACAAGCGCCCCCTGTCCGACCTGCCGCCCATCGCGGTCCCGGTCGCCAAGGCGCCGATCGACTCGGGTGCGACCGACGGGGGAGTCTCCTCCGCTGGTGCCGACGAGGTCGCGCCGAAGCGCCCGCCGCTGATCAACCCGCGCCCCGCGACGGCGTAGCGCGCGCGTGCCCGTCGACAAGGCGCGCATCGAGGCGGCCGTCGCCGAGATCCTCGCGGCCATCGGGGACGACCCGGGCCGCGAGGGACTCCTCGACACGCCGCGGCGGTTCGCCGAGGCGTACGAGGAGTTCTTCGGCGGGTTCGACGACGACGCCGCGGCCCAGCTGACCGAGACGTTCGCGGTGGTCGAGGGCGGCCAGGAGTCGCCGCTCGACCAGACGGTGATCGTGCGCGACCTCGCCTTCCGCTCCGTCTGCGAGCACCACCTCCTGCCGTTCCTCGGCGTCGCGCACATCGCCTACCGGCCGCGCGAGCGGGTCGTCGGCCTCGGCCGGCTGCCGCGCGTGGTCGAGACGGTCGCGTCGCGACCGCAGATCCAGGAGCGGATGACCGAGCAGATCGCCGACGCGCTCGAGCAGGGCCTCGCTCCCGAGGGAGTGCTCGTCGTGGTCGACGCCGAGCACGGCTGCGTGCGGATGCGCGGGCCGCGCCAGACCGCGAGCTCGACCGTGACGGTCGCCGCCCGCGGCTCCCTCGCCGACCCGGCCGCCCGCGCCGAGATCATCGCGCTGATCGGCGCCGCGCGGGGGGAGTGACGTGGCCACCACCGTCGCCGACCTCACGCCGACCGGCCGCGCCGCGCTCCTGGGGATCCTCAACGTCACTCCGGACTCGTTCAGCGACGGCGGCCGCTGGCTGTCCGTCGACGACGCCGTCCGCCACGGCCTCGACCTGACCCGGCCCGCCGGGGACGGACCCGCCGCGTTCGGCGCGGACCTGGTCGACGTCGGCGGCGAGAGCACCCGTCCCGGTGCGGCGCGCGTCGACTCCGCCGCCGAGCAGGGCCGCGTGCTGCCCGTCGTCCGCGCCCTCGCCGCGGAGGGGGTGCGCGTCAGCATCGACACGATGAGCGCCGCCACGGCCGAGGCCGCCCTGGACGCGGGCGCCGTCGTCGTCAACGACGTCTCCGGCGGCCTCGCCGATCCGCGGATGCTCGCGCTCGTCGCCGAGCGCGGCGCCGTCTACATCGCGATGCACTGGCGCGGGCACAGCGCGGGCATGACCGCTCTCGCCTCCTACGGCGACGTGGTGGCGGACGTCCGCGGCGAGCTCGAGCGCCGCGTCGACGCCGCCCGTGAGGCCGGGATCCGGGACGACCGCCTCCTGCTCGACCCGGGCCTCGGCTTCGCGAAGGTCGGCGCGCACGACTGGGCGCTGCTGGCCGGGCTCGACGCGATCGTCTCGCTGGGCTTCCCGGTCCTGGTCGGCCACTCGCGCAAGCGGTTCCTCGCTCCGTTCGCCCCCGCCGGCGCCCCGGCCGCCGAGCGCGACGAGGTCTCCGCCATGCTGAGCCTCGTCGCCGCCGAGCACGGCGCCTGGGGCGTCCGGGTCCACGACGTCCGCTCGTCCGCCCGCGCCCTGGCCCTCGCCGCCCGACTTCAGGAGGAGACCCCGTGACCGCGATCGACCCCGCCGCCCTCGCCGTGCGCGACTCCATCACCCTCACCGGGCTGCGCGTGCGCGCGCACCACGGCGTCTTCGACTTCGAGCGCGAGAACGGCCAGGACTTCGTGATCGACGCGACGGTCTGGCTCGACACCGCGCCGGCGGCCGAGGGCGACGCGCTGGCCGAGACGGTGCACTACGGCGAGCTCGCGATCGCCCTGGCCGACGCGGTGACCCGCGACCCGGTCGACCTCATCGAGACCCTGGCCGAGCGCCTCGCCCGGGTCGCCCTGGGCTTCGCCGCCGCCGACGTCGTCCGCATCACCGTCCACAAGCCGGACGCGCCGATCCCGCTGCCGTTCGAGGACGTCGCCGTGCAGATCACGAGGACCCGCTCGTGAGGCCGCGGCAGGAGCGCGTCCGCCCGGTCCGCCACGTCGTGCTCGCGCTCGGCAGCAACCTCGGCGACCGCCTGGCGCACCTCGAGGAGGCGCTGCGGGCCCTCGCCACGACGCCGGGCCTGCGCATCGAGGCGGTGTCCAAGGTCGTCGAGTCGCCCGCGTGGAAGCCCGAGGGCGTCGACGAGGACGCGCCCGGGTACCTCAACGCGGTCGTGACCGGCTCGACCGTCCTCGAGCCCGACGACCTGCTCGCGGCGACGGCGGCGATCGAATCGGCCGGCGGCCGGATCCGCGGCGAGGGCGAGGAGCGCTGGGGCGACCGGACCCTCGACATCGACGTGATCGCGGTCGGCGGCGTGCTCCGCGACGACCCGCACCTGACCCTCCCGCACCCGCGGGCGGCCGAGCGGGCCTTCGTGCTCGAGCCCTGGCTCGACGCCGAGCCGGCGGCGGTCCTTCCCGGAGCCGGACCCGTGGCCGAGCTGCGCGCACGGGCGACCGACCGCGTGACCGACCACCCGGCCGGGTTGACCTGGCCGGGGCGCGACTCCGCCCGCGGCAGCACCGCCGACCCCGAGAGCAGGACCCCGTGAGGCGCACCCGCATCAGCACCCTGCTCGGACTCGGCCTCGCCGGGGCCGTCGCGGGGTTCCTCCTCGACCTCGCGATCGCCGCCGCCGGCCGCCCCGTGCTCATCCCGCCGCTGACGGTTCCGCTGACCCTGATCGTGGTCGCGGCTCTCGTGCTCGGCTTCGCCGTCCCGATCCACCGCGCCACGAAGGGCACGCTGCGCCGGCCCATCGATCCGTTCCGGGCGATGCGCGTCGTGGTGCTGGCGAAGGCGTCCAGCCACGTCGGTGCTCTGCTGCTCGGAGCCTCCGGCGGCATCCTGGTGTACCTGCTGAGCCGTGCGATCCCTTCGCTAGGCTCCGTGTGGCAGGACGTCGCGACCATCGTGGGTGCGCTCGTCCTGCTGGTGGCCGGCCTGGTCGCCGAGCACCTGTGCACCATCCCGCCGAGCGACGACGACGACAGCGCCGTCGGCGAGGTGAACCACGCCTGACGCCGACGCCCGGATCGCCGCGGGCAGTGAGGACGACGCCATGCCCGCCGAGCCCGAGGACGCGTCGCCGACGACCCGCCGCGACGCGAGGGGACGCCGGCGGGACCGCCTCGACATCACGGGGGAGTGGCGCCGCGTCTCGCCCCGGTACGTCGCGGTCGAGATCGTGTCGGCCGTCGTGTCGAGCGTGCTGCTGCTCGCCGTGCCCGTGGTGCTGATGCTGATCGGCCTGCCGTGGGGCTGGATCCCGCTGGCCGCCGCGGCCGCCCTCGCGGTGACCCTCCTGATCGTGGCCCCGCGCCGTGCGCGCGCCTACGGCTACCTCCTGCGCCAGGACGACCTGCTCTTCCGCCGCGGCATCATGTTCCAGCGCTTCGTGTCGGTGCCGTACGGGCGGATGCAGCTCATCGACGTCAACCGCGGGCCGCTCGCCCGGGCGCTCGGCCTCGCCGACCTCCGCTTCGTCACCGCCGCCGCGGCGACCGGCGTCAGCATCCCGGGCCTGGCCGAGCAGGACGCGGAGGAGCTCCGCGACCGCCTGGTCGAGCTCGCCGAGTCGCGCCGGGCCGGCCTGTGACCGAGCTCCGCGCCGTCGAGACGGACCTCGCCGACGGGGAGTGGCACCGCCTGCACCCCGCGACACCGGTCCTCAAGGGCGGGATCGGCCTGCTGGTCGTCCTCGGCATCGTGATCACGAACCTCCGCGAGCGCCTGGTCGAGCTGTTCCTGCCCGGGCCGGAGGGGTTCGAGAGCGGCGATCCGGTCGACGAGCTGCTGCGCCGCGGTCTCGTCGGCTGGGCGCTGCTGGCGGTCGCGGTGGGCCTGGCGGTCGCCGTCTTCGCGTTCTGGCTGTCCTGGCGGATGCACACCTTCCGCATCACGGACGAGCTCGTCGAGGTGCGCTCCGGCGTGCTCTTCCGGACCAACCGGCGGGCGCGGCTGGACCGCATCCAGGGCATCGCGGTGCAGCGTCCGCTGTTCGCGCGGCTGTTCGGAGCCGCGAAGCTCGAGGTGAGCGTGGCCGGGCAGGACGCGAACGTCCAGCTGTCGTACCTCGGGTCGCGCTTGGTTGACGCCCTGCGCCGCGACATCCTGCGGCTCGCGTCCGGGGTGCGCGAGCGGGAGGCGACGGTCGACGGTGCGGCTCCGGCGGGCGGGTTCCTGGCGCGCCGGCTGGAGGAGTTCGGCGAGCCTCAGGACGAGACGCCGCCCGAGTCGGTCGTCTCGATCCCGCCGGGCCGACTCCTCGGCTCGCTCGTCTTCAGCGGCTTCACGCTGTTCCTGGCCGCCTCGGTCGTCGCCGTGGTGTTCGTCGCCGTCTACGGCTCGCCCTACGTGCTCTTCGCGATCCTGCCGGGCCTGATCGGCTCGGGCAGCTACTACGTCCGCCAGTTCGTGCGCTCGCTCCGGTACTCGATCGCCGCGACGCCCGACGGCGTGCGGGTCGGCTACGGCGTGCTCTCGACCAGCAGCGACACGATCCCGCCCGGCCGGATCCACGCCGTCGAGATCACGCAGCCGCTGCTCTGGCGCCCCTTCGGCTGGTGGCAGGTGCGGATCGACCGCGCCGGCCACGCGGCCTCCCGCGGGGCGAACGGCGAGCCGAACACCACGATCCTGCCGGTCGGCGACCTCGCCGCCGTCGAGCGCGTCCTCGCCCTCCTGCTGCCCGGACCGGCCGAGGGAGCGGAGTCGACGCCCGTCGGAGATGCACTCCGGCACCGCGACGCGGCCGGCTTCACCCGGGCGCCGCGCTCGGCGGTGTGGCTCCGCCCCTTCTCGTTCCGGAGGACCGGGTACCGGCTGACGGACGAGGTCGCGATCCTGCGCAGTGGAGCGGTCTGGCGGCGGGTCGCCGTGGTGCCCCTGGCGCGGATGCAGAGCGTCGGGGTCCAGCAGGGACCGCTCCAGCGCCTGCTCGGGCTGGCCTCGGCGCGCGTGCACACGGTGGCCGGCCCCGTCACTCCGCTCGTGCCGGTGATGAGCGCAGCCGACGGACTCGCCTTCTTCGAGAGCCTCGCGACGGCCGGAGTGCGGGCCGCCGACCGCGACGCGAGCCACCAGTGGGGGCGGCGCGCGGCCGCACCCGCCCTGCCCGACTGGCCCGCTCCGGAGGGGGAACCGCATGCCTGAGAACCGCCGCGACGGACGCCTGGGCGTCGGCGTCATCGGTGCCGGACGCGTGGGCCCGGTGCTCGGTGCCGCGCTCGCCGGGGCCGGCCACGCCGTGATCGGTATCGCCACCACCAGCGAGAGCGGCCGCGAGCGCGCCGACGCGCTGCTCCCCGGAGTCCCCGTGCTCGCGATCCCCGAGCTCGTCGAGCGCAGCGAGCTGGTGATCGTCGCCGTCCCCGGGAGCGAGATCGCCGCCCTGGTCGCGGGGCTCGCCGCGACCGGAGCGTGGCAGCCCGGCCAGCTGGTGCTGCACACGGCGCCTGAGCACGGCTACGGGGTGCTCGCTCCGGCGCTCGCCTCCGGGGTCATCCCCCTGGCAGTCCACCCGGCGATGGCCTTCAGCGGCACCAGCCTCGACCTGGCGCGCCTCGCCGAGACCTACTTCGCCGTGTCGGCACCGGGCCCGGTGCTGCCGATCGCGCAGGCGCTGGTGGTCGAGATGGGCGGGGAGCCGGTCTCCGTGGCGGAGTCGGACCGCGCCGCCTACGCGGAGGCCGTCTCGACCGCCACGACCTTCTCGACCGCGATCGTCGACCAGGCGGCGGGACTGCTGGCGGGCATCGGCGTCGAGAAGCCGGGCTTCTTCCTCTCCAGCCTCGTCCGCTCCTCCGTCGACGACGCCCTGCGCCGCGCGGCGGGCTGACGGGCGCGCCGCTCGAGACGCCGCTCCCGGGTGGGACGCCGCTCGGGAGGCGGTGCCTCGCGGAGGAGCACGGCGTCTCGGTGCCGAGGGCCCGGGCGGCCGTGGGACCGCCGGTAGCATCGTCGGGTGATCAGCACCGTCCACCGCATCGGCGACCTCCGCGAGCGGCTGCAGGAGGCGCGGCGGGCCGGTCGGCGCATCGCGCTCGTGCCGACGATGGGCGCCCTGCACGCCGGGCACCTCGCCCTCGTCGAGCGGGCGCGCGAGCTGGCCGACGTCGTCGTCGTGTCGGTGTTCGTGAATCCGCTGCAGTTCGGTCCGACCGAGGACCTGGACCGCTACCCGCGCGACCTCGAGGGCGACACCGCCCTGCTCGACGCGGCCGGGGCCGACCTCCTCTTCGCTCCGGGAGTCGCCGAGATGTACCCCGACGGGCCGTCCTCCACGAGGGTCGTCGCGGGCGAGGTCGGCGGCTTCTACGAGGGGCGCGCGCGGCCGGGGCACTTCGACGGGATGCTCACCGTCGTCGCCAAGCTCCTGAGCATCGCCCAGCCGGACGTCGCGGTCTTCGGGCAGAAGGACGCGCAGCAGCTGTTCCTCGTGCGCCGCATGGTCCGCGACCTCGACCTGCCCGTCGCGATCGAGGGCGTCGGCATCGTGCGGGAGGAGGACGGGCTCGCCCGCTCCAGCCGCAACCGCTACCTCGACGAGGAGCAGCGCCGCGCGGGCCTCGTGCTCCCGCGCCTCCTCGCGGCCGCCACGGAAGCCGCGGACCGCGGTGCCGCCGCGGCGATCGAGGCCGCCGAGGCCGTCGCGCACGCCGAGCCGCTCGTTAAGCTGGACTACCTCGTCGTCGTGGATCCCGCGACGCTCCTCCCGGTCGACGCCGACCACCGCGGCCCGGCACTCGTGCTCGTCGCCGCGATCGTCGGCACCACCCGCCTCCTCGACAACGCCCCGATCCTGCTCGCCTGATCGCGGCCGTCCGCCCCGAACCGAAAGCACCGCGACCCCTCATGGCCGACACCCCCGACGTCCCCGAGTCCACGACCCCCGCCGCCGAGCAGGCCGCCGCCGAGCGGGCCGCGCAGCAGGAGGCCTCCGAGCAGAAGGCCGTCCGCCTCGCCAAGCGCGAGCGCCTGCTCGAGCTCGCGGGCGACGACCTCGGCGCCGGCGCCTACCCCGTCGCGGTCGGAGTCACCGACACCATCGCGGCCGTCCGGGCGCGCCACGAGGGCATCGAGCCGGACGTGAAGACCGGCGAGCGCGTCGGCCTCGCGGGCCGCGTGGTGTTCCAGCGCAACACGGGCAAGCTCTGCTTCGCGACCCTGCAGGCCGGCGACGGCGAGCGGATCCAGGCCATGGTCTCGCTCGGCGACGTGGGCGAGGAGTCGCTCGCGGCGTGGAAGGAGCTCGTCGACCTGGGCGACCACCTCTTCGTCGAGGGCGAGGTCGTCTCGAGCAAGCGCGGCGAGCTGAGCGTGTGGGTGTCGCAGTGGACGATCGCCGCGAAGGCGATCCTGCCGCTGCCGAACCTGCACAACGAGCTCGGCGACGAGACCCGGATGCGCCAGCGCTACCTCGACCTGATCGTGCGCCCCCAGGCCCGCGAGACGGTCGTCACCCGCGCCCGGGTGAACGCCTCCCTCCGCGACACCTTCGCCTCGCACGAGTTCCTCGAGGTCGAGACCCCGATGCTGCAGGTGATGCACGGCGGCGCCTCCGCCCGACCCTTCGCCACGCACTCGAACGCGTTCGACACCGAGCTGTACCTGCGCATCGCGCCCGAGCTCTACCTCAAGCGCGCCGTCGTCGGCGGCATCGACCGGGTCTTCGAGATCAACCGCAACTTCCGCAACGAGGGCGCCGACTCCACCCACTCGCCCGAGTTCGCGATGCTCGAGGCCTACCAGGCGTACGGCGACTACAACTCGATCGCCGACCTGACCCAGGAGCTGATCCAGAACGCGGCCCAGGCCGTCGCGGGCTCGCACGTGGTCACCTGGGCCGACGGCACCGAGTTCGACCTCGGCGGCCGGTGGGACCGCATCTCGATGTACGAGAGCCTGTCGCTCGCGGCCGGAATCGCGATCACGCCGGAGACGGAGCTCGCCGAGCTCGAGACCCTCGCCGCGCGCGAGGGCGTCGAGGTGCACGTCCCCACGCACGGCAAGTACGTCGAGGAGCTGTGGGAGCACTTCGTGAAGGGCGGCCTGACGCGTCCGACCTTCGTGATGGACTTCCCCGTCGACACCTCGCCGCTCGTGCGCGCGCACCGCAGCATCCCGGGCGTCGTCGAGAAGTGGGACCTCTACGTCCGCGGCTTCGAGCTGGCCACCGGCTACTCCGAGCTGATCGACCCGGTCGTGCAGCGCGAGCGCTTCGTCGAGCAGGCCCGCCAGGCCGCCGCGGGCGACGACGAGGCGATGCGCCTGGACGAGGACTTCCTCCGCGCCCTCGAGCACGGCATGCCCCCCACCGGCGGCATGGGCATGGGCATCGACCGCCTCCTGATGGCGATCACCGGCCTCGGGATCCGCGAGACGATCCTGTTCCCGCTCGTCAAGTAGGGTCGCAGGAGCCGAGGGGGAGACATGGTCAGGGCATCGAGCATCGTCGCGGCCGTCGCGGCGGGCGTCCTCACGATCGCGCAGTTCGGAGTGGGGACCGCGGTCGCCGCGAGCGTCCTCACCTCCTCCGGCGACGTCGGTACCGCGCTGGCCGACCGGCGAGCGGCCGAGGCGTTCACGCCCGACCCCACGATCGCCGGCTTCGCGGAGCGGACCGCCATGTCCGACCGCGGCCGCGCCCTCTACTACGCGTCGAGCCCGTCGGTCGAGCCGACCGCCGGCTTCAACGACCTCTGCGGCTACGGCGCCTCCGACGACATCGTCCTCGGCTGCTACACCGGCACCAGCATCTACATCTCGGACGTCGCGAACCCCGACCTCGACGGGATCCGCGACGTCACGGCGGCCCACGAGATGCTGCACGCCGCGTGGGTGCGGCTCGACGCGGAGGAGCAGGCCGAGCTGGGCGACGAGCTCGAGGCCGCGTACGAGACCCTCCCGCAGGACGGCACGATCGCCGAGCGCCTCGAGCTGTACCGCACCGGCGGCCTCGGCGAGCGCGTCAACGAGCTGCACTCGATCCTGGGGACCGAGGTGGCCGACCTGCCGCCGGCGCTCGAGGCGCACTACGCCGAGTTCTTCGACGACCGCTCCGTCGTCGTGGGCCTGAACGCCCGCTACGAGGCGGTCTTCACCGATCTCGAGAACCGCATCGAGGACCTGGTCTCCCGGATCGAGACGATGTACGCCGACCTCACGGCGCGGGTCGACGCGAACAACGCCGAGTACGACGCGCTCAACGTCGAGATCGACGACTTCAACTCGCGCGCCGACAGCGGCGACTTCGGATCGACGGCCGAGTTCGAGGCGGAGCGCGCCGATCTGCTCGCCCGCAGCCAGGCCGTCGACGCCACCCGGGCCGCCATCGACGCGGACATCGCCGTGTACGACGGCCTGCGCTCGGAGCTGGAGGGCCTCAACTCCGATGCCGCGGCGCTGAACAAGTCGGTCGAGAGCCAGTAGCGCCCAGCGCCCGCGAAGGCCGCTGGGCGCACGGGCCTCCGGGCTCACGGCTCCCGCGCCGGTGCCGCGGGTAGGATCGCCGCATGGACTGGGAGCTGTGGAACCAGGGGCTGTGGGCCCTCGTGCCGACGATCACGGTCGGAGCCATCTTCTGGTTCGTGATGCGCGCCCTCATCCGCTCGGACCGCAACGAGCGCCGCGCGTACGACCGCATCGAGGCCCGCGAGCGCGAGCGCCGCGGCCTGCCTCCCCGCGACGCCTCCTGACCACCGCCGCCGCGCGGGTGCCTTCCACGCCCGCTGAGCGGCTCCGCACGACGAACGAGGAGGCGCGGTGCCCGCACCCGACTGGGCGGTGATCCTCCCGATCGCGGCCGTCGTCGTCGAGCTCGTGGTCCGCGTGATCGCCGTCATCGTCGTGCCGCGGAACCGCCGTCCGACCACCGGCCTCGCCTGGCTGATGGCGATCTTCCTGATCCCGTACGTCGGCATCCTGCTGTTCCTCTTCATCGGGAGCTACCGGCTGCCGCGCAAGCGCCGCCGGAAGCAGCAGGAGATCAACCGGTTCATCCTGGAGTCGACCGACGGCATCGACCGCGTCGCCCGGGAGCACCCGTGGCCGCAGTGGCTGGAGTCGGTGGTCACCCTCAACCGCAACCTCGGCGCGATGCCGCTGGTCGGCGGGAACGACGCGCGCCTCCAGGGCGACTACGAGCAGACCATCCGCGCGATGGCCGCCGAGATCGACCGCGCCCGCCGGTACGTGCACTGCGAGTTCTACATCCTCGCCGCCGACTCGACCACCGCGCCCTTCTTCGACGCGCTCGACCGCGCGGTGGCGCGCGGGGTGCGGGTGCGGATCCTCCTCGACCACATCGCGTCGATCCGCGTGCCCGGCTACTACAGCGGCACCCATCGCCGGCTGCGCGCCCTCGAGCGGGCGGGCGCCTCGTGGTCGTACATGCTCCCCGTGCGGCCGTGGCGCGGGCAGTACCAGCGGCCGGACCTGCGCAACCACCGCAAGCTGCTGATCGTCGACGGCAACGCGGCCTTCATGGGCTCGCAGAACGTCGTCGACTCCAGCTACAACAAGCGCGGCAACATCCGCCGCGGCCTGCACTGGCACGACCTGATGGTGCGCCTCGAGGGGCCGGTGGTGCAGGGCATCAACGCCATCTTCATCACCGACTGGTACAGCGAGACCGACGAGCTGCTCCTGCGGGAGTCGGAGCCGATGGAGGCGCTGCAGCAGCGCGACACCATCGACTGCCAGGTGGTGCCGAGCGGCCCGGGGTTCGAGGGCGAGAACAACCTGCGCCTGTTCCTGACGCTGCTCTACTCGGCGCAGAAGTCGATCATCATCACCAGCCCGTACTTCGTGCCCGACGAGGCGATGCTCTACGCGATCACGACGGCGACCCGGCGGGGCGTGCACGTGGAGCTCTTCGTCTCCGAGATCGGCGACCAGGCCGTGGTCTACCACGCCCAGCGCTCGTACTACGAGACGCTGCTGACCGCGGGCGTGCGCATCTGGATGTACCGCAAGCCGACCATCCTGCACGCGAAGCACTTCACGATCGACGACGACGTCGCCGTGATCGGCTCGAGCAACATGGACATGCGCTCCTTCACGCTCAACCTCGAGGTCTCGCTGATGGTGCGCGGCTCGGAGTTCGTCGAGGATCTGCGCCAGGTGCAGCAGGACTACCGCGAGCACTCCCGTGAGCTGACCCTCCGCGAGTGGCGGCAGCAGCCGCTCCGCTCGACCCTGCTCGACAACCTGGCGCGGCTCACCTCGGCGCTGCAGTAGCGCGGCTCCCGTCCGCCCGCAGGCGGAGGATGCGCGGCCCCGGCTCGTCGCGCAAGGCCCTGTGCGGGCCGCCGCGCCCCGCGTAGCGTCGGAGCGTCCTCAGCACCATCCGGTTCCGCCTGCCCGGCGCCGGGTTCGAGAAGGGAACGGACATGACGGCATCCCGTACGACGCGCATCCTCATCCTCGGCGGCGGCTACGTCGGCCTGTACACGGCCTGGGGCCTCGAGAAGAGGCGGGGGGAGGCGCCGATCGACGTCACCGTCGTCGAGCCGAACCCCTACATGACCTACCAGCCGCTGCTGCCCGAGGTCGCCGGCGGGCACGTCCAGCCGCGCCACGTCACGGTGCCGCTGGTCTCCGCGCTCAAGCGCACCCGCGTGATCCGCGGCGCGATCACCGGCGTGAGCCTCGCCGAGCGCAGCGCCACCGTCGCCGCGATGGACGGCTCCACCCGCACGATCGAGTTCGACCAGGTCGTCTTCGCGCTCGGAGCCGTCACCCGAACGTTCCCCACGCCGGGCCTCGCCGAGCACGGCATCGGCTTCAAGACGGTGGAGGAGGCGGCGCACCTGCGCGACCGCGTCATCGAGAACATCGCGAAGGCGGCGCTCACCACCGATCCCGCCGAGCGCCGGCGCCTGCTCACCTTCGTCTTCGTCGGCGGCGGCTACACCGGCGTCGAGGCGCTGAGCGAGCTGCTCGACCTCAGCCGCAAGACCCTCGCCGCGCAGCCCTCCCTCTCGATGGGCGACGTCACCTGGCACCTCGTCGAGGCACTGGACCGGGTCGCCCCCGAGGTCGGTCCCGAGCTCTCGAAGTGGACGCTCGACCACCTCCGCTCGCGCGGCGTGCACGTGCACCTGAAGACGACGATGCCCTCCTGCGAGGACGGCGTCGTGGAGCTCTCCTCGGGCGAGCGCATCCCGACGGCCACGATCGTGTGGACCGCCGGCGTGAAGCCGAACCCGATCCTCGACGCGACCGACGCGCCCCGCGGGCCGAAGGGCCACGTCATGGCGGATGCGCGCCTGCGGGTCATCCGCGAGGACGGCGAGCCGGTGGGCGGCGCCTGGGCGGCCGGCGACGGCGCGCAGGTGCCGGACCTCACCAGCGAGAAGCAGCCCGCGTACTACCCGCCGAACGCGCAGAACGCGGTCCGGCAGGCCAAGCTCCTGGCGCGCAACATCATCGCCGATCTCACCGGAGGCACCGTGGAGGAGTACCGGCACGCCTCAGTCGGGACCGTCGCCGAGTACGGCATCGGCAAGGGCGCGGGCCTGATCAAGGGCGTGAAGCTGCGCGGCCTCCCCGCCTGGCTCGCGCACCGCGCCTACCACGGAGCGGCGATGCCGACCCTGGACCGCAAGTGGCGGATCATCACGGGCTGGCTCGTCGACGCCGTCACTCCGCGCGACCTCTCGCCGATGAGCGCGCTGCAGGATCCTCGCCGCGCCTTCCGCGAGACGGCCGAGGCCACCGACCGCGAGGCAGCAGCGAAGGCCGCCGCGAAGAAGGAGTCGGACGCGTCCTGACGCGCCGGTGAGAGCGCGGGAGTCGCGGTGGTCGAGCGGGATCATCGCGACTCCCGCGCTCCCGAGTCGTGGGCCCCGCCTCGGAGCGCCTCGGCCTGACGGTCTCGGCTCAGGCCCGGCGGCGCGGCTTGAGGCGCACGGTCGGCAGCACGGGCGCGGGGAGCGCGCGTCCGCCGTACCCGTCGACGGTGCCGAACGGTCCCGCGGGATCCGCCCCGGCGATCACGTCGGACTGCCAGCGCTCGCGGGCGGCCGCCACGTCGTCGTGGCTGCGGCCGACGAAGTTCCACCACATCACCAGCTCCTCGGCGAACGGCTCGCCGCCGAGCAGCACCACGCGCGCGCCCGCGTCCCCGGCGGTCAGCACCAGGTGCGAGCGGCCGGGCGCGAGGTAGGCGAGGTCCGAGCGCGGGACGTCCGCACCCTCGACCGCCACCGGGCCGGCGTCGACGAGCACGCCGTACTCCCACGACTCCTCGACCGGCAGCTCGACCCGGGCACCCGGTTCGAGGTCGATCTGCGCGGCGACCAGCGGAGTGAAGGTGCTCGCGGGCACCGACGCGCCCAGCATCCCTCCGACGAAGACGCGCACCAGCGCGCCGGGCAGCTCCACGGGAACGCCGCGGTGGTGCTCGAAGAACGGATCGACGAGCCGTGCCTCCTCGGGCAGCGCGACCCAGAGCTGCACCCCGTGCAGGACGGGCGCGCCCCCGGTCGAGACCTCCGAGTGCGAGATGCCGCGTCCGGCCGTCATCAGGTTGAGCTCGCCCGGGCGCACCACGGCGAGGCTGCCGACGCTGTCGCGGTGCTCGATCTCGCCCTCGAAGAGCCAGCTCACGGTCTGCAGGCCCGTGTGCGGGTGCGGCGGGACGTCCATCCCGGCCTCCTCGCCGAGCCGCACCGGGCCGTAGTGGTCGGCGAAGCACCACGCGCCGATCGTCGAGCGCGATCGCTGCGGGAGGGTGCGGCGCACCTCGATCGCACGCGGACCGCCGAGCGGGACGAGCCGCGCCTCCAGGATCTCGACCGCGCCGGGCTCGCGAGGGACCGGCTCCGCGGCGACGGGGAGCTCGTCGGGATGCTCCTCCAGGTTGCTCATGCGGGAAGTGTATGCCTTCGCATGGACCGGTGGACGGGACCGCCGCCCGCACCCCTCCCGGATCGCGTGCACGCCCAGGGCGAACAGGCCTGCTCACCGGGGGGAGCGCTGGTTACAGTCGACGTATCGGAGCCCACCCCTGCGGGTTCTGTAGGGAGTGACAGCATGTTCGAGAGATTCACCGATCGCGCGCGGCGCGTCGTCGTCCTGGCCCAGGAAGAGGCCAAGATGCTCAATCACAACTACATCGGCACGGAGCACATCCTGCTCGGCCTGATCCACGAGGGCGAGGGAGTGGCCGCCAAGGCGCTCGAGTCCCTCGGGATCTCGCTCGACGCTGTGCGCGAGCAGGTGCAGGACATCATCGGCCAGGGGCAGCAGCAGCCGACCGGCCACATCCCCTTCACGCCTCGGGCGAAGAAGGTCCTCGAGCTGTCCCTGCGCGAAGCGCTGCAGCTCGGCCACAACTACATCGGGACCGAGCACATCCTGCTCGGACTCATCCGCGAGGGCGAGGGCGTCGCCGCTCAGGTGCTGGTCAAGCTCGGTGCCGACCTGAACCGCGTGCGCCAGCAGGTCATCCAGCTGCTCTCCGGCTACCAGGGCAAGGAGCAGGTCGCCGTGGGCGGTGAGCAGCAGCAGCCTCAGGGGGGATCGCAGATCCTCGACCAGTTCGGCCGCAACCTCACCCAGGCGGCACGCGACAACAAGCTCGACCCGGTCATCGGGCGCGAGAAGGAGATCGAGCGGGTCATGCAGATCCTCTCCCGCCGCTCCAAGAACAACCCCGTCCTGATCGGCGAGCCCGGCGTCGGCAAGACCGCCGTCGTCGAGGGCCTCGCCCAGGCGATCGTGCGCGGCGACGTGCCCGAGACGCTGAAGGACAAGCAGCTCTACACGCTCGACCTCGGGTCGCTCATCGCCGGATCCCGCTACCGCGGTGACTTCGAGGAGCGCCTCAAGAAGGTCACGAAGGAGATCCGCACCCGCGGCGACATCATCACCTTCATCGACGAGATCCACACCCTCGTCGGCGCAGGGGCCGCTGAGGGCGCGATCGACGCCGCCTCGATCCTCAAGCCGCTGCTCGCCCGCGGCGAGCTGCAGACCATCGGCGCGACCACGCTCGACGAGTACCGCAAGCACTTCGAGAAGGACGCCGCTCTCGAGCGCCGCTTCCAGCCGATCCAGGTCGCGGAGCCGTCGCTGCCCCACACGATCAACATCCTCAAGGGCCTGCGCGACCGCTACGAGGCGCACCACAAGGTGTCCATCACCGACGGCGCGATCGTCTCGGCGGCCAACCTGGCCGACCGCTACATCAGCGACCGCTTCCTCCCCGACAAGGCGATCGACCTGATCGACGAGGCAGGCGCACGCCTGCGCCTCTCGATCCTCTCGGCGCCGCCGGAGCTGCGCGACTTCGACGACCGCATCGCCGTGGTCCGCTCCGCCAAGGAGGCCGCGATCGAGGACCAGGACTTCGAGAAGGCCGCGTCGCTCCGCGACGAGGAGAAGCAGCTGCTCGGTGAGCGTCTGCGCCTCGAGAAGCAGTGGAAGTCGGGCGACGTCAAGGCCACCGGCGTGGTCGACGAGGGCCTGATCGCCGAGGTCCTCGCCCAGGCGACGGGCATCCCGGTCTTCAAGCTCACGGAGGAGGAGTCCTCGCGGCTCGTCTTCATGGAGAAGGCCCTGCACCAGCGCGTCATCGGCCAGGAGGAGGCCATCGCGGCACTCTCGCGGACGATTCGCCGCACCCGCGCGGGCCTCAAGGACCCCAAGCGCCCCTCGGGCTCGTTCATCTTCGCCGGCCCCACGGGCGTCGGGAAGACCGAGCTGGCCAAGGCGCTCGCCGAGTTCCTCTTCGACGACGAGAATGCGATGATCTCGCTCGACATGTCGGAGTACGGCGAGAAGCACACCGTCTCGCGGCTGTTCGGCGCCCCTCCCGGGTTCGTCGGCTTCGAGGAGGGCGGCCAGCTCACCGAGAAGGTGCGCCGCAAGCCGTTCAGCGTGGTCCTCTTCGACGAGATCGAGAAGGCGCACCCGGACATCTTCAACTCGCTCCTCCAGATCCTGGAGGAGGGTCGACTGACCGACGGCCAGGGCCGTGTCGTCGACTTCAAGAACACCGTCATCATCATGACCACCAACCTCGGTGCTCGTGACATCGCCGGTGGTCCCGTCGGGTTCCAGATCGAGGGCGACAACGCCACCGGCTACGACCGCATGCGCGGCAAGGTCAACGAGGAGCTCAAGAAGCACTTCAAGCCCGAGTTCCTCAACCGCGTGGACGACGTCATCGTCTTCCCGCAGCTGTCGAAGCCCGAGCTGCTCCAGATCGTCGACCTCTTCATCAAGCGCCTGGGCGACCGTCTGCTCGACCGTGACATGACGGTGGAGCTGACGCAGCCGGCCAAGGAGCGCCTGATCGAGGTCGGGTTCGACCCGGCCCTCGGTGCGCGCCCCCTGCGCCGCGCGATCCAGCGCGAGATCGAGGACCAGCTGTCCGAGCGGATCCTGCACGGCGAGCTCGGCGCCGGAGACCACATCCACGTGGACTTCGCCGACAACAGGTTCGTCTTCACCACGACCCCGCGCCTGATCTCGATCAGCGCCGGCGCGTCCACCGGAGCGGCCACGGCCGGCCCGGCGACGCCCGACCTGATGTCGTAGCAGGCTGCCGAACGACCCCGTGCCCGTCCCCTCTCGCGAGGGGGCGGGCACGTCGTCGTCCGGGGGTGGGCGCCTGCTCGCAGGATCCCGCGCCCGGTGCGGCCTAGGCTTGTCGAATGGCCGATTGGAAGTACCCGGTGCGCCGCGCGCGCACGAGCGATGTCCCCTTCATCCAGGAGCTCAGCGAGCCGCTCGTGAACGAGCGCATCCTCCTGGGCAAGGACCGCGTGGTGCTCTACGGCGCCGTGCAGGAGTTCCGCATCGCCGAGGACGGCCACGGGACGGCGATCGGCTGCGGTGCGCTGCATGTGATGTGGGACGACATCGCGGAGGTGCGCACCCTCGCGGTCGCGCAGGACTGGCTCGGGAGGGGTGTGGGTCACCACATCCTGGAGCGCCTCGAGAACGACGCGCGCGAGCTCGGCCTGAAGCGCCTGTTCTGCCTCACCTTCGAGGTCGACTTCTTCGCCCGCCACGGCTTCGAGCCGATCGGCGAGAAGGTCGTCGACCCCGAGGTCTACGCCGAGCTGCTCCGCTCTCCCGACGAGGGAGTCGCCGAGTTCCTCGACCTCGCCCGGGTGAAGCCGAACACGCTCGGCAACACCCGCATGCTGAAGACGCTCTGACCGCCGCCACGTCGTAGCCTGTCCCGGTGACTCCGCCGCCCCGCCGCCTGCCCTCCCGGGTCTACCGGCGACGCCGCGCCGGAGTGCTGCTCGCGCTGGTCGTCATCGTCGCGGGCCTGGCGGTGGTGCTGTCGCTGCTCCCGCGGATGACCGGCTCCGACGCCGCGTCGAGCCCCACGCCGACCGTCGTGCTGCCGACGCTCTACCCGACCACCTCGCCCGGTGCGACGCCCGGCGCCGCACCCGCCTGCACGGCCGACTCCGTCGCCGTCACCGCGGTCACGGACGCCACGAGCTACGCGCCCGGCGAGGATCCGCAGCTCTCGCTCTCGCTGGCCAACATCTCGAGCACCGACTGCGTGATCGACGCGGGCACGAGCAAGCAGGTCTTCACGATCACGAGCGGCTCCGAGCAGATCTGGACCTCCACGGACTGCCAGACCGGCGCGGCCGATCTGCCGGTGCTCCTCCAGGCGGGCCGCTCGGTGATGGGCAGCGCGCTGACGTGGGACCGCACCCGCTCCTCCGCCGACACCTGCTCCGGCGGACGCGAGGCGGTCGAGGCGGGCGGCGCCGCCTACAACCTGTCGGTGTCGGTCGCCGGCATCCCCTCGGGCTCGCCCACGCAGTTCCTGCTCCAGTAGTCCGCCCGGGGGACGTGCCGGCCGTGCGTCGGCGCGTAGCATCGCAGGCATGTGGGGGCTGCTCGGCACGATCCTGTCCGCCTCGACCGGCCGGGCGGGGGTGGTCGCGCGGCGAGCGGCGGCTGCGGCCCTCGCGGTCCCGCTGCTGGTCGGCGGAGCGGCGGCGCAGGCCGTGGCGGCTCCGCAGCCCGTCGCGGGTGCGCACACCGTCGCGGGTGTCGTGCGCGCGGATGTGGACGGCTTCCGGTTCTCGGAGTACTCGGCCGACTTCCGCCTCGACCGCGACGAGGAGGGCCGCTCGACGCTGACCACCGTCGAGACCTTCGTCGCCGAGTTCCCGCCGTCGCAGAACCGCGGCATGCAGCGCGCGATCCCGCTCGACTACGAGGGGCACCCGACCGACGTCGACCTGGTATCCGTCACCGACGGCGACGGGGCAGCGCGGCCGGTCGACACCGAGCGCGAGGACGGCTTCCTCCTGGTCACCAGCGCGGCGGACGAGTTCGTCAGCGGCAGCCAGACCTACGTCTTCACCTACACGCAGCACAACACGACCCTCCCTGGATCCGGCACGCGCAGCGGCGAGGACGAGTTCTACTGGGACGTCAACGGCACGGGCTGGCGCCAGTCCTTCGACCGCTACGACGTGCGCGTCGAGCTCGCCGGGTCGCTGGCCTCCGCCGCGACGGGGACCGTCAGCTGCTACCGGGGACCGGAGGGCTCGACGACGCCCTGCCCGATCGGCCGCGACGGCGCGGTCGTCACGGCATCGGGGGAGTCGCTGGCTCCGGGCGAGAACGTGACCGTGGCGATCGGCTTCGCTCCCGGGACCTTCACGCCGCGCGACGACCGCTACCTCGCCTCCGGCTGGTCCTGGGTGCAGTTGGGCGGCCTCGCCGCGGTCCTGATCGGCCTCGCGCTCGCCGTGCACCGCCGCCGGACCGTGCTCCGCGACGCTCCCGGCCGCCCGACCGTCGTCGCCGAGTACGACCCGCCCGCGGAGGGGCTGTTCCTCTCCGCCGCGCTGCTGCGGAAGACGTCGAAGGCCCCTGCGGCCGGACTCCTGGACGCCGCCGTCCGCGGACTCGTGCGCATCGAGGAGACGGGGGAGGGGCGGAAGCAGGAGTACGCCGTGCGGGTGCTCGACCCCGCGACGACGCCGACGCGACGCGCGGGACGCCCGCGGCCCCTCGCCTCCGACGACCGCGAGTTCCTCGACATCGCCCTCGGCCGGGTGCCGGGGACGGTGCGTGAGCTCTCCGGCAAGGACAAGGAGTTCGGCAAGGCCGTCGGACAGTTCCGGACCGCGCTGGGCAACCGGGTGACCGAGGCGGGACTGAAGAAGGCCGGGACGATCGGCGGCAGCGTGCTCGTGATCGTCCCGCTGCTGCTGGGTGTCATGGCCGCCTTCCTGGGCGCGATCCTCCTGATGACCGGCTCCTTCGGCGGAGCGCTCCCGCTCGTGCTGATGCTGGTCGCGATCGTCGCGGCCGTCGTCGGGACGATCCTGGTCTCGAGGGTGCCGCTGACGGCCGCGGGCGCGGAGTTGCGCGACCATCTGCGCGGGCTCGAGCTGTACATCCGCCTGGCCGAGGCCGACCGGATCGCGATGCTGCAGTCGCCCCGCGGGGCGGACCGGCGCACGGTCGGACCGGTCGAGGTGGTCGAAGTGACGGAGCGCCTGCTGCCGTGGGCCGTGCTCTTCGGTCTCGAGAAGGAGTGGTCGGCGGAGCTCGCGTCGGCCTACGAGCGCACCGGCGAGGAGCCGGTCTGGTACTCCGGACCGAACGGCTTCCACGCGGCGGCCTTCGCCGGCAGCGTGTCCTCGTTCTCGTCATCGACGTCGAGCTACGTCGGATCCTCGTCGAGCTCCTCGAGCGGCGGCGCGGGCGGCGTCTAGGGCAGGCTGCGACGGGCGGCTGCGGCGGAGCGGACGCGTGCGGTGGGCGCGGGGAGCTGCTGAGCAGTGCCCATGGAGCCGGTGTTCGCCTCCGGTGTCGATGCATCGACGATGCGGTGGACGGGGGCGCCCGCGGCTCCGATCGGTGGACGGGTGCGTGTGCAGCGTGCCGGGGACGCGGCCGTCAGTGCGCGGGGACCCGCTCCGGACGGATGCGCTCGGGAACGGGGACGAGCGCGTGGGTGATCGCGCTCGAGAGGGTGAAGGCGCTGGAGTCGAGGTGCGAGGAGTGCCCGAGTCGTGTCGCTTCAGAGGCGCGCTGCTTCGCTCCGGAGGCGGGCCGGATGTCTCCCGAGAGGCTGATCTCGCCGAACGCGGCGATCCCGGGCCGCAGCGGCGTGTAGGCGTGGGCGGAGGCGATGGCGACCGCGATCGCCAGGTCCGCCGCCGGCTCCATGAGCTTCACGCCGCCGACGGTCGACACGTAGACGTCGCAGCGCCGCAGGGGGATGCCCGCCTGCCGCTCGAGGACCGCGAGGATCATCGCGACCCGGGACGCGTCGACTCCGTTCGTGACGCGGCGGGGGTGCTCGCCGTCGTTCGCGATCACGAGCGCCTGGATCTCGACGGGGAGCGCGCGGCGTCCCTCCATCGCGACCGTGACGCAGATGCCCGGGGTGGGGAAGCGGGTGCGGCTGAGGAACAGACCGCTCGGGTCGGGGATCTCGGCGATGCCCTCGGCGGTCATCTCGAAGCAGCCGACCTCGTCCGTCGGGCCGAAGCGGTTCTTGAGCGAGCGGACGAAGCGCAGCGCCGTCTGCCGGTCGCCCTCGAAGTGGCAGACCACGTCGACCAGGTGCTCGAGCAGGCGCGGCCCCGCGATGGAGCCGTCCTTCGTGACGTGTCCGACGAGCACGAGGGGGAGCGCCCGCTCCTTGCAGACGCGGATGAGGGTCGCGGCGACCTCGCGGACCTGGCTGGGACCGCCGGGCAGGCCGTCGACGGTGTCGCTCGCGACCGTCTGCACCGAGTCGACGATGAGCAGGTCCGGTCGGACCTCGTCGATCTGGCCGAGCACAGTGGCGAGGTCGGTCTCGGCCGCGAGGAAGAGGCTGTCGTGCATCGCGCCGGTGCGCTCGGCCCGCATGCGCACCTGCGCGGCCGACTCCTCCGCGCTGACGTAGAGGACCCGCTGGCCCTCGGCCGCGGCGCGGCTCGCGACCTCGAGCAGGAGGGTCGACTTGCCCACGCCGGGCTCTCCCGAGAGCAGCACGACCGCGCCGGAGACGATCCCGCCGCCGAGCACGCGGTCGAGCTCGCCCACGCCGGTGGGGCGGTGCGCCGCCGACGTGGTCTCGATCTCGGTGATGGGCCGCGCGATGCGGCCGGCGGCCGGAGCCACAGCGGCGACCGCGCGGACGAGGCCGGTGCGCTCGGTGCTCTCGATCACGGAGCCCCACTGCTGGCACTCGCCGCAGCGGCCGACCCACTTCGCGGTCGTCCATCCGCACTCCGAGCAGCGGTACGGGGCGGTGCGCGTCTTCGAGGAGGCCATGAGGTCCTTTCGGGGCGGGGGAGGGGGACGAGCGCGACGCTACGGGGGACCCCCGACACCGCCGCTCGTTCGAACGTGTCTTCGACAGTACCGTCGACCACCGACGCCGGGAGCGGGGCGCGCCAGGCCGGGGGAGAGGTCACGTGGAAGCCGTCTGTGGAGGAGCGTCGTCGCGGAGGGGGTGGAGGCGGGGGATCGCGCCACGGAAGACGACGCCGCCCCGAGCGCCGCCCCGTCGGCGTCGGACGTCTGCGGGAGACTGGGGGACATGCCCTCTACAGTGCACGTCCTCAAGTCCGGCCGCCCGCTCGGAGTCAGCTGGTCCGGCCCCGAGGGCGCCGAGCGGGTCGTCGTCCTGGCGCATCCCGCTCCCGGCTCCTCGGACTTCGACCCCGACCCGGAGGAGACCGCGCGCCACGGCGTGCGCCTGCTCTCGTTCGACCGCCCGGGCTACGGCGCCTCCTCCCTTCTGACCGACCTCGACCCCGCCGGAGCGGGCGTCGGAGCCAGCCCCGAGCAGGCCGCCGCCGACATCGCCGAGTACCTCGCGACCGTCGGCATCGCCTCCGTCAGCGCCGCCGGCTGGTCGGCAGGAGGCCGCGTGGCCCTCGCACTCGCCGCGAACTACCCCGGCCTCGTGGAGCGCGTCGCCGTGATCGGCACGCCCGCTCCCGACAGCGCCGTGCCGTGGGTCGGCGACGAGAACCGCGCCGAGCTCGCCCGCCTGGCCGACCTCCCGCTCGACGAGGCCGTCCGCTCGCTCACCCGCACCCTCGAGGGCGCCTTCGGCCCGACCCCCGCCCCGGACGCGCTGCTCGGGATGCTCGGCTCCGGCGACGCCGACACCGCGGTGCTCGAGACCCCCGGAGTCCGCGAGCGCCTCTCGCGCATGCTCGAGCGCGCCGCCGCCCAGGGCGCCCTCGGCATGGCCGCTGATCTCATCGGCTACGGCGTGCAGGAGTGGGGCTTCGCCGTCGAGTCCGCCGAGCCGCCCGCGCTCCTCCTCTACGGCGCCGAGGACGCGGTCGCCGGCCGCCGCCACGCCGAGTGGTACGCCGCACGGCTGCCCGACTCCCGCCTCGAGGTCGTTCCCGGCCGCGGCCACCTGCTCGCGATTCCGGAGTGGGACCGCGTGCTCGGCTTCCTCCTCCCCGCCTGACGGCGGCCCGTCGTCTCGATTGGCGCGACTTCCGGCCGTCGCGTACACTCGACCCCGGTACCGTGTCCGAGCGGCCGAAGGAGCATGTCTCGAAAACATGTGTGGGCTTGCGTCCACCGTGGGTTCAAATCCCACCGGTACCGCCAACGAGAAGGCCCCCCGCTTCCACGGAAGCAGGGGGCCTTCGTCGTTCTCGGCGTCGTGCGGCGGTCGCGACGTGCGGGTCAGCCGGCGTGGAGCAGCCAGGAGCGGCCGGCGCGCAGGGCCCGGTACAGGCGCCTGACCGCGTGGTCGGCCTCGGCCGAGTCGACGTCCGAGAAGGAGCCCGCCCCGCCCCAGAGCCCGAGCGCGTCGGCGGCCGCCGCCCGGACCTCTCGGCGGGTCGTCGCTCCGGCGAACAGCTCGTCGAGCCGGTCCGCGACGCGGGCCCGCGCGCCGTCCTGCTGCGACCGTGCGACGTCGCGCACCTCGGCGACGGCCGCCGTGATCTCGGCGAGCACAGCGGGGATCGTGCGGTCCATCCTCCTGAGCCTAGGAGCGGGAGCGCGAGCGCTGCGAGGCGGCGTGGGTCAGGAGCGTCGCCACGACTCCGACGAGCACGCCCAGCGCGGTCTCGAGCGCCCGGTCGCGCAGCAGCACGAGCTCGTCGACGGGGTGCGCGAGCTCGACCATGAGGATCGCGAGCGGAGTGACGAAGGCGAGGGTCAGACCGTAGTTGCGGCCGACGACGAGCTCGGCGGTCATCTGGAGGAGCACCACCACCACGATCACGGCGAGCGGGGAGAGCGGCAGGGCCAGGAGCGCGGCCGCGATCAGCACTCCGACGATCGTGCCGAGCATCCGGTGGCCCGCGCGCACGAGCCGGGCGCCCGCGTCCGCTCCCGAGACGGCTGCGACGGCGGAGACCATCGCCCAGTAGGGGTGGCCCAGGCCGGTCGCGGTCGGGACGGTGCCCGCCACCAGGACGACGGCCCCGAAGCGCAGCAGGGCGGCGCGCGTCGCCGGACGGGCCGCCGCCGCGCGGAACGAGGTGCGCCACGGCGTCGGGGCGAGGCGGCGTGCGCGGGGGAGCGCGAGACCGCTCAGGCCGACGACGACCGAGAAGGCGGCGGAGCCCGCGGCGAGAGCGACGGCGAGCGGGATCCGCGAGGGCTCGGACGGGACGGACGCGCACGCCGTGACGGCGAACACCGGGAACAGTGGGCCGGGCGGGTGCCAGTGCAGGGCGTCGCTGAGGTAGGCCGCCGCGACGGTCACGGCGACCACGACGGGGATGATCAGCCAGTCGCGGTGAGGAGAGAGGGAGACGACGGTGCCGAGGGTCACGGTGGTGACGAGGAACGCGGCGGCCGACAGCTGCATCAGCAGGCGCGGCCGGTGCGTGTGCTGGCGACCGTAGAGGGCCGTGAAGGCGCCGAAGGTCGCGTAGAGGGCGAGATCGGTGCGGCCGAGCGCCCAGAGGACGAGCAGCGGGACGGCGATCGAGACGCCGGCGCGCAGGGCGACGCGATGGGCGCCGGCGTGCGGGCCGAAGGCGAGGAGCTCGCGGGGGTGGGGCAGAACGGGGGTGGCGGCCATCGGGTCCTCTGATCGGGGTCCGAGCGGCGGCGGCCGGAGAAGTGTTTCACGGGTGAAGCAGATATACTTTACGTGTGAATGACTCTGAAGGCCAGCCGAGTGACGCGGTCGACGAGATCAGGGCGGGCTGGGCGGTGCTGCGGCCCGAGCTCGACACCTCCGCCGTCGACGTCGTCGGGCGGGTGATCCGCGCCTCCGCGCTGATCGTGCGGGCGACGGAGGAGCTGCTCGCCGCCTACGGGCTGACTCGCGGCGAGTTCGACGTGCTCTCCACGCTGCGTCGCGCCGGCGCTCCGCAGTCGCCGACGACCCTCCGGACGATCGCCCTCGCCTCCGCTCCCGCGATCACCAAGCGCGTGCACTCGCTGGAGCGGCGGGGCCTGGTGCGGCGCGCCGCGAACCCGGCGGACGGGCGCGGCTCGCTCATCACGCTGACTCGCGAGGGGGAGGAGCTGGTCGACCGGGCCTTCCCCGAGGTGCTCGACGCCGAGCGGGCGCTGCTTTCGGGGGTGCCCGCCGATCTGCGGACGGAGGCGTCGCGCTCGCTCCGCGCGGTGCTCGCGAGCGTCGAGGCGGCCGCGAGCCGGTGACCCGCGCGGGGACCGCGAGGCGGCGGGCGCTCGCTACCGTGGTCCCATGCGCCTGACCTCGAGCTTCACCGTGCCGACGCGGCCGCCGGTGCTGCAGCTGGTCAAGACGGCGGCCGCCACGGTCGTCACCTGGCTCCTCGCCGGCGTCGTCTTCCCAGGGACGCTGCCCGTCTTCGGCGCGATCGCCGCGCTCCTCGTCGTCGCGCCGAGCATCAACCAGTCGTTCTCCAAGGCCCTCGAGCGCTCGGTCGGCGTCATCATCGGCGTGATCGTCGGATCCGTGATCGGCACGGTGCTCGGCGGCGAGAGCATCATCGTGCTCCTCGCGATCGTGGCCGCGATCGCCGTCGGGTGGGCCGTGCGCCTGACCCCCGCCTCCGCGGTGCAGATCCCGATCAGCGCGATGCTCGTGCTCTCGGTGGGCGCGGTCACGCCGAACTACGCGCTCGACCGCATCCTCGAGACCCTAGTGGGCGCGGCCGTCGGAGTCGTCATCAACGTGCTCATCGTCCCTCCGGTCGTGCTGGCGCCGGCCGAGCGGGCGATCGGAGACCTCACCGCTCAGCTCGCCGCTGCCCTCGACGACCTCGGCGACGCCCTCCAGGCCCCCGTCCCGCGACGTCGGCTCGACGAGCTGCTCATCAACGCCCGGCTGCTGCAGACCATGCAGAGCAAGGCGGAGGAGGCGATCGCGACCGGCGAGGAGTCCCTCCGCCTCAACCCGCGCCGCTCCGCCCACCGGGACCGGCTGCTGGCCCTCGACTCCGTCGTCCCGCGGCTGGGGCGCATCGTGACCCGGGTCCGCGGCATGACCCGGACCGTGCACGACCTCTATGACGACGAGCTCGTCGGGGAGCCGACGATCGCCGACATCGCCGTCCAGCTGCACCGGGCCGCCCACGATCTGCGGCTCCTCGTGCAGTCCTCGGTCGACGTTCCCGAGCCGGAGGCGATCACGGACGAGCTGCCCGCTCTCACCGCGCCGCTCGTGATCGCGACTCCGCATCCGCAGCACTGGATCCTGCTGGGGGCGCTCGCCGAGGATCTGCGGCGCATCCGCGAGGAGATCGTCGGCGCGGAGTCCTGACGGGCGGGCGCCGAGTGGCGTCGGCGGGAGGGCTGCTCTTGCTGCGCTCGGCGTCTCACGCCGCGCGACGTGCGGGTGGTGGCGGTGTGCGGTGGTCAGCCGTCCTGTTCGCCGTCCTTCCTCGGTCCGCCGCCCTCGACGAGTTCGCCGTCGCCCGGGTCCGGAGCGACCTGGTGCAGTGCCTCGGGATCGCTCGCCTCGGCGTGGAGGGTCTTGCCCTCGGCGATGAGGGAGTCGTCGTCCATGAGGATGCCGGCCAGCTCGGTGATGCGTCCCCGGAGAGCGCCGATCGGGTCCTCGGTGGGCGCGTCCTCCTCGGCGTGATCGACCTCCGAGTCGGGGTAGCGGCGGAGGGCGGCCTCGTCCCGGTCGGGCTGCGGCGCCCGCGCGTGCTCGACGCAGAGGCGGGCGACCTCCTCCGCGTGCGCGTGCATCACGGAGTGGGAGGCGTCGGGGATCTCCCAGGCCCGCGCGTGCGGCATCGACCGGGCGATCTCCTCCGCCCACTCGTGCGGCACGAGCCGGTCGAACTCGCCGCGGATGACGAGGGCGGACGCGCGGATCCGGGGGACGGTCTCCTCGATCCGGTAGTGCATCATCTCGGGCAGCACGCGGGAGAACCAGCGCGGTCCGCAGAGGAGGTAGGCGCCCGCGGCGAGGATCGCGACCTTGAGGGGCTCGCGGACGCTCGACTGGGCGAAGCGGAGCGCGGCGGTCGGGAGGCGGCGCTCGTGCCGGTTCATCACGGGTCCGAGCAGGACGATGGTGGTCAGCTCCGGACGGCGGGCGGCGAGCTCGGCCACGACCTGCGTCCCCATCGAGTGGCCGAGGACGACGGGATCGTCGAGGCCGAGCTCGTCGATGACGGCGCCGACCAGCTCGGCGTAGTCGCCGATGTCCATGCGCCGCGCGTCGATCGGGTGCGGCACGCCGCCGAAGCCCGGCAGGTCGAGAGCGTGCACCGGACCGAACTCGTTGAGCGCGGGCGCGAGGCGCTCGAAGTAGGTGGCCGCGACTCCGATCCCCGGCACGAGGACGAACGTGCGCTCGCCGTCGCGCCCCACCGTACTCACCCGCGCCCAGACGTCGCGGTGGTGCACGCGCTGGACCGAGACGTCGGTGCTGCGGGTGCGGCGGTGCGGATCCCGCCCCCGGGAGCGCGTGGTCGCGAAGACGTCGCGGACTCCGCGCCGCAGGGTCGTGGCGAGGGTGGGGAGGAGGTCGCTCGGGCGGAGCACGGGGCCTCCTTCGATCGTGGGAGTCGGTCGCTGCGAGCCTAAGCGCTCGCCGCCGGGCTCAGATCAGCATGTCGTCCGACCTGTGGAGGATCAGGCGGGCCGGCCCGGTGTGGAGGACGCCGTTCGTCAGAGGAGCGGTCCGGACGCCGCCGCGCCTCCGCATCGCCCGGAACGCCCCGGGGGCGAGCACGACGTCCATCCAGGCGCAGGGGTTCGCCGGTCGTCCGCCCTGGAACTCGATCCGCTCCCCGCCCTGCTCGATCGCGAACGTGCGGCCGGCGAGGGCATCGACGTCGGCGCCGCGGACGATGATATTGCGGCGGGCGTCGGCGGGGTCGAAGGCCCCTGCGCCGAGCTCGGCGGCGATGTGCTCGAGGGTCTCGACCGCGAAGAGCGTGATCGCCGCGGGGCGGTGCGCGCGCTGGGCGAAGAAGCGGTCGCCGACGATGCCGAGGCCTGCGCGGATCTCGATCCGCTCGGGCTGCTCGTTGCCCTCGGACGGCACCGGACCATCGGCGGGGCGGCCCTCGTAGCGGTGCAGCGGAGAGACGACGAAGCCCACGAGCTCGATCGCGGCGGCCTCCATGAGCCCACGGTACGCCGTGAGGGGGAGCAGCGGCGTCCGCCGGTCGGAGGCTCTGCGAGGCGCTCCGGGACACCCCGACGGAGCCTGGGTTCTGGTGGCTGCGGCGGCGTCCCGAGAGGGAGCCGTCTGCGCCCCCGCCGCCGATTCGCGGAGGGGGCTCCCGGCATGTATAGTCGTACCTCGTTGCGTGCGCCTCTGGCCCACGCTATGGACTGCGCCCGTAGCTCAACGGATAGAGCATCTGACTACGGATCAGAAGGTTGGGGGTTCGAATCCCTCCGGGCGCACTCTGGTTGAGACAGAGCAGAACGGCCCGCTTCGGCGGGCCGTTCTCGTTTTAACGGTCGCTCGTTCCGGTGGCCGTCGGCGTCGGTCTCCCGGTGAGTGCAGGGCGAGGGAACAGCCGGTTCTCCGCCTCGCAGGACGCCTCTTCGCGCCGTCGACGACGTCGACCGTCTTCCGCCCGCATCCGCGATCAGTCCGCGCCCGCGCTCGCGATCACTCCTCGCAGGCTCTGCGATTACGTGTCGCGAACACGCAGCTCGGCTCGTCTCATGCGCCGTTTCCTCCTCCACAGCGCCCATCTCGCGCCGTTCTCCACGGATGCAGCCGTCCCGGCCGCGGTGACAGTCGAACCGAGCAATACTCTCCTTCCGTGGGGCTGAACGGTCGCCGCCGACGCAGTGCGCTCGGTCGGCAGAGGAGAGGACATCGGATGAGTCGAACGGAACAGTCGGGGCGGGACGAGCGCGGACGACCCCGAGCGCGGACGGCGCGAGCGCTGGTCGGCACGACGGCGGGCTGCGTGCTCGTGAGCGGGCTGCTGGGCGGAGGCCTCGCGCCGCCGCCCGCCCTCGCCGCCGACGGTCCTCACACGACGATCGAGAACACCCTCCTGCAGGGAGGCGCGACGAACGCCGGCGTGACGACCGTCTCGGCCTGGGTCCAGAAGGGCGAGACGCTCCGGGTGGACCTCCACCCGCTCCAGGCGGGCTCGGGCACCGGCGAGGGCGAGACCGGCGGCGGTACCGCCCGGGTGACGGCTCCGGGCGGAGCCGTCCTCGACGAGCAGGACTTCGCGCCCGGAGCGGCGCCCTCGGTGTCCGCCGGCGGCTCGTTCGTGGCGGACGAGACCGGCGTCTTCCAGATCCGGGTGTCCGACGACGACGTGACGGCCCCGGTGAACCTCGTCTGGAGCATCGGCGTCCAAGACGCACGGGGCGCGGCGGTCGCGGGCCGCGTGTGGTCCGACTCCTATGCGATCCAGTCCGGGGCGAAGGAGTCCTACTCCTCGCCCGAGGAGCGGCGCTCGTCCTTCACGCTCCACGCCGTCACGGAGACGGGCGCCCGCTACGAGCTGGGGCTGCGCGGCTACGACGGGGTCGCCTCGACGGTCCAGGCCACGAACAAGGGCAACGTGAAGGTCGGGTCGTCCGATCCGTCCTATCTCTCGGTCCCCATGCCGCAGTCGAGCGAGGCGGGCGGCATCGGGGCGCAGTACGTCCAGGCGTCCGGACGCTCCGGGATCGACGGCCTGCAGACCTACAAGCTCTTCCTGGACCCGCCGTCGTCCGACCTGCCGGAGTCGATCGCTCCGGCCTACCAGGCGCCGACAATCGAGGGCCTCGCCTTCCGGCGGTCGTCCGCGGGCTCCGACGCGGGCACGCTCACGGGCGTCCTGGGGACGCAGCCGGGCACCGTCGTCGTGGACGTCGATGCGGACGGGGACGGCGCCTACGACGGCGAGCGCGACGTGCACCTCACCCGGATCGCGGGGACGACCGGTCCCTTCTCGGTCGACTGGGACGGACGGGACGCGAAGGGCGGGACGGTCGACGTGACCGACCCCGACGTCACCTTCCGTGCCTCCATCGGCCGCACGAACGAGTTCCACTTCACGCGGGTCGACGCCGAGACGTCCGCCGGCGGCGTGTCCGTCGTGAGGTCGACCGGCGGCGGCGACGACCCGTCGACGGTGCACTGGGACGACTCGCTCCTCGCCGGATCGAACTCGGAGCGGTACTCCGGCACCTCCTCGGTGACGTCCGGCGACGGCGGCACCGACTCGTCCGGCGGGGTGCACCGCTGGGAGGGCGACGACTCCGGGCGGGGCCGCGTCCCCAACGCCAACGACTCGGTGCACGGCTCCTACGGCGACCTGCGGGCGATCGACGACTGGGCCTACGGCTCGGACGGTGCGGTCGCGGTCGCACGCCTCGATCCGCTCGCGCCGCACGTGACCATCGCGAAGACCTCGTCGGTCGACTCCGCCACTCCGCTGCTCCGCGGCGCCCGCGTGCCCTACCGGGTGACGCTGACCTCGGACGGGACCGGGGACTACTCCGACGCCGCCGTCATCGACTACCTCGACAAGGGCGTGCTCGACGACGCCGAGCTCGACTCCGGCTCCCTCCGCGCCTCGCAGGGCACGGCCACGATCGATGCGGAGACGGGCCGCATCTCCTGGGCGGCCGGCAGCCTGCCGGTCGGGGCGACGGCCGAGCTGACCTTCGACGTGATCGTGACCGGCGAGGGGGACCGCGCGCTGACGAACACGGCCTGCCTCGCCGATGCGCCCTTCGCTCCCGCCTCGTCCGGCACGGGGACCGACGCGAACCCCTGCGCCACCGTCCCGCACGACATCGGCGAGGGGTCGCTCCTGATCCGGAAGACCGCGTCCCAGGCGAGCGCCGAGCACGGCGGCACGGCGGGCTTCGACATCGTCGTGGCGAACACCGGAACGGTCGACGCGACGGACGTGACCGTGACCGACGTCCCGACGCTCGACCACCTGCTCGAGGCGACCATCGAGAACGGCGCCGGAGGAACGCAGCCGGCCACGGAGCCCGTCACGGGTCTCGACATCCCCGCCGGCGGCCAGGTGTCGCTGCACGTCAGCGGCCGGGTCGCCGACGGGTACGACGCCGCGACCCTGCCCAACCGCGTCTCGATCACCCACCAGCCCGAGGGCTTCGACCCGCCGACGGTCGAGAACGCCTGCGCTGACGATGCGACGTCGTCCTGCGCCGAGATCCCGGTGCCGCCCGTCGAGGGAAGGCTCTCCATCGAGAAGACGGCGATCGGGAATCAGGTCGACCACGGCGGGCGTGCCGGGTTCCGGATCGTGGTCGCCAACGAGGGGGCTCGGCCGGCGGACGGGGTGACCCTCACCGACATCCCCGAGCTCGCGCACCTGAGCGACGTCACGATCTCCCGGGACGGCGGCCCGGCGTCGTCCGACCTGACTGTCGAGAACCTGTCTCTGGCCCCGGGAGCGTCGACGACGTTCACCGTGACCGGACGGGTCGCCGACGGCGCGGACGCGTGGACCATCCCCAACCGGGCACGCCTGACCGAGGTCCCGGAGGGCTTCGATCCGACGACCGTCCTGCACCCGTGCGCGGACGACGGCGGAGCCAGCTGCGCCCAGGTGGCGGTGCCTCCGGTCGGACTCGTGCCGACGGTGCTCGCCTCGACGGGAGCGGCGGCCGGGCCCCTCGCGGCCGGAGCCGGCGCTCTGCTCCTGGCCGGCGGCGCCCTGACGGCGCTGCGCCGTCGCTCGACCCGCACCTCGTGAACCGGAGCCCGGGCCGCTGCAGCGCGACCCGGGCTCCCGGACCCTCTCCTCGAAAGGCACTACTGCATGACCGAGCACGGCCTCCCGTACCGCATCACCGAGCGCTTCCCTCTCCCCGATGGACGCGTCGGCGTCAGCACCTGGTGGTCCGCCGACCCGGAGCAGCTGGAGCAGCAGCTCCGCACGCGCTCCGGGCATCCGCATCCCGAGAGGGAGCCGATCCGGAGACTGCACCTCGCGACCGCGACGATCGTGCTGATCGAGGAGCGGACCGCGGGAGGCTTCCGCCCGCTCGACCCCCGCCTCCGGGCCCGCACCGATCCGCGCTGGCGCCGGGCTCTCCTGCGGTCGCGCAGGTCGGCCCGGCTCCGACGGGTCATCGGTCCGCGGGACCTGCCGAGGACGGATCCGCCGGTCGAGGTGTCACGGCACGTCGATCCGACACGTCGAGTGTGAAGGAGGCGGGCGGAGAGCTCGGCGCCTGATGCGCGGTGAGGGTCTCCCCGCAAGGACGCCGTCGGGTCAGGCGGCTTCCTCGAGGTCGTCCTCGACTGCGACGGGCGCGTCGACCGGGGCGCACGGGGGAGCGGACTCGGCCGGGGGCGCCGAGGCCGCGATGCGCGAGCGCTCGAGCCCGGCGAGGAGCACGGCGAAGGCCTCCTCGAGCTCGGCGGTGTCGCGGAGCAGGAAGCGCTCGCCGCTCGTCGGGTCGAGGCGGACCGTCCGGTAGGCCGGGCGGGGGAGATCGGAGACCAGGGTGATGATGCCGAGGACGACGCCGCTGCGGCGGGCGCGCGCGGTCCAGCGGTTGGCGTGGGTGCGGAGAAGGATCATGACCGGGGCCGTCCTCGGTGACGTGGTGCAGGAGCGGGGGGATGGGGGTGTCGCTGGCGGTGCGGGGATCCTCTCGAAGCTTGCTGCACGAAGGGCCTCCGCTTCCTGTGCTTGACAGCAGAGCCGAGCAGCGGTCACCGGCGCCGGGCGGCCGCCGCGGCGTGCAGGGCCCGCAGGAACTCGGGGACGACCGGGTTTCCGGTGTCGCGGGCGAGCACACCGATCTCACGGCTCGCGCCCGGATCGTCGATCGGGATCTCGCGGACGTCGTCGTCGACCGAGGACGGGCTCGGCGGCAGGATCGTGAGTCCGAGACCGGCTGCCGCGAGTCCCCGGGCGGCGCGGTAGTCGCCGACCTCGAACGCCGGCACCGGGTCGCGGCCGTCCACGGCGAGCAGGCGCCGGGCCGACTCGTGGAGGCCGTAGCCGGGCGCCAGCATGATCAGGTCGAGGCCGCGGAGGTCCTCCACCGTGACCGAGCGCCGCGAGGCCAGCGGATGACGGGGGTCCACGACCGCGAGGAGAGGCTCCGAGTAGAGGGTCGTCGTGGTGGTGCCGGGGAGATCGGGCGGATCCGCGACGATCGCCAGCTCGGACTCGCCCTCCGCCACGGCCCGCAGGCAGAGGGCGCGGGAGCCGTGACGGAGCCCGAAGCCGACCTGCGGCCAGCGGCGGCGGAACCGGCGGATCACATCCGGCACGAAGCTCTCCCCGAGGAGCGTCTGGAAGGCGAGGTCGATCCGGCCGTGCTCCACGTCGCCCGCCTGCCGCACCTCCGCGAGCCCGGCGCGGATCACCGACATGCCGTCCTGCGCGGCCTCGGCGAGACGGGTCCCCGCCTCCGTCAGCACCACCCCACGGCCCTCCCGGCGGACCAGGGGAGTGCCGACCAGAGCGGACAGCCGGGCGAGCGACCGGCTCGCGGTCGGCTGCGGGATCCCGAGCTCGGCTGCCGCCGCCGTGACGCTCCCGGTCTGGGCGACCGCGACGAGCAGGGGCAGGAGGCGGAGGGTCGCGGGCCAGTCGTCGGACACGCCACCACCCTAGATCCGGACATGACCAGAACGCATGAACAGTACGAGAAAGCACATTAGTCATGCAACCGGAGGCGGTCTACCGTCGGAATCATGAGCACCGCCGCACGCACCCGACCGATGCGCGCAGCGGCACCCTTCTCGCAGCGGCGGCTGACCATCGCCCTCCTCGCCGCCGGAGTCGCGACCTTCGCCGAGCTCTACGCCGTGCAGAGCGTCCTCCCGCAGCTCGCGCGGGAATGGGCCCTCGCCCCGTCCGACGCCGCGCTCACCGTCTCGGCCGCGACCCTCGGACTGGCGCTCTCGGTGCTGCCGTGGGCCTCGGTGGCCGAGCGCATCGGACGGCTCGAATCCATGCGGATCGCGGTCCTCACGTCCGTGGTCCTGGCGCTGCTCGCCTGCGTCGCCCCGACCTTCGAGCTCCTCCTCGTCCTGCGCTTCCTCGGGGGAGCGGCACTGGGTGCCGTCCCGGCGCTCGCCGTCGCGGCGATCCACGACCGGGTCGGGGGCGCCGGAGCGACGGCCGCCGCGACCGCCTACGTCTCCGGGACCACGATCGGCGGTGCCGCCGGACGCCTGCTCGCCGGACCGCTCGCGGCGGCGCTCGGATGGCGCGGAGCCCTGCTCGTCGTGACGGCCGTCTGCGCAGCGGCGGCGATCGTCTTCGCGGTGCTCACGCCCCGGGGCGGCGGCGCGCGCGAGACTGCTCCCGGCGGCTGGCGAGCAAAGACGGCGCAGGTGCTCCGCGATCCGATGCTCGTCGCGATCGCGCTGCAGACGTTCCTCGCGGTCGGCGTGTTCGTCGCGGTCTACAACTACCTGGCGTTCCGGCTCGAGGCGCCCCCGTTCGCACTCGCGCCCGCGCTCGTCTCCCTCCTCTTCGCCGCCTACCTCGCGGGAACCGTCTCCTCCCGGCTCGCGGGGAGATGGGGGCCGCGGATCGGTCCCCGCCTCGTCATGCGGATCGGCGTCGCCCTGATGATCGTCGGACTGCTGGTGATGCTCGCCGAGAACGTGGCCGTGGTGATCGCCGGACTCCTCGTCTTCACGGCCGGCTTCTTCGCCCTGCACGCGACCGGCGCCGCCTGGACGGGAGCGCGGGCGGCTCCGGCACTCCGCGGGCACGCCGGCGCGGTCTACACGATCGCCTTCTACGCGGGCTCGGCCGCCGGCGGCTGGCTCCTCGGCCTGGCCGTCGGAGCCGGTGGCTGGCCGGCCCTGACGGCGGTGACGATCGGCCTGCTGCTGGTCGGAGCGGGGATCGTCAGCCTCCCGTCCCGCACCACCGCGGCCGGGCGCTGAACCCCCGCGTCCGCCGACCGCACCCCGAGCTCCGCCCGGCACCTCCCCGCAGCGGGCGAGGTGCGACATGATGGCCCGACTGCACGAAGCGGGGGACGGCATGGCGCGGAGCACCGGAGCGGACGGCTCCCCACGCGAGAGCGGCGGAACGGACGAGGGCGGCACCGACCCGCGCTACCACGCGGGCTTCCAGCGCGGCTACGACGGACGCGAGGCCGAGCGGCGCGGCAGCGGAGAGGAGCGCCTCCGCTCCCCGTTCCTGTCGAGCGGGGCCGCGGGCACCGGGCGCTCGGCCGGCCGGAGAGGCGGCCGGTCCGCTCCCGAGCACGAGGACGTGCGATCGGTCGGCCGCCCGACGGGCTCCCGAGGCTCCGGCCGACGGACCGCTCCGGAGCGCGCGAGAGCGGCGGTGCGGGCCGTCCCGACACCCGCGGAGCCGACCGCGCCCCGACCCGCGGAGCCGACAGTCCCACTCCCGACCGAGCCGACCGTCCCGCTCCCCGCCGAACCCGACTCCGCTCCCGGCGACGCGGCGCCCGGCTCCGGTGAGCGTCGCGACGCGACCGACGCCGACCCCCGCCCCGCTGTCTCCACTCGCCGCATCGCCGGAGCCCTGGCGGTCGTCGGCGCCGTGAGCGTCCTCGTCGGACTCCTCGCCCTCTGGAACAGCTCCCACAGCTGGTACGACTACTCGCCGTCGCAGAGCGCCTTCGGGCCCGAGCAGTACCTCCGCGTGCTCAGCGACAACGCGATCGGACCGTTCCTCACCGTCGGCTTGATCGCGCTCGGCCTGGCGGTCGTGGTCCCGCTGCTGAGGGCTCCCGGCCGATGACGCGGGTCCGCCTGCTCTGGGCCGCCGCGATCGCGGTGACCGTCGTCCTCTGGGCCGCAGTGCTCGCGCTCCCGGTCGTGGTCCTCCTGCTGCCGAACCAGTACCAGGGCGACTCGATCACGGTCCCGCCGGAGCTCTACGTGCGGCAGGCGCTCGCGATGGTCGCGCCGCCGCTGCAGACCGCCGCCCTGGTGATGCTGGGGGCGCTGATCGTCGTCGCGGTGGCTCGGCGCGCGCCCGCGAAGGCCCGTGCGAGGGAGGCGGCGAGCGGCTGGGACGACGCCGTGCTCCTCGACCCGGACGGCCGCGAGCAGCACGGGACGGGCCCCGCAGGCCGCTGAGCAGACGCTGCTGCGTCGGAATCCACCCGCTGCTCCCCGGTCAGAAGCCGCTGCTCCCCGGTCGGAAGCCACTCCTCCGGACGCACCCGCCCCTCACGCCGGCAGCAGCTGGAACCGCTCCCGCGCCACTCCGCCGGCGACGAGGTCCGCGAGCAGCTCGCCCAGGACCGGACCGAACGTGAAGCCGTGCCCCGAGAACCCGGTCGCCAGAGTCACGCGGCCCACGCGGTCGAGCACGAAGTCCTCGTCGGGCGTGCTGTCGTAGAGGCAGCTGATCGGAGTGGCGCTCGCCGCGTCCACGCCCGGAATCCACTCCGCGACGTAGCCGACGAGGCGGGCGAGCGCTTCGGGCTCGGGCTCGAAGGTGCGCTCGTCCGGATCGACGACGACTCCGGTGCTGTGCTCGCCCACCTTCACCCCGACTCCGGGCGTCGCGAGCCCGTAGACGACGGGCAGGCCGGCGCGGTGGTGGGCGAAGCTCGGCCACGAGTCGAGGGGCAGGTCCGTCGCGAAGTGCGCGGGCTGCTCCTGCGTGACGCGCAGCGGAGGGAGGCGTCGGCCGGCCGCGCGGACGAGGCCGTCCACGAGCGGCGGCGTCCAGGATCCGCCGGCCACGACGACCGCGTCGGCGTCGAGGGCGCCATCGGTGGTCAGCACGCGCACGTCGTCGGCGCGCTCCTCGATGCCCAGCACCCGCGTCTGCGTCCGGAGGACGGCGCTGCGTCCGAGGGCGGAGTCGAGCATCGCGTCGATCGCGGCCACCGCGTCGAGGCGTCCGCCCTCGGGGTGCAGCAGGACGTCGGTCTCGAAGCGGAGTCCCGGCCAGCGCCGCTGCGCCTCGTCCGCCTCGATCCGCACCACGGGGATCCCGTCGCGCAGGAGGACAGCCTCGACGGCGGCCAGCACGGCGGGGTCGCCGTGGTCGATCGCGCCGACCGGGTGCAGCAGGCGGCGGCCGGTCTCAGCCTCCAGCCGTGCCCAGGCGCGCCCGGCCCGTCCGGTGAGGGCGCGGTAGTCGTCCTCGAGGTAGCCGCGGCGGAAGATGCGCGTCGCGCCGTGGGACGAGCCGCGGTCGTGACCCCGCTCGAACTGCTCGACGAGCACCACGCGATCGCCGCGCTCGGTGAGGGCGCGGGCTGTCGCCGCTCCGACCAGGCCGGCTCCGACGACGACGACCTCACGGGTCACGGGGTCTCCCGGGAGGCGCGGCGCACGCCAAGCAGGACCACCAGACGGAGGAACCCGACGAGTCCCATGCCGATCAATGCGGCGATCAGCATCAGCACGGCGACACCGGCCACCCAGGTCGTGTCGCCGGTCACCGACTGCGCCGCGAACTCGGTGCAGAACAGCGCCAGCCCCGCGTAGCTCAGGATGAGGACGGTGATCGTCCCGGGGCGGCGGAGGCGCTGCGCGGGCGTCCGCCAGAGGGCGGGCGGCTCGAGCCAGCGGCGCAGCAGCCGGATCACGAGGGTGCCGACGAGGCCGAGGAAGCCGGCCGCGATCAGGATGATGCCCGCGCCGCCGAGCCCCGACGCCTCGACGCCGGCCAGCTCGAGGGCGATCCCGATCGCGACGCCGACGGCTCCGGCGCCCCCCGCGATCATGGCCGCCCACACTCCGAAGCCGCCGCGGAGGACGCTCTCGCGCTCGGGACGTGACGGGTCGGCGTCCATCGGACGCTGCTGGCGCGGGCGGATCGGCGCGGGGGGAGCCGACGCAGGCGCTGCTGCCGGAGAGGTCGCGGCCTCGGACACGCCCCAGACCGGAGCGGCGTCCGGCGTCTGCGACTCGATCACGTTCTCGCGCACCGGCACGTAGCGCAGCGGCGCGTCGATCCGCACCTGCGGCCGCCCGCGCACGACGATGGTCGCCCCCAGGTCGGCCCCGCGCTCCAGCGCGACGGGTCCGAGGAGGAGCCCGACCGCCGGATCGATCCGCCACGCGTCCGACCGGGGAGCCGACCCGTACCACTCCGCCGACACGGCCCCGCCGAGATCGACCGAGATCGGCCGCCCGTCGCTGTAGCTCGTCACCGGCACGAGCGAGCGGCCGGAGTTGCGCACCCGCGCGCCCACCCGCCACCAGTCGTCCCCGGCGTGCGTCAGCCGCACCTCGACGTCGACCAGCGACGCCGGCACCGCCCGCCGCCGTCCGATGACCACCGCGACGACCGCGAGCCCGGCGATGACCAGCCCGCCGAGCAGGCCGACCACTCCGATGAAGATCTCCATGGGAGCAGTCAAGCAGGCGCGGGTCGACGGCGCGGGCGCGACGAGGTGGCCTCCGGGAGGCTCGAGCCCGGTCGTCGACGCTGTCGCTCCGCGCGGCCGCCCCGTTCCCGACGCTCCACCCGACCGTCGAGCCCGGAGCGGGTCACTCCGCATACTGAGGAGGCGCGTCGCGTCGACCGCATCGCGGGTCTCATCGCAGGAGGGTCGATCATGCGCCACTGGCCTACCTTCCCCGTGCGCCGGCGCCCTCGTCGACGGGCCGGTGCGATCCTCGCTCTGCTGGGAGCTGCGGCGCTCGCCGTCGCCGCCGTCGCGCTGTCGGACACGGCGGGAGGAGGCGGACCGGAGGCGGTGTCCTCCTCGGCCGGTGCTTCTGCGGCGTCGAGCAGTCCCGCTGCTCCCGCGCCGAGCAGCCCCTCGGGGGACGTCGAGCCGTCCGCTCCGGAAACGGGGCCGTCCGCTCCGTCCCTCGCGACGCTGGCCGCTCTCCCCGCGGTCGAAGGCCCCGCCGCCGTCCCCTACGACCGCGACCTCTTCGGACAGGCGTGGTCGGACGTCGACCGCAACGGCTGCGACACCCGCAACGACGTCCTCGGCCGTGACCTGCTCGCCCCCGTGTTCAAGCCCGGCACCCGCGACTGCAAGGTCCTCACCGGCACCCTGATCGACCCCTACGACGGCACCTCGGTCGCCTTCGTCTCCGGGACCGACACCTCCCGCCTCGTGCAGATCGACCACGTCGTCGCCCTCGGCTGGGCGTGGCACCACGGCGCCTGGTCGTGGACGGACGACCAGCGCTTCGCCTTCGCGAACGACCCCGCGAACCTCGTCGCCGCCTCCGAGCAGACGAACCGCGCGAAGAGCGACGCCGGCCCGGGGGAGTGGCTGCCACCGGCCGCGGAGCTGCGCTGCGGGTACGTGGAGCAGTTCGTGGCGGTGCTCAGCGAGTACGGGCTCGGGATCGGCGCCCGGGACCGGGCGGCGTCGGAGGCGGTGCTGGCGGGGTGCCGGTATTGAGGGGGAGAACCTCTTTCCTCTGATGGAGGGTCGTCCCGACGCCGCAACAGCGGCCGGCGTGACCGCATTAGCGTCCTTCAACTCTGCGATAGTGAGTAATGGTCTCTTCTGTGACCTCTCTTCTGGGACGCATGCGGCACAAAGTTCAGCACTTAGGCAATATGAGTAACTCTGTCGCTAACACGAGTACATCTCGACAGAACGTGCTCCGAGCATTCCTAGTCTCGCGAGATGCCTCCCGTTACTCCCGCCACACTCTCACTTGAACTGGGCGTTTCTCAGCGTCGAATCCGAAGCCTCCTCCGCTCCTCCTACGGAACTCTTCCGGCTGAGGAATCTCGGTGGGATCTGACCGAAGCGCAGGCGGAGGCTGTCCGCTCCCGTCTGCTTCGACGAGACACCACCGAGCGTCGGTTCACCTTGGAAGTGGGCGACCAGGTCCTCCGGCGTGATATTCACCGCGCCTACGGAGGGCAGCAGCAGCAGGGGATCGTGACGCCGCGAGCGCTCCGTGAAATCTTCATCTTCACCGATCCGGCGAAGGGAGCTCGATACGGCTACGACCGGTTCGAGGGACTTCGCGAGGACGGGTCTTACTCCTACACGGGAGAAGGGCAGGTCGGTGACCAAGTTTTTCTTCGCGGCAACAGGGCTCTCCGGGACGCGGCGCAGGATGGGCGGGTGCTTCGGCTCTTCACGGTGCAGGGAACGAGCGTGACCTACATCGGTGCCTTCACGACAGGGACTCCGACCTACCGGTGGGAGATCATCCCGGACACCGAAGGGACGCAGCGACGCGGCATCATCTTCACTCTCCTGCCGCTCGCGGCGGACATCACTCGGCTGCCGACCTATGGTGGCATGCAGGAGCCCGCTGCCTCGCTCGGCGACTGGACGCCTCCCGAGCACTCCGACATAGTCATCGCGGGTGCGGATGTCAGCCCTCTCGATGACCGGGTCGTCTCCCGAATCGAGTTCGAGCTGCAGTCCGACTTTGGGCTCTGGCTGACCGAGAACGGCACGCCGCCCAGTCGTCTGACCCTCCCGGTCGGCAGCTCACGGGTCGAGCCGGACTTGTACGTCCGATCGAGCGGCTGGATCGTCGAAGCCAAGAAGTCGACCGCCCGGTCCTTCGTCCGCATGGCCATCGGGCAGGTGCTCGACTATGCGCATCTTGCGCAGCGCGAGGGCTACGCGGCAGTCCCCGTCATCCTGCTTCCCGGTCGCCCGGAAGAGGACATGCTGGATCTCATCCGCAGCCTCTCGATCATCACAGCGTTCAGGTCTGACGAGGGCTTCGACCTCATCGATCCGTAGAGGAAAGAAGCCGAACGGCCGGCAGATCGGGGTGGGCCCACTCCAGTCCGGGGAGTTCGCTCGGAAGGAGCCAGAGGAGTTGGTCGTGGTCGGTGCTCTCCGTGGGGCGTGGGCCACGAACCACGGCTCGGAAGCAGTGCAACCGAATGGTGAGAGCGCCGACCTCCGTTTCATCTGACGTCAGCTTGGGGCCGACCTCGATCTCCACGCTCAGCTCCTCGCGGATCTCCCTCGCGAGGGCGACTTCAGCCGTTTCGCCAGGTTCTCTCTTGCCGCCGGGAAATTCCCAGAGCCCGCCCGCCGCCTTGTCCGCCCGCCGACGGCAGGCAAGAATACGGCCGCGATCGCTGATGACCGCCGCAACGACGTCGAGAGTGTCCACGTGTCCATCATGCCGACACCGGTGCAACAACCGCCCGTACGCGATGGCCGAGCGCACGCCCCCCCTCTTTGACGCCCCACCCACCCCCGTGTTAGCGTCGCTCTCGGACATGTGACTGGTCGTGCAGGCAGGATCCGACGAAACGCGTAATGAGCGTCGTCGGGTCCTTTTTTTGTGCCCGGACGCCTCCTGACGCTCCGCCGGAGCACCGATGACGGTGCCGGAGGGGGCGGGGACGGCGACGGACGGCCGGGCAGCACAGCGCAGGGAAGCGCGCGTCCCCACACACCCGGAGGAGTACCGATGAGTACCCAGGAGAGCGCGAAGGCGATCCTCGAGCACGTCGGCGGCGCCGCCAACGTGGCGAAGCTGCAGCACTGCTCGACCCGTCTGCGGTTCGCGCTGGCGGACGACGCGAAGGCCGACGTCGAGGCGTTGAAGGCGGTGCCCGGCGTGATCGGCGTCGTCACAGGCCCGCAGACGCAGGTCATCGTCGGCAGCGGCGTCAGCGAGATGTACGCGGCGGTCGAGAAGCTGCGCGGCGGCACCACCGCATCCGCGGAGCAGGCGAAGCAGCCGCGGTCCCTCAAGCGCCTCGGCGCGACGATCATGGACTTCGTGGTCAGCGTCTTCACGCCGATCATCCCGGCCATCGCGGGCGCCGGCATCTTCAAGTCGTTCCTCGTCCTCGCCTCGGCGCTGGGCTGGCTCGACCCGGCCTCCGACAACTTCAAGCTGCTGTCCGCCATCCCGGACGCGGTGTTCGGCTTCCTGCCGTTGCTCGTCGCGTACACGAGCGCGAAGAAGCTCGACGTGAACCGACCGCTCGCGCTCGGGCTCGTCGGCGTCCTGGTCTTCCCGGCGTTCACGACGCTGCTCAACCAGGAGGGCGGCGTCGCGCTCTTCGGCATCCCGGTGCCGGTCATCGCCTACAACGCCCAGGTGTTCCCGGCGATCCTGGCCGTGCTGCTGCTCTCGGTCGTCGAGCGCTTCTTCACGAAGCACTCGTGGGGCCCGATCCGCACGTTCTACGTGCCGCTGATGTGCCTCGTGATCGTCGCTCCGGCCACGATCTTCCTGCTCGGCCCCCTCGGCTACTGGCTCGGCTCCATGCTCACCGGCGCGATGATCGGCCTCTACGGGGCGCTCGGCTGGGTGGCCGTCGCGCTGCTGGCCGGCGTGCTCCCGCTGATCATCTCGGTCGGCATGCACAAGGCCTTCATCCCGCCGACCATCGCGACGATGGCCAGCGCGGGCAAGGACACCTTCTACCTCGCCTCCTCGCTCGCCCACAACGCGGCGGAGGCCGGCTCCAGTCTCGCGATCGCCCTGCGCACCAAGAGCGCGACCCTCCGCGCCACCGCCTTCTCGGGCGGCCTCTCGGCCCTCTTCGGGATCACCGAGCCGGCGCTCTACGGCGTCACGCTGCAGAACAAGCGCGCCCTCGTCTCCGTCATCACGGGCAGCGTCGTCGGAGGCGCCTACATCGGCGCCACGCAGGTCGCCGCGTTCGCGCTGGTCAGCCCCGGCGTCGCGAGCATCTCGATGTTCATCGACGGGCTGAACCCCTGGAACCTGCTCAACGCCGTGATCGGCCTGCTGATCTCGGTCGCCGTCTCGTTCGTCGTCTCCTTCGTCATCTGGCGCGACGACGCCTCCGCCAGCGTCCAGGCGCTCGGCGACGTGGCGGCCGCCGCCGGGAGCCCGCTCGCGCTGCAGGCGCCGCTCACCGGCTCCGTCATCCCCCTCTCGGAGGTGCCGGACCCCGTGTTCTCGGCCGGCGTGCTCGGCGAGGGGCTGGCGATCCGCCCCACCGACGGAGCCGTCCGGGCGCCGTTCGCGGGCGAGGTCATCGCGCTGCTCTCCTCTCGCCACGCCGTGGGGCTCCGCCGCGCGGACGGCGTCGAGGTGCTCATCCACGTCGGCATCGACACGGTGCAGCTGGACGGCGCGCCGTTCGAGGCGCACGTCGCGGTCGGCGACCGGGTCGAGGCCGGGCAGCTGCTCCTCACCGCCGACCTGGCCGCGATCACCGCGGCCGGCTACGACACCACGACCCCGGTGCTCGTGACCAACTCCGCCGAGTACACCGTGCTCGTCGAGGCCGCCGAGCGGATCACCGCCGGCGACCGGATCATGACCGTGACGCAGAGAGAGAAGGAGCTCGCCGATGGCGCTTCCTGACGGATTCCGATGGGGCGGCGCCCTCGCCGCCAACCAGGTCGAGGGCGCGTGGCGCGAGGGCGGGCGCGGCCCGGCGGTCAGCGACGTCGCCTCCTACAAGCCGAAGGCGGACCCGAAGGAGTACGCGATCCACCACCGCAACACGGTGGAGAGCATCACGGCGGCGATGGCCGACGACGACACCGAGTACTACCCCAAGCGCCGCGGCATCGACTTCTACCACCGCTACCCCGGCGACCTCGCGCTGTTCGCCGAGATGGGCTTCACCACCCTCCGCGTCTCGATCGCCTGGACCCGCCTCTACCCGACGGGGGAGGAGGCGGAGCCGCTCGAGGAGGGCATCGCCTACTACCTCGCCCTCTTCACCGAGATGCGGCGCCTCGGGATAGAGCCGCTGGTCACGCTCTCGCACTACGATCCGCCGCTCGCGCTCGCGCTGAAGCACAACGGCTGGGTCGACCGCCGCACGATCGGGCTGTTCGAGCGCTTCGCCCGGACCTGCTTCGAGCGCTTCGGCCACCTCGTCGACATGTGGCTGACCTTCAACGAGATCGACGGCATCATCCGCCACCCGTTCACCTCGGGCGGGATCATCGAGGAGACCGTCGAGGGCAGCGTGGAGCAGGCCTGCTACACGGCCCTGCACCACCAGTTCGTCGCCTCCGCCTCGGTCACGAGGACGCTGAAGGAGCTGTGGCCCGAGTCGCGGATGGGCTGCATGCTCACGATGCTGACCACCTACCCCAACACCTGCCACCCCGACGACGTCGCGGCGACGCAGGCGAAGGAGCGGATGCTCTACCTCTGCACCGACGTCCAGGCGGGCGGCGCCTACCCGCGCCTGGCGCTGCGGGCGCTCGAGAGCCGCGGAGTCGAGATCCCGTTCGAGGCGGGCGACGTCGAGCTGCTGCGCGAGCACCCCGTCGACTTCATCTCGTTCAGCTACTACATGTCGATGACGGAGTCCGTGCGCCCCGACGCCGAGCGCACCCCCGGCAACACGGTCCTCGGCGTCAAGAACCCGTTCCTCGAGTCGAGCGAGTGGGGCTGGCAGATCGACCCCGTCGGGCTGCGGATCTCGCTGATCGACCTCTACGACCGCTACGGCAAGCCGCTGTTCATCGTCGAGAACGGGCTCGGGATGCGCGACGAGCTGACCGAGGACGGCCGGGTCCACGACCCGTACCGGATCGACTACTTCCGCGCGCACTTCGAGCAGATGATCCAGGCGGTGGACGAGGGCGTGGAGCTGCTCGGCTACGTGAGCTGGGCGCCGATCGACCTGATCAGCGCCTCCAGCTCGCAGATCTCGAAGCGCTACGGGTTCGTCTACGTCGACATGGACGACCTCGGCCACGGCAGCACCGAGCGCTACCGGAAGGACTCGTTCTTCTGGTACCAGAAGGTCATCGCCTCCAACGGCGCGGATCTGGGATGATCCTCCTCTGCCCGGAGGCGCCGTCCGGCTCTCCGGGCAGAGGCCCCGCCACCCCCACCCCAGCCCTGACGCGGCCGTCGACGGAGACACGCATGCAGACCATCAAGAAGGTGCTCAACTCGAGCGTCGTCCTCGTCGTCGACGAGCGCGGCGTCGAGCGCGTGCTCCTGGGCAGGGGGATCGGCTTCGGAGCGAAGGCCGGCGAGGCGATCGAGTCCTCGAGCGTCGACCAGGTGTTCGTGGCGCTGGACGACTCGGATCAGCGCAACCTCGTCGAGCTCCTGGCGCAGATCCCGCCGGAGTTCGTCGAGCTCACCCGCGCGGTCGTCGCCGACGCGGAGGAGCAGGGGCTGAAGCTCGACCCCCACGTGTACCTCGCGCTCACCGACCACCTGCACTTCGCGGTGGAGCGGCAGCGGCGCGGGCTCTCGGTCGCCAACCGGCTGGCCTGGGAGATGCGGACGGTCTACCCCGTGCAGTACGCGGTGGGGGAGCGGGCGGTCGAGCGGATGCGCGAGCGCCTGGACGTGGAGCTGCCCGCCGACGAGGCCGCGAACGTCGCGTTCCACCTCGCCAACGCGGAGCTCGGCAAGGTCGGGATCGACTCGCTCCGGATCGTGCAGCTCATCCGCTCGGTGACCGCGATCATCCAGCACTCCAGCGGAGCCGCGCTCGACCGCGACGACCTCCGCTCCGCCCGCTTCGTGGCGCACCTGCAGTACTTCGCCGAGCGCTTCTTCTCGGGCGGCCTGCTCGAGAGCGAGGACGACTTCCTCTTCACCAGCCTCAGCGCCCGCTACCCGCGCGCGATCGCCTCCGCCGAGCGGGTCCGCTCCTTCGTGGCGGCCGAGTACCAGGCCGCCCTGCCCAACGAGGAGGTCGCCTTCCTGGCCCTCCACATCGCGCGCGCCGCTCCGGAGTAGCGCGCTGACCCCGGAGAACCGCATGCACCGCGCCACCCCCGCCCGCCCGACGACGCCCGCGAGCGAGCGCCCGTGAGCGGCACGATCCACCTCGTCCGCCACGCCGAGACCCTCTTCAACGTCGCCGGCCAGCTGCAGGGCTGGTGCGACTCGCCCCTGACCGAGCGCGGCGAGCGCCAGGCGGCGGCCCTCGGCGAGCGGATGCGCGAGGTGCCGCTCGTCGCGGCGTTCACGAGCGACCTCACCCGCACCCGCACCACGGCGGCGGCGGCGCTCGCCGGGCACCCGTCGCTCGAGGCCGAGCCGATGGTCGAGCTCCGCGAGTGGCACTTCGGCGCCTTCGAGGGGCAGCCGAACGCCTCGCTCTGGGAGCCGGTGTTCGCCGATCACGGCTACTCCTACGTGCCCTCCTCCGCCGACTGGCCGCGGATGACCGACGCCGGTCTCGACTCGGTGCTCGACGCGATCCACCGCCACGACCCCTCCGGCCGGGCCGACAGCGGTGCCACCGTGCGCGCCCGCGTGGAGGCCGCGATCGCGCGGTTCGCGCCGGCGGCGGAGCACGGGGACGTGCTGGTCGTGACGCACGGAGCGGTGCTCGGGAGCATCCTCCGTGCGCTCGACCCCGCGCACCGGCCGCAGCGGGGCTACCCGAACTGCGCGGTCGTGTCGGTGACGGACGGCGTCATCGGCGAGGTCGACGGGAGCTGCGCGACGGCCTGACCCCGCCCCTCCTCCTCCACGGACGCCCCTGTGCGCTCCGGTCGCCGACCGGACGAGCACGGGGGCGTCCGTCGTGCTCGGGACGCAGGCGGCCCGCACCCGGGCCGCCCCCGGACCTGCACGCGCGGCCGCCTCGGGACCTGCACGTCCGGTGATGCGGGACCTGCACTTTCGGCCACCTCGGCGCTGTACCGAAGTACAGGAGCCCGTCGCGAGAGCGTCCGTAGCGTCTGAGGAGTCAAGAGAAACGACTTCGAGGAGATGACATGCGAGGGCTTCAGCTCAGCGGCGTGAGCCGTGCATTCGGCGGCCACCGGGTCCTGCACGACGTGGACCTGTCCGTGGGCCGCGGCGAGATCGTCGGCTTCATCGGCGGCAACGGCGCCGGCAAGACCACGACGATGCGGCTGATCCTGGGCCTGCTCACCCCCGACACGGGGACCATCACCTGGGACGGCGCGCCGATCACCGCCGAGGACCGCCGCTCGATCGGCTACATGCCGGAGGAGCGCGGCCTCTACCCGCAGATGCGGGTCCGCGAGCAGGTGATCCACTTCGCTCTGCTCGAGGGGCACGACGCCCGGGGAGCCCGTGAGACCGCCGAGGAGGTGATCGACGCGCTGGGCCTGGCCGAGCGGGCCGACACGCTGGTGCAGGACCTCTCGCTCGGCAACCAGCAGCGCGTGCAGCTGGCCGTGTCCCTGGTGGGCGATCCGTCGCTCCTGGTGCTGGACGAGCCCTTCTCGGGGCTCGACCCGGTCGCCGTGGAGACGATGGCCGGCCTGATCCGGCAGCAGTCCGCCCGCGGCGTCGGCGTGCTCTTCTCCTCCCACCAGCTCGACCTGGTCGAGCGCCTCTGCGACACCGTCTGCGTGCTCGACTCCGGCCGTGTGACCGCGAGCGGAGCGGTGGCCGAGCTGCAGGACGACGGCCGCAGCCGCTGGCAGCTGCAGTTCTCCCGCCCCCTGGACGACCGGCTCGTCGCCGAGCTCGGCGTCACACCGGGACTGTCGGCCGAGCCGGTCCCCGGTGAGCCGGAGTCGCTGCTCGTCTCGATCGAGGGCAGCGGCCGGGACGTCCCCGAGCAGGTGCTCGCGACCCTCACCCGCCACGGCGGCCTCCGGAGCATCCGCACCGCGCAGCGCTCGCTGACCGAGCTGCTGTCCGAGCGGCTCACCGCCGCCTCCACCCCTGCGGCCGAGCGCCGCCTCGAGATCCAAGGAGCAGGACGATGACCACCACGCACCCCCGCGCCGCCCACGCCCGGACCGCCGAGAGCTCCGCTCCTCCGACGCCGGCCCGGGGAGCCGCGACGATCGTCCGCCGCGAGATCCTGACCCGCACCGGGAACCGCACGATCCTCACCGCGACCCTCGCGCTGGCCGCGATCGCCGGCCTCGGCGCCGGGATCGGCGGCTGGTTCCTGGTCGACGCGACGAGGGAGGCGGGGACCGTGGTCCTCGACACCCGGATCCTGTTCGCGACCGCGATGATCAGCGCCCTGCTCGCCGCGATGGTCTACTCCTCGTCGAGTCTGGCCTCGGGGGTGGTCGAGGAGAAGTCGTCCCGGATCGTCGAGATCCTGCTGACGAAGATCGGCGTCGCCCCGCTGCTCGCCGGGAAGATGATCGGCGTCGGCCTGGTGACCCTGGCCCAGCTGCTCGTGATCGGCGGCGCCGTCGTCGGCGGGTTCAGCGTGGTCGGCGGGTGGTCGGTCCTCGAGATCGAGCTCGGCCCGAGCCTGGTCTGGTTCCTCGTCTGGTTCCTGCAGGGCTACGTGCTCTTCGCGCTCCTCAGCACCCTGCTCGCCTCGACCGTGTCGAGGCAGGAGGACCTGGGCACCGCCGCCATGCCGCTCTCCGTCGTGCAGATGGCGCTGCTGATCATCGCGCTCTACGTGGTGCCGGCGAACCTCGACGAGGCCTGGGTGCACGCGCTCTCCTTCGTCCCCCTCTTCTCCTCCTACCTGATGCCGATGCGCTTCGGCCTCGACTCGGTCGGCACCCCCGAGATGGTGATCGCCGCCGTCGTCGCCGCGATCACGGTGCCGCTGCTGTTCCGCCTGGTCGTCCGCGTCTACCGCAACAACGCGCTCCGCACCGGCTCCCGCGTCTCGCTCCGCGCCTCCCTCAAGGCCGCCGACGCCTCCTAGGCCCGGCTCCCGATATCCACCATCACCACCCCTCGGAAGGACACCACCATGACCACCTCGCGCACCGCCTCGACCCGCCCCTCGCCCCTCAAGAAGCTGCTCGTCAACACCGCCCTCCTCGTCGGGGGAGCGGGCGGCGCCTACCTCGTCGTCACCTACCTCTTCTGATCCGCTCGACCGACCGAAGGACACGATCGTGACTCTCCTCGCGACTCCCGGGCTCCGCCCCGCGACCCCCGGGCACCGCCCCGCGGATCCGGCGGCCCTCCGGGCGGCGGCCTCGACCGAGCGGCTGCTCGGCGGCGGACGCCACCGCGTCGCCGCGATCGACCGCCCCGCCTTCGCCGGCCGGAACGCGTCGTGGACGATGACCCTCGACGACGGCGCCCGCGTCTTCGTCAAGCACGTCTCGCCCCGGACGGCGGGCCCCGCGGCCTTCCGCCGCTCCAGGGACTTCGCCGGCTTCGCCGCCCGGAGCCCCGAGCACGCCCCGGCCGGACCCCGCCTGCTGGCGGCCGACGAGGACGACTCCCTGCTGGTGTTCGAGCACTGCCCCGGCACCAGCCTGGCCCTCCTGCTCGTGGAGGAGCGCGTCCCCGCGGACTTCCCCGAACAGGCCGGCCGGCTCCTGGCCCGGCTGCACGCCGGCCCGGTGGCGGGCCTCACCGCGACCTCGCACCCCAGCCCTCCCGTCGAGATGCTGCGCGTCGGCATCCCGCACACCCGCTACGTCGACCTCACCCTCGCTGAGCTCGCCTTCTGGGGCGACCTGCAGCACGACGAGCAGCTCGTCTCGGCCACGGAGGATCTCCGCGAGTGGGAGAGCGGCAACCGCACGGCCCCGATCCACGGCGACCTCCGCCTCGACCAGTTCCACCTCCGCGACGGGCGCCTCCAGCTGCTCGACTGGGAGGAGTTCGGGATCGGGGATCCGGCCCGCGACCTCGGCACGCTGGCGGGGGAGTGGATCCACCGCGCGGTGCTCGACACCGTGACCACCCGGGAGGGCGCCTCCGCTCCTCCCCTCGCCTTCGACACCGCGGCCGCGGACGCCCGCATCGCGGAGCGGATGGCGGCACTGGTCCCGAGGATCCGGCGGATGTGGCTCGCCTACGCCGCCGAGACCGCCGGCGCGGACGACGCCCTCGCCGTCCGCGCCACCGCCCACCTGGGCTGGCACCTCGTCGACCGCACCCTCGCCCGGGCCTCGATGGTCTCCCGCCTCCCCGGGATCGAGCGGGCCGCCGCCGGCATCGGCCGCCGCGTCCTGCTCGCCCCCTCCGCCTACTCCACCGCCCTCGGATTCGACAGGAGCCCGCGATGACCGCCCTCACCACCCGCTCCGTCCTCGACGAGGCCGTGATCAGCGTCGACGCCGCCCGGCTGCGGGCCGAGGTCGACGGGACCGTGATCGAGGCCACCGGGCCGATCGAGCTGCGGGCACGACTCGCCGCCACCCTCTACACCCACCTGCACCTCCGGAACCCGCTGCTCGGCGAGACCGCCGGAGGCGACGGCCAGGACCTCGCCCCCCGGCTGATCGACGCGATCCCGCACCGCACGGTCCTGCAGCCCGCTCCCTCCGGAGTGCTCGGCTCCGCCACCGTGCAGGGGGAGGAGCGCCGGGTCGTCGAGCTGGGCCGCGTCCGGGTCCTCGTGCCCGAGGTCGATCTCGTCCGCTCCGCCGACGGGGCCGTCGCCGGCGTCCGGCTGCCGAGCTGGCGCACCCGCACCACTCCCGGCTACCTCCTCGCCCTCGGCCCGATGGGACTCGATATCGCCGACCGGGTCGTGCGCCTCTCGCTCGTCGCCGACTCGGCGGAGGACGCGCTCGCCCTGTGGGGCCCGCTCCTGGAGGCGCTCGCCGCCTCCGGAGCCCGCCACCAGGCCAAGGCGCTCTCGGACCCGCGGGCCTTCCCCCGCTCCGACGCCCTCGTCGTCTACCTGCCCGCCGACTCCGCCGACGACGTCGCCCGGAGGATCACTCCGCTGCTCGATGCCCGGCCCTCGCCCCGCACCGCCGTCTCGGCCTTCGCCGAGAGGCTCGCCGACGGCCTCGCCTACGCCGAGGACCCGGCCGACGAGCGCTCCTCCTACCGCGGACTGAGCTTCGGCCAGCACCGCTCCCGCGTCCTCGCCGAAGCGCTCCTGCGCTCCTCGGCCGAGACGATCCCCGCCGCCGACGCCTGGGCCGACGCCGCCCGCGCCGCGCGCATCGACCCGGACCGCCCGGGACTCACCGCCCGCTAGGGCCCCACGAACCTCCCCTCGATCCCGAGGGGACCACCACCTCAGCCCGAGGTACTCCACGAAAGGGACACATCATGACCACCATCTCCACCGACGCCCAGTCCGCCGACCTCACCGCCCTCGCGGGAGCGCACGACACCTTCGCCACCGTCGACGAGCTCGGCTCGGACGCCGCGACCGAGGCGCCCGCCACCACGCCCCTGTGCGTCGGCATCATCGTCGGCGCCACCCTCGGCGCGGGCTGCTGACCCGGCCCTCCTCCCGCCCGGGTGCTCCCGCAGCACCCGCTCCCCGGCCCTCCGGCCGGACCACCCGCACCACTCCCCGCACGACCCGGCGGATCCGCCGCCACCACTCATCCAAGGAGAACACCATGTCGACCATCACCGGCCAGACCGTCCAGTCCGCCGACCTCGCCGAGCTCGCCACCGCCCACGACACCTTCACCGCCGCCGACGAGATCGGCACCGACGCCGCCTCCGAGGCGCCCGCCACCACCCCGTTCTGCGCCGGCGTCATCATCGGCGTCACCCTCACCGCAGGGTGCTGACGGGCACGGGGCGACCGGTCCTCGACCGCGTCGCCCCGGCCCCTCCCGGGCGCGTGCCGTCCGCTCGCGCCGTCCGCCCATCCCCGTCCGCCCTTTCCGCGGGCACGGTCCGCCCATCCCCGTCCGCCCTTTCCGCGGGCACGGTCCGCCCGTCCGCCGCCGTCCTCACCGCCGGCCGCGACCCGATCCGCCCTCCCGCCCGCCGCCCTCTGAGGAGACCGCCATGACCACCCCGCCCGGTGCGCAGAGCGCCGCACTCTCCGACCTCTCGCTCGGCCGCTTCGGCTACTCCCGGGTGGCCCTCGTCCTGACCGGCTCCGCCATGACCCAGGTCATGCCCTACTGGATCCAGTGGGCGCGCGCCGCCGCTCCGGCGACCGAGTTCCGCGTGCTCGTCCGCGACTCGGCCTACCGCTTCACCACCCGGCACAACCTGGAGTCGCGACTGCGCGGCCGGATCCAGGACGACCGCTGGGACGACGAGATCGTCGTCGCCCACGTCGACCTCGCCGAATGGGCCGACCTCATCCTGATCTACCCGGCCACCCTCGACTACGCCTCGCGCCTCGCGCACGGCATCACCGACTCCCCGTCGCTGCTCGCGGCCCTCACGACGGAGGCGCCGGTGTGCATCGCTCCGTCGCTCCCGCCGCGGGCGCTCGGCAACCCGGTCGTCGAGTCCACCCTCGCGCTGCTGCGCGAGCCGGCCAACTTCACCATCATCGACCCCGTGCCCGGGCCGAGCGAGTCCAGCGACACGGCGCTCGCCTGGGTGCCGCCCGCGTTCCCCGCGGTGCTGCGCCACCTGGAGTCGCTGCGCACGGCACCGGCTGCCGCGGAGGAGGCGAGGTCGGCGTGAGCACCACCGCCCCTCCGCGGGCCCTCGTCACCGGGCTGCTCGTGACCGAGCTCTCGGAAGGACCCGACGGGACCACCGTCTGGACCCGCCGCCTCGGAGAGCAGGCGCCGCTGCCGTTCTCGCCGGTGCCCGTCCGCCTCGCAGCGCCCGATCCCCGGATCGTGCCGGGAGGCGCCGACCCGTCGATCCGCCGCTACCGCACCACCGCCCGCGCCCTGCTGCCCGCGCTCCTCCACGAGCTGTCGGAGGAGGCGCTCGTCTCCGTCGGCCGCGAGTGGAAGGGCGCGCTGGACGCGCTCCACGGCGCCCGGCCCGCCGGGGAGCCGCTCCCTCCGCGTCCGCTGCAGCGCGCCCGCGGCTGGCTCGCCGGTGGCTGGGCGCCCGCCGCCGAGGAGCTCGGCGCCGGCGGTCTCCTCGAGCTCGCCGACTGGGCGGAGGCGGTCGTCGCCTCGCCGGCCGCGGTCGTGGTCCACGGCCACCCCGGCCTCGCCCACCTCGTCGTCGACGGGACCCGCGTCGCTCTGCTCACGGGCGAGGACGTCGGGCTCGCCGACCCGGTCTGGGACGCCGCCTGGGTGCTCGGGGAGCTCGCAGAGCTGCACGCCTTCCACCCCGCGCTCCGCCCGGCCCTCGACGCGCTCCGCCGCGGACTCTCGCTCGAGGAGGACCACGACGCCGAGCTGCTGCGCGTCGGCACCGCGTTCCGGCTGGCCCAGCACGCCGTCGACTGGCACCGCTCCGGGGGCGCCAGCAGCGATCAGGCGCGGCTGCTGCTGCGCCTGTCCGCCGCACAGCTGGGGGAGCGGGCGGAATGAGCGCCCGCGACGTCCCGACCCTGTCCGCCGCCCTGCCCTCCGGCGCCCGCGCGCTCGTCGTGCACCGGCCGGAGGTCCGCAACGACTCGGTCGCCCTCGCCGTGCCCGCCGGCATGCGCCACGAGCGCGACGGCGAGGAGGGGATGCTGCACCTGATCGAGCACCTCGTCTACCAGGACAGTGAGGGGGTCGCCGGTCTCGTCCGGCAGACCCGCGTCGCCGAGAGCGGCGGCGTCCTCGGCGGTCACACGCACCTCGACTACTCCGAGTTCTTCGAGACGGGTTCTCCCGGGTCGGCCGCCGTGATCGCGGAGCGGCTCGTCGAGCAGGTCTTCCGCCCCGCCTTCCGGCCGGAGCAGATCGCGGAGCAGATCCGCGCGGTCGCCTCTGAGCGGGCCGCGCGCCTCGCCCCCGCTCCGGGCGGCGTGCTGCCGTGGCCGCACCTGACCGCCCGCTACTGGGCCGACGCCCCGAACGCGCACGACGGCAGCGGCGACCTCGACCTCGAGGGCCGCGCGACCGAGCCCGTCCTGCGCGCGCTGCACAGGCGCCACTACCGCCCGGCCGGCTCCGTGCTGGTCGGCGTCACGGCCGACGACCCCGCCCGGCTCCTGGACCGCCTGGTCGCGGCCCTCGCGGAGACGCCCGATCGCGCGGCAGGACCGGTCGCCGTCTTACCTGGGACGGCCCGCCCCGAGTACCGCGCCGAGCCCGCCGCCCGCCGGCTCGCCGCGACCGCCGCCGCGCCGTCGACCCGCGTCTCCGACGAGCTGCTCGGCGACCTGATCGCCGCCGAGGCGCTCGCTGCGCAGGCCGGACTCGACGCGAGCGCCGGACTCTTCGGCCCGGGCGACACCGTCGCCGACGACCTCTTCGTGCTGGTCGACGACACCGCCGTGCCCGTCGATCCGTGGCACCGCCTCCGCGCCCTCGCGGTGAGCGACGACTCCGCCCTCGAGCACGCCCGGCACCGCGCGGTGCTGCGTGCGGAGCGGCTGGTGCACGACGACGAGCGTCTGGCCCGCACCGTCGCCCGGGATGCCCTGCTGCGCGGTGCGCCCGGCTTCGCGGGCGAGCTCGTCGACTCCCTCGCCGCGCGGCCGCCGCGCCCGCTGCTCGCGGACGCCGCGGCCCGCCTGGCCGAGCAGCCCTTCGCCGCACTGGGCGTTCCCGCCGCCTCCACCCCTCCAGGAAGGAGGAGCCCATGACCGCCGCACCCCCGCTCGCCGTCGTCGACGAGCGCTCCCGCTTCGCCGTCGTCGCCCTCGGCTGGCGCGACCCGGCCGGAGACGACGGGCCCGACCGCACCGCCCGCCTCCGCTCGGCCGTTCCCCCCGGAGCGGTCTCGCTCGCGTGGACGGCGACGGCCGGGGCGCAGAGCCTCACCGCGGTGCTCCCTCCGGAGGGCGCCGCGGCCTGGACCGCCCTGACGCTCGAGCGCGCCCAGGGAGCCGGGGATCCGGTGCTCGCCGTGGTCGGGCCCGAACGCGCCGTCTGCGAGACGTCCCGGCCCGTCTCCGTGCCCGCCGCGGCTCCGCTGCCGAGCGCTCTGCACCAGTCCCGCGAGCAGGGCTACGAGAGCACGATCGTCACCGGCGCGGACCCGTCCGGCGAGGTCGGCCACGCCGCGACATTCCTGGCGCTGTGCCGCCTCACCGCGGGGGCCGAACCGCTCGTCCCCGCCGCACTGCGCTCCGCCGGCGGCGATGCGGTCGCCCAGGTCGCGCGGGGCCTGCGCTCGAGCCGCCCCTCCCTCACCTGGCAGGTCGTCTCCCCGGCCGGCCAGGGCATCCCGACCCTCGAGACCGTGCTGCGCACCGTCCTCGACGGCCGCGCCGCGCACGGGGAGGGAGCACGCGCCGCGCACGCGTTCGCGCGGGCGAACCTCCTCCGCGCCTGGCGGTCGCCCGAGACGCTCGCGCGCACCCTGGTGGAGTACGAGGTGATGGGCTGGGGCGGCGCCCTGGTGCTCGATCCGGAGCCGGCGCTCGCCGCGGTCGACGAGAGTGCGCTCGAGCGGGCGGTCGCGGGGCTCGTGCGGCCCGTCGCCGACGTGGTCGGCTGGGGCTGAATCCGGCGGGCTCGATCAGCTCCGGCCGGGACGCGTCCCCAGGTCGACGAGCCCGTGCTCGATCGCCGAGACCAGGATCTGCACCCGGTCGCGCACGCCCAGCTTCTCCATCACCTTCACGAACCGCGCCTTCACGGTCGACTCGGTGACGAACAGCTCCTGCGCCATCTCGCGGTTGCTCATCCCGCGGGCGAGCAGGCGGATCACCTCGAGCTCCTTCTCGGTGAGCGCCTCGAGCAGATCGGGGTCCGGCACCGTCTCCGCCGGCACCGACTCCTCGAGCCCCTTCACCACGTGGCGCGTGACCTCGGCGGAGAGCACGGACTCGCCCGCGAGCACCGCGTGCACCGCCGCGATGATCTCCCGCGGCTTCGTGTCCTTGACCAGGTAGCCGGAGGCGCCCGCGCGGAGCAGGTCGACGACGTAGCGGTCCGTGGTGAACGTGCTGAGCCCGAGGATCGCGATGCCCGGGTGCTCGGCGTGGATCCGCTCGGTCGCGGCGACGCCGTTCATGACCGGCATCTGCATGTCCATCAGGATCAGGTCGGGCTGGAGCGTCGCCGCCTGCTGCACCGCGATCCTCCCGTCGGAGGCCTCGCCCACCACCTCGATCGCCGGGTCCTGCGAGAGGTAGTCGCGGAGGATCTCGCGGGTCATCGATTCGTCGTCCACCAGCAGCACGCGGGTCATCGCTCTCGTCCTTCGTCGGTCGCCCCCGCGACGAGCGCACCGGACGCCCGGCCCTCGAGGGGGATGGTCATGGTCGTGGTCCAGCGGCCGCCGCGGGCTCCCGCGTCCAGCCGCCCGCCGAAGACGGCGCAGCGGGCCGACATCGCCTCGATCCCGAGGTGCGAGGAGACGATCGGAGCCGCGGAGGCGATCGCGTTGGAGGAGCTCAGCTGCACCTCGCCCCCCGACACCTCGAGCCGGAGCTGCACCTCACCGGCGGTGTCGCCGTGCTTGAGCACGTTCGTGCCCAGCTCCCGGACCGTGCGCCGCAGCACCTGGCGGAGGCTCGCGGGCACCTGCGCCACGGAGCCCGCCACGTCGAGGCGGACCCGGAAGCCCGCGCGCTCGATCGCGTCGGCGACGTTCCGCACGTCGTGGACGAAGCCGACAGCGGTGGTCGTGGCGCCCGAGACCTCCGGGGTCCCGAGCAGGTCGGAGTCGCCGCGGGCGGGAGCGCCTGCCTCGTCCTCGTCCTGGAGGAGCGTCACGAGGCTCCGCAGATCCTGCAGCGCCTGCTGCGCCGCGTCGCCGATGCTCTCGAGGATGCGCTCGGTCTTGGCCGGGTCCTCGACCGAGGTCGCGCGGCGGGCCTGCATGGCGATGATGGTGACCTCGTGCGCGACGATGTCGTGCAGCTCGTGCGCGAGCCGGGTCCGCTCCTCGTTGCGGATCCGCGCCTGCTCCTCCTGGATGCGGTCGGCCCGGCGCTCGCTCCGCTCGCTGCGGCCCCGGAAGGCGTTCAGGCCCAGCCCGGCGGTGCCGCCGAAGAGGACGAACGCGCCCAGGACGTAGACGGCCGTGCCCATGGCGCGGTCGACGAGCAGCACCGCGGGCAGGAGGACGAGGGTGCCGAGCACGAAGACGAGCCCCGCGCGCCAGGGGAGGAGGAAGGTGACGAAGCCGACCACCACGATGGTCGGGAAGATCAGCGCCGCGAGCAGCAGCGGCGGGGCGCCGAGCATCAGGACGACGGCGTAGACGAGGTAGAGCGAGACCGCCGCGGGGATCGCGCCGGCGAGCAGCGCCAGGAGCGGCAGGTAGGGGAGCGCCAGCTCGATCCAGCCGCGGACCGACGTGAGGTCGACGCTGCCGCCCATCAGGTCGATGACGACGAGGAGCGTGAAGGAGCCGAGGAGGAGGGACCGGGTGATCCAGCCGCCGGGCAGCGTCCGCACGTCGTTCGTCCACCGCGTCGTCCCCACCACGGGACCAGGGTACCGAAGCCTTCTCCGAGCCCCGTCGGCCTTCCGTACAAGGGCGGACTGGTCTTTCGTACAGGAGCGGTGCGACGGGGCGTCGCCATGCTGGTGGAGCGGTCGAGCCGATCGCACCCCTCGATCACAGGAGAACGACCATGGCCCCGATCCTCGCCGCCGCCGCCCTCGCCCTCGGAGCCGTCCTCGCTCCCGCCGCTGCTCCTGCCGCCGCTCCCGTGCAGGCCGCCTCGTCCGCCGGCGTGCAGACGGTCGCCGCCTCCTACGAGCTGCCGAAGGTGCAGAAGCCGGGCGGCATGGAGTCGATCCAGGACCGCGGCGCCCTCTGCAACCTCTTCGGGATGTGCTGAGCGCAGCTCTCGGACCGGGTCAGCCCTTCAGCGGGTCGTTGCCCCAGTTCATCAGGGAGTAGCGCCACTTCGTCTCGGTGACATCGCCCGAGGGACGCTGCTTCGCGTGCCGGTGCACGTAGCCGACGACCTTCGTCATGTGGGCGTAGTCGTCGTCGCTCAGGTCGGCCTGCTTCGTGCCGAGCAGGTCGACGATGCGGCGCCCGCTCTCGTGGCCGACGGACTCGCCGCCGCCCTCCGGCTTCTGGCCGACCTCCTTCGACTCGTCGGTGCCGAGCCACTCCTCGAGCTCCTTCGCGGTCATGTTCACGGCGTCGTGGAACTCGTCGCGGGTCGTCCGCTTCTCGTCGTCGGTGGGCATCGCGGGGCTCCTCGGGTCGGTCGGTCCGGGTCGGTCGGTGACCTCCAGCGGAGCGTGTCGGAGGGGGAGAGGTCAAGCCCCGTGCGCGGTTCCAGGGCGCGCGTAGCGTCGGAGGAGTCCGCACCAGCCGACCACCGCCGACGTCCGCCGCCGGCAGAGAAGAGGCCCACATGCCCTCCCGCAACACCCTCGTCCGCAGTCTCCACGACCTCGGAGCCGCCGCCTGGTTCGGCGGCTCGCTCATGGGCGCCGTCGGCCTGAACGGCGCCGCGTCCACGTCGTCCGACCCGGCGGAGCGCCTCCGCCTCTCCTCGAACGGCTGGGCCCGCTGGACCCCCGTGCAGCTCGCCGCGATCGCCGCCCACGGCGTCGGCGGCATCGGTCTCGTCCTCGCCAACAAGACCCGCCTGGCCAACCAGCAGGAGAGCCGCACGAACACCGTCGTCAAGACCGTCGTGACCGGGCTCGCCGGCGCAGCCTCGGTGATCGCCGCGGTCGCCGGAGCGACGCAGGCCAAGCACGCCGACGAGGGCGCCCCCGGCGTGACCGAGGCGTCGGAGCAGAACTCGCAGGAGCTGACCACGGCCCTCCGCGTGCAGAAGGTCACCCAGTGGGCGATCCCCGTGCTGACCGCCGTCATCATCGTCCTCGGCGCCCAGCAGGGCGAGCAGCAGCGCCCCGTGAAGGGCCTCTTCGAGACCACGGCGCGGATGTTCCGCAAGTAGTCCCCGCGCTCGCGCGCAGAACGTCGGCCGAGAGTGCCCGCCGTCCCCCGAGGGTGGAGGGCGGCCGCTCTCGGCCGACGTTCTGCGTGCGGGGTCCGGCTAGCGGCAGTGTCCGCGGCTGCTGCGGGGTCGCCGTGGGGATCGCCGAGGCGGACGCGCCTGTGCTGATCTGGTCGGCGACCACCCCGCCGTGAAGGGTGATGCGGCAGCTGATCCCGCCCTGGTCATCGGAGTATCAAGGCGCCGATCCCGCCGATCAGGGAAGCGGGGGCGGGGCCGACGCCGGTCCTCCTCGGACGGGGGCGGCGCAGTCGTCGAACGTTTGAGGGCCCGACCGAGGCCGAGGAGTGGCGTGGAATCGCCCGGACGTACGGAGGCGGTCCGATTGACCCCGCTATCTCTACATAGGTAGCGTCATCCGTGTGCAGCCACTCCCTCGCCTCACGCCCGCCACCGCGGAGGTCCTCCGGACCCTCCTCGATGCCGACGGCCCGACCTGGGGCATGGTCGTGATCAAGGCCACCGGGCGACCGGCGGGCAGCGTCTACCCGATCCTGGAGCGGCTCGAGGGAGCGGGCTGGGTGGTCTCGGAGTGGGAGGCCGCGAGCGAGCGGAGCGGCCCGCGTCGCCGGCTCTACGAGCTGACCGCGGAGGGCGCCCCGGCAGCCCGGGCCGCCGTCGAGCGGATGCGGTCGACCGCGCGGACGGCGCCGCGAGCGGCGGAGGCGACCGCATGAGCGCGCTCCTGCGGCTCCTGTCGCTGCTGCTGCCCCCGCTCGCCCGCGAGCGCTACCTCGAGGAGTGGCGGGCCGACCTGGCCGGGGCCGCCGAGCTGGGACTGCCCCGGCGCGGCGTCGTCCTCGGAGCGCTCGCCCTGCTGGCGAGCGTCGACCGCGACCTGCCCGCGCACACCGGCGAAGCGCGGGGCACGCTCCCGCGCCGCCTCGCCCGCCGCGGACTCGCGCTCTTCGCCGCGGCCGCGCTGATGCTCAGCGGCATCGCGCTGACCGGCGGAGGGATCGTCCCCGAGCCGGGCGCCGCCTCCGACACCGCCCTGGCCGCCGTCGGCGCCGTGCAGACCGCGGTGCTCGTCGCCGCCGTCGCGGTCGCGGTCCTCGGCGCGGTCCACCTCCTCGGCGCCGCGGCGTCGGCCCGCACGGTGCTCGCGCGGATCTCCCTGGTCGGCGCCGTCGTCGGCCCGGTGCTCACCGCGGCCGGCCTCCTCCTCCCCGGACCCCTCGCCCTCGTCGGCCTGCCCGTCTCCCTCGCCGGACTCGTCTGCGGGGCGATCGTCCTCGGCGGCTCGCGGACCATCGCTCTCGCACCGCGGACGGCGACCCGCGCTCAGCGCCTCCCCGTCGCCCTCGCGGGCCTCGCGCTCATGGCGGGCGTCACGGTGGTGGGCGCGGTGGATCTGCTGGTCTGGAATCCGCAGGCGAAGGTCCCCGGCGTGGCCCTGGCGGAGATCTACGCGACCATGTCCGAGCGCGACGGCTTCGAGTTCGGCTCCCACGCGATCTGGGTCACCGGCTGGGCCGCGTTCTGGACGGCCGCCGCGATCGTCGTGACGGTCGGCGCCCTCGTCGGCCGGAGGTCGCCGCTCACTCCGCGGCGGATCGCGGTGCTCATGCTCGCCCTGGTCGCCGGCGCCGTCGTCTTCCGCTTCTTCGCCGGGTTCGGCTTCGGGATGTCGGTCGCCGACACCTTCGTCACGTCCGGCGGCGACGGCTCCCTGGTCTCGGCCGTCCTGCCGCCGCTCGGACAGCTCGCGCTCGCCGGCGCCGCGATCGCGGTGGGCTGGGCGCCCCGGGTCGCCCGGCCGACGGCGGCCTCCGCGGCCTGACAGTGCTCGTGCCGGAGGAGGGCTTCGCCCGGGCGGCTCGGGATGCGCGAGATCGAGGCGGCCTGCCGACGTACCTCCCTTCGTGGCGAACACGAACGGCCCGTTCCGGCGCGGCCGAGCGCCCGCCGACCTACTCCAGCCGGCGCAGGAAGCGGGCCGGCTGGTCGAGGAAGCCGCGCCAGGTCCGCACCAGGTCGAGGTCGTCGTAGCGGCAAAGGCGCAGGCCCGTCTCGTCGAGCTCGAAGAGGTCGGCTCCGGGGAGGGCGGCGAGGATCGGCGAGTGCGTGGAGAGGACGACCTGCGAGCCGCCGGCGACCAGGTCGCGCAGCTGCCCGATCAGGGCAAGGCAGCCCGACACCGAGAGGGCCGACTCGGGCTCGTCGAGGAGCCAGAGTCCGCTGATCCGGGAGCGGTTCGCCACGATGTCGAGGAACGACTCGCCGTGGCTCCGCTCGTGGTACCCGCCGTCGATCCCCACATCCTCCAGGTAGCTGAAGAAGCCGTGCATCGTCTCGGCGCGGAGGAAGAAGCCGCGCTTGGACGCCCCGGCCCCGCGGACCAGGTGGAGGTGCTCGGCCAGGTCCGACTCCGAGGCGCGGGAGGAGTGCATCGCACCCGTGGATCCGCCCTCCGCGTTCAGCCCGTAGGCGAGGGCGACCGCCTCGAGCAGCGTCGACTTGCCCGAGCCGTTCTCGCCGGTGATCACCGTCACCTGGCCGAGATCCCAGCCCTCGGCCAGCACCTGCCGCACGGGCGCGAGCGTCGCGGGCCAGCGCGCGAGGTCGGCGGGGTGCTCGGGTCGGGCCTGCACGCGGCGCACCGGGAGGGTCGAGAACACCCGGTCAGTCAAGCAGGTCGACGCTCCAGCCGGCCTCGGCCAGCGCGCGGGCCGTGTCGGCGCGGGGGGAGTAGGGGAGGTCGTCGGCGCCGACCACGCGGTAGTCGGTGTCGCCGGGGCCGACCCAGAGGACGGAGTCGGACGGGCCGGCCCGGTGCAGCGCGGCGCGGACGGCGTCGGCCGGCTCCGCTATCTCGAGCACCTCGCAGCGCTCGACGCGGCGGGCGCCGTCGACCAGGGCGCGACGGATCCGCGCGGGGTCCTCGAAGCGCGGGTGGTGGTCGGTGACGATCACCAGGTCGGCGCGCTCGGCGGCGGCCCGGCCCATCGGCGCGCGCTTGCTCGGGTCGCGGTCGCCGTCGGCGCCGAGGAGGACGAGCACGCGGCCGGGCGTCACCTCGCGGAGGGCGTCGACGGTGCGCGCGACCGAGTCGGGCGTGTGTGAGAAGTCGAGGAACACCCGCGGCCCGTCGGCGCCGGACACGAGCAGCGTCCGCCCGGGCACGGTGACGTCGATCCCGGAGCCGACCGCCGCGGCCACCCGGTCGCGCGCGTGGCCCGCCTCGATCAGCATCACCAGCGCGAGCGCCGCGTTCGAGGCCATGTGGCGTCCGAGGAGCGGGACGGTGGTGGTCGTCGACCAGCCGTCGCGGGCGGTGAGCCGGAAGCGGGTGCGGTCGACCGCGGTCTCGAGCACGTCGATCCGCCAGTCGGCTCCGTCCCCGGCCGAGAGCGTGACGACCGGGACGGAGGCTTCGCGGGCGACCCGGCGCCCCGCCTCGGTGTCGACGACCACGACGCCGCGGCGGCTCCGCTCGGGCGTGAACAGGCGCTGCTTGGCGCGGAGGTACTCGTCCAGGTCGCCGAAGTCGTCGAGGTGGTCGTGGCTGAGGTTGGTGAACCCGGCGACGTCGAGCACGATCCCCTCCATCCGGGAGCGCACGAGCGCCTGGGCGCTGACCTCGATCGCCGCCGCCTCGACGCCGTCCTCCGCCATCCGGGCGAGGAGCGCGTGCAGCTCGGAGGCCTCGGGCGTGGTGAGGCGGCTGGCGACGACGTGGTCGGCGCTGCGGCGCTCGGCGGTGGAGCTCAGCCCCGAGACGACGCCCAGCTGCCGGAGCACCGCGTCGAGGAGGTGCACGGTGCTGGTCTTGCCGTTGGTGCCGGTCACGCCGAGGAGCACCGGTCCGCTCCTCGTGCCGTACACCTGCGCGGCGACCGGGCCGAGGGCGGTGCGGGGGTCGTCGCTGAGGAGGACGGGCAGTCCGGAGGCGCGCGCCTCGTCGAGCCCGCCCGCGTCGGTGAGCACGGCGACCGCTCCTGCCGCCGCCGCGTCGGCCGCGAACCGGGCCCCGTGGCTCCTCCTCCCGGGGAGCGCGGCGAAGAGGGCGCCGGGGCCCGCTTCGGTGTGCGCGACGGTCACCGCGGTGATGCGGACGTCGGAGCCGTCGCCGTGGAGGCGGAGCCGATCGCTCGCGAGGTCGGCGAGCGCGACACCGGCGGCGTGGAGCGGTTCGAGGAGCCGGAACACCGGCATGCGGGCCTCCTGCGGGGCGGGCGGGGCGGCGTCGCCGAGGGCCCGCGGGCGCCGCCGGGCGACCGGAGGGGGAGGGCCGAGAGGCCCATGCCTCAGCCTGCGCGCCGCTCCCCCCGATCGGGGAGGCCCTTGCCACCGCCCGCGCGGGCCGCTACCCGCCTCCGCCTACTGCCGCGAGAACGCCTCCTGGTACAGCGCCGCGAGCTCGGGGGAGCTCTCACCGCTGAGGCCGCAGGTCAGGATCGTGTCGCCGTCGGCCGCGACCAGGTAGTCGACCCCGGTCTCGAACACGATCGGGGCCCCGTCCACCGCCGTCTCCCTGCCCTGGGTGACTGTGACGCCGTCGCCGACCTCGCCCGCGTAGCGCTCGAGCACGTGCAGGGTGACGGTGCTCCCGTCGATCGAGCGGACCTCGGCCCGGAACGCGAGCTGAGCGGGGGCCAGCGCGGCGGCCGTCACCGGCGAGCACGCGGCCATCGGCCCGCCCGTGCTCGGCAGGATCAGCGTCGAGGTGCTGCCCCCGCCCACGCCGAGCGCGAAGGGCAGCAGGAGGGAGGCGGCGGCCCCGGCGCTCAGCGCGCCGACTCCCACGATCAGCCAGGGGGACCGGCGGCGGGAGTGCACCGTCCGCGTGCCCTCACCCGTCGCGGCGGCGATCTGCTCGGCGAGCTCGTCGCGGTCGAGCGCGGGGAGGCTCCGCGCGGGGTCGACCGTGCGGAGGAGGCGGCGGACGTCCTCGTCGTCGGTTCCGGTCATCGGAGTCCCCCTTCGGGCGCGTGCGGGTCGGCGGAGTCGTAGAGCTCGGCGAAGCGGCGCCGCGCGCGATGGAGGCGGATCGAGACGGCGTTCGCCGTGACTCCGAGGACCGCGGCGATCCCGCGGACGTCGAGCTCCTCCCACGCCCAGAGGCGCAGCAGCTCGGCGTCCTGCTCGCGCATCCGGGCGAGCACGAGGCGCACGGTCTCCTCCGCGCCCGACGCCTCGCCCTCGTCGATCTGCACCTGGGGCGGATCGACGACCGCGATCCGCTGGGCGAGCATGACCTGGCGGCGCTGCATCCGCCGGGCGTTCTGCAGCTGGAGCCGGGCGACGCCGATCGCCCACGGCACCGGGTCGTCCTCGGGCACGTCGGCGCTGCGGCGCCAGAGCACCGAGAGCGTCGCGGCGAGCACGTCGTCGGCGGTGGCGGAGTCGGTGCGCCGCCAGAGGTAGCGGCGGACGGGATCGGCGACCGCGGCGGCGACCGCGGCGAACCGGTCGGGACCCGCGAGGGGAGCTGGCATGTGCCTCATGCTCCCTCCTGTCCGGGATCGGCGCACATCTTTCACCGGCGCGCCGGGCGGGACTCCGCGCTCTCCCAGCAGCGCGGGAGCGCGGGTCGTCGCTCAGCGCCGCGAGGCGCCGACGAACTCCAGCCAGCCGGCCACGAACGGCTCGATGTCGTCCACCTCGTCCAGCGCGAGAGCGTCCAGATCGACTCCGCGGCACTCCAGCGTGAGGACGTGCCCGCGCACCCACGCGGCCGCGCGCACCGCGCCGGCTCCCTCCCACACCTCGAAGGGCTCCGGAGCACCGTCGACCGGGATCTCCGCGATCCGCGTGGGAGCGGGCAGCGCCTCCGGCTGCACGAACGAGACGGGCGCCTCCTCCCGGCAGCAGAGCAGCGCGACGTCGTGCCGCGGATCGCCGAGGGTCGTGCGGATCTCGACGGAGGGCCCCGGCCCGCCCGGGACCGCGTCGTCGGCGAGGAACGAGAGCCCCCGCGGGCCGCCCGTCAGCGTCCACTCCGCCAGCAGCCGCGGACCGCTCCAGCCCGAGACCGCCCAGAGCGGGAGGTCGCCGAACGACCCGCGGATCCGCGCGACCCGCTCGGCGAGGTGCGCGGAGAACTCCTCCTCGCCGAGACGCCGCGCTCCGTCCATGGCCCGATCGTAGGTCGGGTGCCGCGGCACGGCCAGACCCCTCGCTACTGTGAACGTCGACCCCCGCCTCCCTTCCCCGCCGAGGAGCCCCATGCCCATCTGGACCCTGCACGGAGACGGCCGCACCGTCGAGCCCGGCGCCGTCGTCGCCCCCGGCGAGCGGCTCGCATGGCCGGCGACGATCGCCATCGGAATCCAGCACGTCGTCGCCATGTTCGGAGCGACGTTCCTCGTGCCCGTGCTCACCGGGTTCCCGGTCGCCACGACCCTGCTCTTCTCCGGAGTCGGGACGCTGCTGTTCCTCCTGATCACGCGCAACCGGCTCCCCAGCTACCTCGGCTCGAGCTTCGCGTTCATCGCGCCCGTCACGGCCGCGACCGCCGTCGGAGGGACGGGGTCGGCGCTCGCCGGAGTCGTCGCCGTGGGCCTCCTCCTGGCCGCCGTCGGCGTCCTCGTGCAGGTCGTCGGCCTCGGCTGGATCGACAGGCTGATGCCGCCGGTCGTCGCCGGCGCGATCGTGGCCCTGATCGGGTTCAACCTGGCTCCGACCGCGTACCTCAGCTTCAAGCAGGCACCGATCACCGGGACGATCACGCTCGCCGCGATCATCCTGTCGAGCGTGTTCCTCCGCGGCTTCCTCGGCCGCGTCTCGATCTTCCTCGGCGTGGTCATCGGCTACGTCGTCGCCCTGCTCCGGAACGAGATCGACTACTCCGCGGTCGGTGCGGCCGACTGGTTCGGGCTGCCGCCGTTCACCTTCCCCGACTTCGCCTCCGGATCCACGTGGTCGGGCATCGCGATGTTCCTGCCGGTCGTGCTCGTCCTCATCGCCGAGAACGTCGGACACGTCCGCGGCGTCGCGACGATGACCGACGCCTCCGCCAACGCCAGCACCGGCCGGGCCCTGATCGCGGACGGTGTGGCGACCACCCTCTCCGGCGCCTTCGGCGGCTCCGGCACCACGACCTACGGCGAGAACATCGGAGTGATGGCGGCCACCCGCGTGTACTCGACGGCCGCCTACTGGGTCGCCGGCGTCACCGCGATCCTGCTCAGCCTCTCGCCCAAGGTCGGCGCCGTCTTCAACTCGATCCCGGCCGGAGTCCTGGGCGGCGCCACCACCGCGCTCTACGGCCTGATCGGCGTGATCGGCATCAAGATCTGGATCGACAACCGCGTCGACTTCTCGCGCCCGGTCAACCAGTACACCGCCGCGGTCTCCCTCGTGATCGCGATCGCCGGCTTCTCGTTCTCCTCCGGCGGCTTCGAGCTCGGCGGCATCGTCCTCGGCGCCGGCGCCGCCCTCGTGATCTACCACCTGGGCAACGCCATCGCCCGCTGGCGCCGCACCGGCGCCGACGACGGCGGCCCCCTCCCCGCCATCGGCCAGCTCGGCGGCGACCCGCAGGACCGCTGACCGCGGCCTGCTCCGAGACACCGCTCCAGCGCCGAGGCACCGGCCACGACGCGGTGTCTCGGTGCTGAGGGCGGTGTCCGGGTGCGGCGAGTCGCTTCGACGGGCCGGCGTCCCTCGATCGCCCGGGTCGTAGGGTTCGAGGGTGCTCGAACCCCTCGTCCCCGTGCTCTCCTTCACCCGCTACGACATGAGCGCCGCAGGATCGGCGGCATCGCTGTTCCTCGACCGCACCACTCTCTGCGGGATCTACGTCCTGGAGTTCGAGAACGGCCAGCGGTACGTCGGTCAGACCACGAACATCGTGAGCCGGTACGCGACGCACAGACGCCACCACGGCGACGTCGTCGCCTTCCGCTTCGCTCCGTGTCGACGTGACGACCTCGACCGCGCGGAAGTGGCCGAGATCCGGAGGCAGGAGGCCGAGCACAGCCTGCGCAACCTCGCGCTCACCGGCTGGCCGGGAGGCGTCGACGACCTCGGTGTCACCCTGGAGGAGGGGCGGAGCGTCCTTCTGCCCTGGAACAGGGCCGACCGTCCGCGTGTGGGCGAGGAGGGCGAGGCGACGATGCCGGGCCGGTTCTGGGAGCTGGTCCGCCGCGAGGACTACCTCGACCTCTCCGCCGCCCTGGGCAGGTACATCGGCGAAACGGTCCCCGATCCGTTCGGAACACAGAAGATCCTGTGGACGGTGTCCGCGCTGCCGTCCACGAGGCGGACGAAGAAGCGGCGACGCCTCCTCACTCTGAGCTGCGGAGTGCTGGAGACGGTATTCGTTCAGGAGGACCTGGAGAACGGGGAGATCGTCATCGCTGTCAATGTCGATGCACCGACTTTCGCGGAGCGGCTGGGTCAGCAGGGAGTCAGTGAGCTCCCGCCCGCTTTCGGCATCGAGTACTCGACCAGCTACAAGAGCGCGGAGGTCAGCGCCTGGGAGTTCGAGTCGTGGGAGCAGTTCTGGGAGGCGCTCGACTTCGAGCCGTTCGTCGAGGCCGCATACAAGCTCAATACGACTCTGATGCGGCGAGGCGGCAGCCCCCTCCGCCGTCATCACAACCCGTTCTTCGCCAGCGACCTGCTGTTCTCCGCGGTCAGGTTCGATGCCGAAGGCGATCGACCGATGGAGGAGCCGGCCGGCTGAGCGGCGCTGCCGCTCCCGAGACGCCGCCGTGCCGTCCGGACGCCGCCCTCCCGCGGACATCCCGGCGCGCACGGCGGCGTCTCGGCACCCGACGGAGCCGTCCCGGCGCGCGCACCGCAGCACCGCCTCCGCTTACCACGTTCGGGTCAGTCCGCAACCCGGTGCGCTCCCAGGCGGCTCCCGCCTAACGTCGAGCGTGACGACCGCAGCAGCGGAACGCCGCACACCGAGTGAGACAGCAAGGAGCACCACCGTGCCGCAGATCATCGAGACCGTCGACGTCAACGTCCCCGTGTCCGTCGCCTACAACCAGTGGACCCAGTTCGAGGAGTTCCCGCGATTCCTCGACGAGGTCGAGTCGATCCAGCAGGTCACCGACACCCTCACCGTCTGGAAGGTGAAGGTCGGCCCCGTCGAGCGCGAGTTCGAGGCGAACATCACCGAGCAGCACCCCGACGAGCGCGTCGCGTGGAACAGCACCGGCGGCGAGACCGACCACGCGGGCGTCGTCACCTTCCACAAGCTCTCCGACACCGAGACCCGCGTCACCGTGCAGCTCGACTGGGAGCCGAAGGGCTTCCTCGAGACGCTCGGCTCGCTCGTCGGCGCCGGCAGCCACGCCGTGAAGAAGGACCTGAACAACTTCAAGGAGTACATCGAGAAGCAGGGCACCCCCGACGGTGCCTGGCGCGGCGACGTCGAGGCCTGAGCCGTGACCGACGCAGCCACCTCGTCCGAGGGCGAGAAGAAGGTGAACGGTCTCGGCGACGACGAGACCATCCCGCACTCCGAGGACGGGCTGGCGGTGGGGGTCTCCGGAGACTCGCACTTCAACCCCGAGGAGGACGCTCCCGAGGAGCCCTCCGAGAGCTGACGCTCTCCTCCGGGGAGCCCGACCGCTCTCCTCCGCGAGATGCCACTTGTGCACATGACACGCCACGAGGCGTGCGCACAGGTGGCATCTCGCGGTTGAAGGCTCAGCGCCAGGCCCGGGTGTACTGCGGGGGCACCGGCAGGTCCGCGCCGAGCTCGTGCGCCATCCGCACCGGAGCGTTCGGGTCGCGCAGCAGCTCGCGGGCGAGCAGCACGACGTCGGCGTCGCCGTTCGCGACCACGCCCTCCGCCTGCTCCGCCGTGGTGATGAGTCCCACGGCGCCGACCAGTGCACCGGTCGCCTTCCGCAGGTCGCGCGCGAACGGCACCTGGTAGAGCGGCGCCACCGGGATGCTGGCGTGCACGAGTCCGCCGGTCGACACGTCGAAGAGGTCCACGCCCTCGGCGCGCGCCCACTCCGAGACGGTGATCGTCTCCTCCAGTGTCCAGCCGCCCTCGGCCCAGTCGGTCGCGGAGAAGCGGACGAGCAGCACGAGCTCCCCGATCTCGGCGCGGACCGCGCGGACGACCTCGAGCAGCAGGCGCGCCCGGTTCTCGAGCGAGCCGCCGTAGGAGTCCTCGCGAGTGTTCGAGAGCGGCGACAGGAACTGATGGAGCAGGTACCCGTGCGCGGCGTGCAGCTCGATCACGTCGAAGCCGGCGTCCGCGGCGCGGCGGGCGGAGGCGCGGAACGCCTCGACGAGGCCGGGCAGCTCCTCCGCGGCCAGCTCGCGCGGCTCCGCGTAGCCCTCGAACGCGACGGCCGAGGGAGCGACGGTCGGCCAGCCGCCGTCCTCCAGCGGCACGGATCCGCGTCCGCTCCACTCGCGGTAGGTCGACGCCTTCCGGCCCGCGTGGGCGAGCTGCACGCCCGCGAGCGCGCCCTGTCCGTGCACGAAATCGACGATCGGAGCCCAGGCGTCGCGCTGCTCGTCGTTCCACAGCCCCGTGTCCCAGGGGCTGATCCGCCCCTCGGGGACGACGGCGGTGGCCTCCGCGATGACGACGCCCGATCCGCCGCGCGCGAGCCCGCCGAGGTGCACGAGGTGCCACGAGGTGGGCACCCCGTCCTGCGCCTCCACCGAGTACTGGCACATCGGTGCCGCCCAGAGGCGGTTGCGCGCGGTCCTCGAGCGGAGCGTCAGCGGCTGGAACAAGGCGGTGTCGGTCATGTCTCTCCTGTCGTGCTTCTCCGCGGAACGCCGCTTCGGTAGGCGATACGCCGGTGAGGGCGCACGCCGGCGGCATCTCGCGGAGGGGGTCACGTGCTCCAACCGGGAGGAGAGCCCGGCTATGCCCTGATCAGCGCGGCCAGGTCGCCCCGGGCGCGTCCTGCCAGACGGTGCTCGGCGGAGCGAGCGACTCCAGCTCCTCGAACAGCGCGTCGGGGATCTCGAGCGCGTCGTCGGCCACGAAGGAGTCGTAGTGCTCGGCGGAGGTGGCGCCGACGACCGTCGTCGTCACGCGGGGGTCGCGCGTCGAGAACTGCAGCGCGGCGGCGGCGAGCGGCACGCCCGCCCGGTCGCAGGCCGCTCCCATCGCCGCGACGGCATCGACGATCTCGCGCGGCGCCGGCCGGTAGGCGTAGGAGGTGACCGGCTCCGGCCAGCGCGCGAGGGCGCCTCCGCCGTAGACCGCCGCGTTGACGACGATCACGCCGCGGTCGACGGACGCGTCGATCAGCTCCTCGGAGGAGCGGTCGACCAGCGTGAAGCGGTTGTGGGTGATCACGGCGTCGAAGAGGCCGGTGTCGACGTAGTGGCGCAGCATCGGAGCGGGTCCGCCCGAGATCCCGATCGAGAGGGCGACGCCCGCCTCCTTCATCGCGACGAGCGCGCGGACCGGGCCGTCCTCGGCGAAGGCCTCGTCGTACGAGATGCGCTCCGGGTCGTGCAGGTAGAGCAGGGGGAGGACGTCCATACCGAGGCGCTCGCGGCTCTCGTCGAGGCTGCGGCGCATCCGCTCGGCCGAGTAGCTGCCGGTGCTCGGGTCGCGGTCGAGCTTGGTGACCACGGTGATCCCCTCGGGGACGCCGCCGCGAGCCTGCAGGGCCTCCCCGATCAGGCGCTCGCTGTGGCCGCCGGCGTACTCGTTCGACGTGTCGACGACGGAGACGGCGCGGGTGGCGGCGTCGGAGTCGAGGACGCGCTCGAGGGCCGGCACCCGGTCGAGGTCGGCGACGCGCTCGGGGCGCCAGGAGGTGCCGAGGGTCAGCCGGGTGACGGTGGCGCCGGACGGACCGAAGGGCCGGAGGCGGGAGGACTGCGGAGTCATCCGCTCAGCCTGGCAGCGCCGGGGTCCTCCCCGCATCCCGCGGAGGATGAACGGTCAGTGGACGAGAGTGCTCAGCCCGACCACGCCGAAGCCCAGGAGCGTCGTCGAGAGCGTCCCGGCGGAGAGGTGGGCGATCCGGAAGACGGCGATGGAGCGGAGCGCCGCGGCAGCCTCCGAGGTCGACGAGGTGTCCTGCTCGACGGGGCCTTCCGCGGGGCTCGATGACCGGGCGGCGGACCGGCCCGAGGCCGCCCTCACGGCGGGACGCGGGCCGGTGGTGCGGCCTAGGCTCGGCGCGTGACCGTCGATACCGCCACCGTCGACTCCTCCGCCCGCTCCGCCGTGCTCGACGCTCTCGCCACTCCGGCGCTGGTGCTCGACGAGGCGGTGCTCGACCGCGACATCGCCGCCGTCGCCGCGGCGGCCCGCGAGCGGGGCCTGGCGCTCCGCCCCCACGCGAAGACCCACAAGTCGCTCGAGATCGCCCGGCGCCAGCTCGCCGCGGGGGCCGTCGGGCTCACCGTCGCGACCGTCTCAGAGGCCGAGGTCTTCGCCGCGGGAGGGATCCGCGACCTCTTCATCGCCTACCCGCTCTGGCTCGACGCCGAGCGCGCCGGGCGGCTCCGCCACGTCCTCGCGAGCGCCCGCGTGCGGGTCGGCGTCGACTCGGCGGAGTCGGCCGAGCGCCTGGCCGCGGCCCTGCCCGAGCGCGAGGGGCTCGAGGTCGTCGTCGAGATCGACTCCGGCCACCACCGCAGCGGCGTGCTCCCCGCCGAAGCCGGCGCGATCGCCGCGGCCGCCGTCTCGGCCGGGCTCGACGTCGCCGGCGTCTTCACCTTCCCCGGCCACAGCTACGCGGCCGGCAACGGAGCGGCGGCCGCCCGCGACGAGGCGCGCGCGCTCGCCGAGTCGGTCGCGTCGCTCGCGGCGTCCGGAGTCGAGGCCCGCGTGGTCAGCGGAGGCTCGACCCCCTCGGCCGCGTTCGCCGACTCCTCGGTGCTCACGGAGCTGCGCCCGGGGGTCTCGGCCCTCGGCGACGCCCAGCAGTGGGAGATCGGCACGATGACGCCCGAGGACATCGCCGTCACCGTCCTCGCCACGATCGTGTCCCGCCGCGGCGACCACCTGATCGCCGACGCGGGCAGCAAGGTGCTCTCCTCCGATCGTGGCGCGGCCTCGAGCGGCTTCGGCCGCCTCCCGGAGCACCCGGAGGCGCGCATCCCGGTGCTCTCGGAGCACCATGCGACGATCACCGGCGTCGACCTGCCCGTGGGGACGCGGGTGCGGATCGCGCCGAACCACGTCTGCGTCGCGGTGAACCTGGCCGACGAGTACCGCGTCCTCCTCCGCGACGGCGGCGGCGCCGTCTGGCCCGTCGACGCCCGCGGGCGGAACAGCTAGTCGATCCGCGAGCGCGGGATCCGCAGGCCGAGCAGCGCGCTCGCCGCCAGCAGCACGAAGGCGGAGGCGAAGGCCGCGGTCGGCGATGCGGCGTCGGCGAGAGCGCCTGCGAGCAGCGGCCCGATCACGCCGCCCAGGTCGGACGCGGCCTGGAACACCGAGACCGGCTTGCCGCCGCGCTCGCCCGCGGCGTCACCGACCAGCGCACCCGGGGCCGTGCCCATGAAGGCGGCCGCCGCTCCGTAGACGCAGAGCAGCACGACGAGCAGCCACAGCTCCGAGACGAACGGCATCGCCAGCATCGCCACCGCCGCGACGGAGAATCCGCCGATCAGCGCCGGGCGCCGGCCGACCGTGTCGACGAAGCGGCCGGCGGGCGCGAGCGCGATTGTCTGCACCACCGCGGCGATCGCGAACGCGATGCCGGTCCAGGCGGGCTGCCCGCCGAGCCCCTCGACGACGAGCACGGGGACGAGCGTCGCGCGGACTCCCATCGCCGACCAGCCGAGGGCGAAGTTCGCCAGCACCGCGCTCTGGTACCGGCGGTCACGGGCGACCTCGCGCAGGGGCTTCGTCTTCGCCGCGGCGGACGGTGCCGCGTCGCGCTCCGGCCGCTGCAGCAGGATCAGCCCGACGAGCCCCGCGATCGCGAGCGTGCCGGCGTAGAAGAAGAAGGGGGCCGTGAGTGAGATCGCCGTGAGCACGCCGCCCACCGCGGGGCCCGCCATGCCGCCGAGCAGGAAGCCGCCCTGGTAGAAGCCGATCGAGCGGCCGCGCCGCTCCGGGCTCGCGGTGCGCAGGAGGAGCGTCATCGCCGCGACGGAGAACATCGCGGAGCCGATGCCGCCGACTCCGCGCAGCAGGAGGAGGTGCGGGTAGTCGGAGGCGAAGCCGACCAGCGCCGAGGAGAGCGCGACGATGCCGATGCCGACGGCGAGCACGACCCGCTCGCCGAACCGGTCGACGAGCGGCCCCACGAACGGATTCGCGACCAGCCGCATCAGCGCGAACGCCGAGACGACCGCGCCGACCGCCGTGTAGTCGACGCCGAAGCTGCGCACGTAGGTCGGCAGCACCGGCACGACGACGCCGAACCCCAGCATCACGAAGAAGGCGACGACCCCCAGCACGAGCACGTCCCGCGGCAGTCGCTCGCTGTCTCGGGAACGCCACGGGAATCGCACCTGTCGACGCTACCCCTGCCGCAGGCCCCACCCGACTCCGGACGGGAACCCACCGGGCAGCACGCCGGACGCGCCTGTCGGAGCCGTACCGCGCCGCGGCGCCGGTCGGCGAGCTCGGGCCGGATACGGTCCTTCGATCCGTCCCGGAGGAACCGGTGCACCGGGAGCGGACCGGGACGGGCCCTCGACCGACAGGAGACCCGTGAGACGCACCACAGCTGTGCCGGCCCTACTGGCGGCCACGCTCCTCCTGACCGGGTGCGGGAAGCCGGGAGGCGTGCAGGAGGCCGCTCCCTGCGTCCCGCTCGAGCGCACGTGGAACGACTACGCGCCGGAACTCGATCCCGTTCTGCGTCCACCGTTTCGCGAAGCCCTCGAGGGCTTCGACGAGAGCTCCTCGAACTCGATCGCGTCCGACGCTGCTCGTCTCGCCACGAGCAATCTGCTCTCCGCGATCTCCGGGGATCGACGAGCGAGCGAGTACTTCTGGAACGCCATGGACCTGATCGGCCGTGAGTGCGCCGAGGCGGGAACCCCGCTGTCGTTCGACCACCACGGCGAGCAGCTGACGACGGGGAGCAGCGCCGACCACGGGCGCCCGCCCTGGGTCGTCGATCCGCCGCCTCAGTCGGAGAGCGGCACGATCGAGCCGACGATCCCGGAGTAGCTCACGTAGTAGAGGACGCCGTCGCGGTGGAGGGCGCCGCGGCCGGGGTAGCTCTCGTCCGGTCCGTCGGGCCCGTCGAGGAAGCCCGGAGCCGCGGTGTCGTCGGCGGTGAACCCGTCCGCGAGGAGCGCGGCGCTCCGATCCGGCCACTCCGCGTCCGGGACCGCCAGCTGCCCGACCACGACCGACACGTCGCCCTGGCCGCTCCACCGGCAGAGCACCCCGTCCTCGGCGATCTCCTGCACGACGGGGTAGTCGACGTCGTAGACCGTCGTCTCGGGCGAGAGGGCGAGACCGTCCTCGGCGAGCGACGCCTCCTCCTCGGCGGTGAGCAGGTCCTCGCAGGGGAGCAGGGCGGTGGCCGGGGTCGCGGTGGGCAGCGGAGTCGCGCTGCCGGCGCTCGCGGTCGGCACTGCACTGCTCGGCGTCGGAGCGCTCGAGATCAGCGGTGAAGCGGTCGTCGGGGCCGTCCCCCCGTCGGCGCTTCCCGTGCAGCCGCTCAGCGCGAGCAGCCCCGCCCCGCAGGCGAGCAGCGCCCCGGCGCCCCTCGCGGTCGTCGTCCGGATCATCGCGAGCCCCCTCGTCCGCGGCGGCCGCGTCGCCGCCCCCTCGATCCTCTCCTCCGCCCTCGCCGGCTGTCCACCGCCCCCGGCCGGCGCCGAGGCGACTACCGCTTCGGCCCCGCGCCGATCGCCCAGACCCGCGGCGGCACGGTGCCGTTGACCGCGTGGTCGCCGACGATCCGCGCCTTGAACACCCACGGATTGTGGCTCGCGGCCGTGCGCGCGTTGCGCCAGTGCCGGTCGAGGTTCTTGCGGGTGCTCACCCCGGAGGCGCCCAGCGCGTCGAAGAGGTCGGAGGTCGCCCGGGTGGCCAGTTGCGTCAGGACGATCTGGGCCTGCGCCGTCTCGAGCTCGGCGAGGTCGTTCTGCCGCTCGTCCTCGAGCGGGTCGCCGTCGAGGGCCGCGTCGTGCGCCCGCTGCAGCGCGACCGCCGCGCGCTCCACGATCGCCGCTCCCGCATAGGCGGCGGCCGAGACCTGTCCCACCACCTGCAGGATCTGCGGATCCGCCGCGAACGACTCGGCGTTCCCGTGCGAGAAGATCCGGGTCCGCGCCCGCACCTCGGCTGCGATCTCGCGCTCGGCCCCCGCGATCGAGCCCGCCAGCACGGCCAGCAGCACCGCCTGGTAGAACGCGGTCTGGTAGCGGAACCGGGTCTCGAAGTCGATCACGTCCTCGGCCGCGACCACCGCCTCCGTGAAGGTGCTCGTCCCCGAGCCTGTGGTGCGCTGGCCGAAGCCGTCCCAGTCGTCGGCGTGCTCGACGCCCGCCTGGCGAGCGTCGACGATCGCGATCACCTTCTGCCCGGTGTCGGTGCGCTGGGCGAAGGTGTCGATCCAGTCGGCGAAGACGCTGCCGGTGGAGTAGTACTTCGTGCCGGTCACCGTGAACCGCGTCGGGTCGCCCTCGACCGGAGCGACCTTCGTCTGCACGTCGCCGATCGCGACCGTGCCGACCTCGGTCCAGGCGTTGCCGCCGAGCTCGCCGTCGGCGAAGCGCCGGAGCCAGCGCTCGCGGGTCCCGTCGGTCGCGAGCAGCCGGTCCTCGACCAGGGCGAAGTGGCCGCGGAGCGCCTGGGGCAGGTTGGAGTCGGCGGCGGCCAGCTCCGTCAGCAGGCGGAACAGCTGGGGGAGGCTCGCGCCGGCCCCGCCGGACTCCAGCGGCACGCGCACCGCGCCGAACCCGGCGTCCGCCAGCGCTCGGATCTGCGCGACCGGCAGCTCGCGTGCGCTCTCCCGCGCCGCCGCTCCCGCCGCGATCTCGGCGAACAGCGGCCGGAACCGCCCCGCCAGATCCTCGTAGTCCACCTCGGGCACGGCCCGCACGTCGGTCACGGTCATCGTCGGCTCCTGTTCCGCTGCGCCCACCCCGGGCGGCTCGTGCTCGACGGTAGGGGAGGAGCCCGGTCCGCGGTCCGCCCGTGACGCCCGGTGTCCCTCCGTGACGCCCGGTGTCCCTCCGTGACCTCCGGTGTCCCTCCGTGACGCCCGGATCGGGGAATGCCTCGCCCCCGGGGCTGTTGGCCCAGGGGATGTCCTCCACCACTCCCGTCCCCCCGTCCGACCCCCGCAGCGCCCTCGTCGTCGGTGCGACCGGCATCGGCGGCTCCGCCCTCGTCGACCTGCTCACCGAGCAGGGCTGGCCGGTGACCGCCCTCTCGCGCCGCCCGATCGACGCGCGCCCCGGCGTCACTCCGCTCGCCGCCGACCTGCGCTCCGCCGAGGACCTGGCCCGCGTGCTCGCCGACCAGCGCCCCACGCACGTCTTCTTCACCGCCTGGTCGCGCCAGGCGACGGAGGAGGAGAACATCGCGGTCAACGGCGGCATGGTCCGCGACCTCCTCGCCGCGCTCGCGCACGCTCCCGTCGAGCACGTCGCGCTGGTGACCGGCCTCAAGCACTACCTGGGCCCGTTCGAGGCGTACGGGCAGGGCGCGATGCCCGACACCCCGTTCCACGAGGAGGAGGAGCGCCTCGACGTCCCGAACTTCTACTACGCGCAGGAGGACGAGCTCTTCGCCGCGGCCGGGCGCGCCGGGTTCACCTGGTCGGTGCACCGCTCGCACACGGTCATCGGGCACGCCGTCGGCAACGCGATGAACATGGGGCTGACCCTCGCGGTCGCGGCGTCGATCCACCGTGCCGAGGGCACCCCGTTCGTGTTCCCCGGCTCGCTCACGCAGTGGAACGGACTCACCGACATGACCGACGCAACGATCCTCGCCGAGCAGATGCTCTGGGCGTCGACGTCGGAGGCGGGCCGCGACCAGGCCTTCAACGTGGTCAACGGCGACGTCTTCCGCTGGCGCTGGATGTGGACCCGGATCGCGGAGCACTTCGGCGTCGAGCCGGTCGGCCCGGGGGAGGAGCCGCAGCCGCTCGAGCAGCAGATGGCCGATGCCGAGCCCGTCTGGCGGCGCCTCGTCGACGAGCACGGGCTGATCGAGCCCGACCTCTCCCGCGTCGCCTCCTGGTGGCACACCGACGCCGACCTCGGCCGGAACCTCGAGGTCGTCACCGACATCGGCAAGTCCCGCCTCGCCGGCTTCACGGCGTTCCACCGGACGGTCGACTCGTTCACGGCGCTCTTCGACCGCTACCGCGCGGAGCGCCTGATCCCCTAGCGGTTCGCTGCGGCGCCCCTCGCGATGAGCACGTCCGGCGAGAGCTGGTGGCGCACGAAGCGGAGCGTGAAGCTGCGGCGGTCTCCTCCGGAGACCCGCTCGGCGAGGACGCGGATGCCGAGGACGGCGACGACGCGCCACTGCTCGGTCTCGTGGGCGACGACGGCGCAGAAGAGGTCGCCCGGGCGCACCTCGTCGACGGTGGTGGTGAGGCTGTTCGTTCCGTGGGTCATCTGGCCGCTCCTGGTTCCGGCGGACCTCGCGGACGGCGCTTCGGGTGCGCCGCGCAGCCGTCCGCCGGTCGCTCGAGAGGGGGGCCCGAGCGGCCGGCGGCCGGTCATGCGTGCGACAGCAGGGACGAGCCCGCCGGAACGACCCCGTGCCGCAGGAGCAGTGTAGGACTGCGACCCTGACCGTGGCGCGGAATGTCAACCACTTGCGAGCGCGCTCCCGGGGTTCTCAGGCCCGGAGACGACGGAACCCGCCTCCCGGGCGGGAAGGCGGGTCGTGTCGGTGTGCGGCGGCGGCGCCTGATCGGGAGCGGCTCCGGCGCGGAGGGTCAGGCGGCGGGCTCGGCGCGGCGCAGCGGAACGGCGGCGTTGCTCGTCGGCTCGGGCACGATGCGGAGGCCGGCGCCGCTGTTGGCGCGCTCCATGAGGGCCTCGACCCACTCCGGGTTGATCGTGGGCTGGCGGCTGCCCTTGAACTCGAACTGGATCGGGATGGTCGGGTGCATCCACACGCCGCGGCGGCCGGTGCCGGCCTGGGGACTCGCGTCGAGGGTGAGCAGGAAGCGCTCGTCGCGGCGGAACTTGTTGATGATGACGATCTGGAGGTGGGCGAGGGCGCGGTCCTCGACCTCGATGGCGGCGGGGGGAGTGCCGTACAGGATGTTGCCCATGGTGTGCTCCGATCTGACGTGCGAATAGCTGACGTCCGTCACTCTATATCGCTAGAAAGACTTCCTACTAGTTGAGCTAGCTACTTACGTCGCGGAGTGCGTTTTCTGTCCATCGCCGCCGGACGACTCGATTCTCCGACGGATCCGGGGCGCGGCAGAAGACCCCCGGAGTGAACTCCCGGGGACACGCGGTCGCGGCCGATTGGACGCCGGTCAGGCGCGGCGCTGCTCCAGCACGCCGTCGGCGTACTCGCCGATCGGCTCGCCCGCGAGCTCCTGGGCGGCGTCGACCGTCTCGGAGTCGGCCGGGCGCTCGACGATGTCGCGCATCGTCTGCAGGAAGCGGATGACGGTCCCGGCCTCGGAGGGGTTGAGCGTCTCGGCCGCCTCGAGCATGCGGCGGTGCATCTCGTCGAGCGTCTCGCGCACCTCGCGGTGGGAGGTGGGGGTGGCGACTATGCGGATGGCCCGGCGGTCGCTCGGGTGCGGCTCCCGGACCACGTGCCCGCTCTTGACCAGCCGGTCGATCAGCACGGTCGTGGAGGCGGAGGAGATGCCGAGGTAGGAGGCCAGGTCCTTCGGGCTGACGTGCACGCCCTTCTGCTGGCGGCGCATGAGGAACTGCACGGCCAGCAGGTCGTTCTCGCCCATGCCCATGGATCCGCGGGTCCGGCGGCGCATCGCGGCCTCCGCCGTGCGGAAGGCGCGCATCGCGGCGAGGACCTCCACCGCTCCGGGCTCGGTCGCCTCACCCGAGAACCAGAAGGCCCCGGGTCGCTTCAGCGTGACCTCATCCATGCCGAACAGTCTAGACAGTCTCGTAGCAAGAACATCTAGACAAGCCAACCTCCCCCGAAGTGCTTGCCTGGAAGGGCGGCGACCACTACGAAGGGACTACTAGTTAGACGAGCTAGTGACTCATTCGCGAAGGGAGCTGCCCGTGCTGGACGAACTCGACCGCCTGCAGCCGCTCCTGGCCGACGTCGTGGATCCGCTGGTCGGCTCCACCCTGGCCGGTCGCTACCTCGTGCTCGAGCGGGTGGGGGAGGGCGGCAGCGCCGTCGTCTACCGCGCCCGCGACCTCCGCCTCGCCCGCCAGGTCGCGGTCAAGGTCCACCGCGACGTCCCGGACACCCCCAACGAGCGGGCGCGTCGCGAGCGCGAGATCCGCTTCCTGATCGACTCGCGTCACGCCTCCGTGGTGGACGTCCTCGACCAGGGCGAGATCCCCGGCGAGGAGGGCGACCTCGCGTTCCTCGTCCTCGAGTACTTCGACCGCAGCGACCCGGCGGCCGACTGGTTCGGCTCCGGCGATCCGCGGCTCATCGCGGAGGTCGGGGCTCAAGTGGCCGATGCTCTCGCGCACCTGCACGCGCAGGGCGTCCTCCACCGCGACGTGAAGCCCGAGAACGTCCTCGTCCGCTCGCGCGCCACCGCATCCGGCTTCTCCGCGCACGAGGCCAAGCTCAGCGACTTCGGGATCGCCCGCTCGGTCGACGACGCCCGGCTCACCCGCTCCGACGTGCTGGTGGGCACCGCCGCGTACCTCAGCCCCGAGAGCCTCGGCTCCGGCCCGGTCGGACCGGCGTCCGACGTCTACTCGCTCGGGCTGGTCCTGCTCGAGGCCGTCTCGGGCCGCAGGGCCTACACCGGCACGACGCTCGAGATCTCGATCCAGCGCCTCCACCACGCGCCCGTCGTCCCGGAGTCGGTCCCGGCGGAGTGGCGCGAGCTGCTGACCGCGATGACCGCTCTCGATCCGGCCGACCGCCCCTCCGCCGAGGAGGTGGCACGCCGGCTCTGGGCGCGCCTGGCCGGCGGCCCCGCCGCAGCCCCCTCCCGCAGCGGAGTCACGGGCACGGTCGCCCTCGTCGCCGCGGGCCTGGTCGGCGCGGTGACGGCCCTCTCGCTCACCGGCTGGCTGGGCTGAGCGCCCCGAGCGGTCCTCGTCCGCTCAGGTTCCTCGCGATCGTGCTCCCGTAGGCTCCGGGCGACCCTCGACCGACCCCGAGCCGCGTCGCCGCGGACCGAACGGAGCCGATCCCATGAGCCCGCGCCGCCTCTTCCGCCTGCTGTCGATCGTCGAGGCGGTGACCTGGACTCTCCTGATCGTCGGGATGCTGCTGAAGTACGCGGCCGGAGCCGGCGACTGGCCGGTGAGCGTCGCCGGGCCGATCCACGGGTTCGCGTTCCTCGCCTACGGAGCCGCGGCCCTGGTGCTCGCGGTGAACCAGCGGTGGTCGGCGGGTGCGACGGCGCTCGCGGTCGTCAGCGCGGTCGTGCCCTACGCGACGGTCCCGCTGGAGCGCGGCTTCGAGCGCCGCGGCCTGCTGGAGGGCCCGTGGCGGACGCACGCGACGGACGACCCGCGCGACCGGCGCGTGACGAGCCGGCTCCTCCGCTGGGCGCTCGCGCGGCCCGTGCTCGCCGGGGCGCTGGTCCTGGCTCTGGTCGCCGTCGTCTTCGCGGCGCTGCTGGTGGTCGGCCCGCCCGGGGGCGGCGAGGCCTGATCCCGCGCGCGGCGTGCCTCAGACGGGGCGCGTCTCCGCGTCGATGAGGATCTCGGCGGCGCGACGCGCGTGCAGGGCGGCCTCCGGGGTTCCGGCGATGGCCGCGGTGGTCTGGGCGCCCTCGGCGAGGATCGCGAGCTGCGCGGCGAGCTCGGCGCCGCCACCCGCCTCCTCGGCGAGGGTCGCGAGGAAGCGCTGGAACGTCTCCTTGTGGTCGCGCGCCATCTCGGCGACCATCGGGTTCGACGAGCCGAGCTCCCCGAAGGCGTTGATGAAGCCGCAGCCGCGGAACGAGTCCTCGGAGAACCAGTCGAAGAGGAAGTCGTAGATCGCGAGCAGCTTGCCGCGAGGTCCGTCCGCCGCGGCGACCCGGGTGGTCACGCCGAGGGTCCACTGCTCGTGCCGGCCGTGCAGGACGGCGACCACCACCGACTCCTTGCTCGGGAACTCCGAGTAGAGGCGCTTCAGCGAGACGCCCGCGGCCGTGCGGAGCTCGTCCATCCCGACGGACTGGATGCCGCGCTCGTAGTAGAGCCGGTCGGCGGCCGCGAGGATCGCCTCGCGGGGAGGGCGCTCGTCGAGGATCGGGGACATCCCTCCATGGTAGGCGGTACCAGAACGGGCGTTCTCGGTCGGCTGCCGCGCTCTCCGCAGGGGATCCGGGGGTCGGACGCTGCTGCTAGCGTCGCGCTCGGGTGCGCAGGCGCACGGGGACGGGAGGCGGACGCATGGTCGTCGCGATGCAGGCCGAGGGATTCGACGGGCCGGAGGCGCTGCGCGCCGTCGAGGTCGATCCGGGGGAGCCGACGCCCGGCAGGGTGCGGATCGCGGTGCGCGCCGCGGGCGTGAACCCGGCCGACGCGAAGCTCCTGCGCGGGATGTTCGGGCGCGGGCGGGTGCCGGTCCGGCCGGGCAGCGAGATCTCCGGAGTCGTGACCGCGGTCGGCGAGGGGGCCGAGGGGCCGCTCGGCCAGATCCGCGTGGGCGACGAGGTCGTGGCGTTCCGGGTCTCCGGCGGCTACTCCGCCGAGCTGGTCGCGCCCGCGAGCGCGGTCCTGCCCAAGCCCGCCGGGCTCGGCTGGGCGGCGGCCGCGGGCCTGCTGCTGGCCGGGACGACCGCCGAGCACCTCGTCGAGGCCACCCGCGTCTCCTCCGGGGACACCGTCCTGGTGCACGGGGCGAGCGGAGCCGTCGGTTCGCTCGCTGTGCAGCTCGCGGTCGCCCGCGGAGCTCGGGTGCTGGGCACCACGAGCGAGCGCGGCGAGGAGGTCGTCCGCCGCTTCGGCGCGGAGCCGGTCCGCTACGGCGCCGGGCTGGAGGAGCGCGTGCGCGTCCTGGCCCCCGGCGGCGTCGACGTCGCGCTGGACACGGCGGGCATCGACGAGGCGCTGGACGCCTCGGTGGCTCTGGTCGCCGACCGCTCGCGCATCGCCACTGTGGCCGGCTTCGAGCACGCCGCCCGCCTCGGCGGGATCCTGATGCTCGGCGGCGGACCGGGAGCCGATCCCGGAACCGCGCTCCGCGACGCCGCCCGGCCGGGCCTGCTCGACCGCGCCGGTCGCGGAGAGCTCGAGGTCGTGCTCGGGCCCTCCTTCCCGCTGACCGAGGCGGCCGCCGCGCTCGCCCTCGTCGAGTCGGGCCGCGCGCGCGGCAAGACGGTCCTGCTCCCCTGAACGAGACGTCCTCCCTCGACCTGCCGGCCCTCGGGCCCTTCGACTCAGCCGGCGCCGCGAGCCTCCTCCGCAACCACGCCCTCCCCGGAGTGGAGCGGGTCTCGGCCGACGGCCGGCGCCTGGAGCGCCTGCTCACCCTCGACGGGGCGCCGCGGCCGATCGCGCTCGAGGTGACGGAGACCGGGCTGCGGGTGGAGGCGGAGCCGGACGTGCTGACGCCGGCGGCCGCGGTCGTCCGTGCCTGGTTCGACCTCGACTCCGATGTGGTGGCGATCGGCGCCGAGCTCTCGCGGGACCCGCTGCTCGCCCGCTCCGTTGCGGCCCGACCGGGGCTGCGCGCGACGCAGTACCCGGAGGCGTTCGAGGCGGCGGTCATGGCGGTCCTCGGCCAGCAGGTGTCCGTCGCCGCGGCCCGGACCTTCGGCGGACGGACCGCCGCGGCCTTCGGCGCCCCGGGGGAGCGCGGTCTGCTGGCGTTCCCCGCACCCGCCGCCCTGCTCGCGCCGGAGTTCGAGGCGCTGCGCTCGGCGATCGGGATCACCAACGCCCGGGCGCGGACGGTCCGTGCCGTCGCCGAGGCCTTCGCCGCCGGACCCGTGCTCGACCGCGCGGGCGACCTGCCGGAGCAGCGGCGCGCGCTCCTCGCGATCCCGGGCATCGGGCCGTGGACGGCCGACTACCTCGCGCTCCGGTTCCTCGGCGATCCGGACGCCTTCCCCGCCGGCGACCTGGTGCTGCGGAAGGCGCTCGGCCGGGTGAGCACGGCGGAGGCGGAGGCGGCGTCGCAGGCGTGGCGGCCGCACCGGGCGCACGCGGCGTTCCACCTGTGGGCGAGCACCGGGGCGGTCTGAGCGGACGGACGACCCGAGTCGAGAGGCCGCGCCCGGACCGGCGGCCGGGACCGGCCGCCGACGGATCAGGTCAGGTACTCGACGTCGTCGTACAGGATCGGCGCGTCCTCGGCGTCCGGATCCTCGACCGGGACGTCCTCGTGCTCGAGGATGACCGCGACGCCCGGGGAGACCAGCACGCAGACCTCGCGCTCGCCGGCGACCGTGAAGCTCACCATGTCGCCGCGGTTGCGCACGGCCTCGACCAGGCGCTTCTCGAGCTCCTCGGTGTCGAGGGAGACGGCGAGGAGGAAGCGACGGCCGTCGATGCTGAGCGTGGTGCGCCGCATCGTCGCCTCGGGCTCGGGAGGCGTGCCGCGTCCGCCGCGGCCCGGCGTGACCGCCTTGACCCGCAGCGACGAGGCGTGCATCCGGATGACGGCGTTCACGAGCCCGCCTCCGGGCGCGACTCGTGGTGGCGGCGGCCGCCGGAGCGGCGGTCCTCCTTCATCTCGGACTCGAAGAGGTGGCGGCGTCCGCCGGCGAGCTCGTCGCGCGCGGCGCGCTCCTGCTCCCGGAACGCGGCGTAGTAGGTGTCGTCGTAGTCCTCGACGATCTGGAAGGTCCAGCGCCCCTCGATGACGTTGCGGCCGACGAGCTCGGCCTCGATCCGCTCGGCGGTCGCGGCGTGGCCGGCCTCGCGCAGCGCGTCGACGGCCTCGCCCAGAGCGAGGTCGGCCGCGCCGGTGAGCCGGTGGAAGCCGTAGAGCAGACCGCGGGCGTGCTCGACCGTCTCGAGCGCCTCCGAGAGCTTCCCGAGCGCCGCCACGGTGGCGTCGTCGAGACCCTCCGGGCGCAGGTGCGCGGAGTCGGGGTGGTCGTGTGAGCTGCTCATCCAGGTGAGCTTAGGCCGACCTAAATGCTCTGTGACCCCCTTGCGCCGCCGCCGGGAATGGTTCGTGCCCGGAGCGGCAGGGCGGTCAGGTGCACGTCGCGGAGCGCTCCGTCGTCGGCGACGGCGGTCAGGAAGGTGCAGGCCGGCTGGCGCCTCCGATCCGTCGGGGAGCCCGGATTGAGCAGGCGGAGACCCGCCGGGGAGACGGTGTCCCAGGGGATGTGGCTGTGCCCGAAGACGAGCATGTCGGCACCCGGATGGGCGGCGTCGGCGCGGGTCTCGCGGCCGGTCGCCGCTCCGGTCTCGTGCACCACGCGGACGTCGAGGCCGGCGACGCGGGCGCGCGCGACCTCGGGCAGGCGGGCGCGCAGCGGCTCCGGATCGTTGTTGCCCCACACGGCCAGCAGGAGCGCCGCCCGCTCCTCCAGCGCGTCCAGCGTCGCCTCGTCGACCCAGTCGCCCGCGTGCACGACCAGGTCGGCCTCGTCGACCGCGCGCCACACCTCGTCCGGGAGGGCCTTCGCCCGCTTCGGGAGGTGCGTGTCGGCGAGCAGGAGGAGGCGGACCGGACCGTCGACCTCGGGTGGAGAGCCGTCGGGGCCGGGCTGGAGCAGGGGCATCAGCGGGCGGGGCCGGGCGTCGGCTCCACTCCGCCGTCGGCGCCGGGCTCGTTCGCGGTCCCGGAGCTGCGGAGGCGGGCGTCGAGCGCCTCGAGGTCGGCGGCGAACCAGAGGTGGTCGCCGCGGTTCGACTCTATGACGAAGGCCTGCAGCGCGCTCGACTCCGCCACCGGCCCGCTGACGTCGCCGAGGATCACCAGCCGCTTGCCGTACGAGACGAACTTCTGCACGAACTCGCCGGCGATGCCGGAGCGCAGGCGGAGGAACTCGGGGTCGAGCCGCCCGACGGGCACCACGATCGTCTCGACGTCGCCGCCGTAGGTCTCGCCGATGAGCGCGATCGCGTCGTCCGGGGTCGAGAGCGCGCCTCCGTCGTCGTCGACGAGCAGGAGGGGGACGCCCTGGCGGGTCTCGGTTCTCATCGGGCCAGCCAATCACGTCGGCCGGGGAGAGGCGAGCGGTGCCGTCCGGGCCTCCGCTCGGGGCGTCCCCTCCTGCGCCGGTCGTGCTTGCGGGGACACGCCGATCAGGCGTCCGGACGGGCTGCCCGCGCCGCCGCTACGAGCCCGGCAGCTCGACGCGGCGCTTGAAGCCCACGTGCGAGTCGACGAAGCCCAGGCGCAGGTAGAAGCGGTGGGCGTCGGTGCGGGCGGCGTCCGAGGTCAGCTGGACGAGCGGCGTGCGGAGCTCGATCGCAGCGACGTCCAGCACCCAGCGCATCAGGGCCGTGCCGATCCCCGCCGACCGCTCGGCGCTCGCCACCCGGACCGCTTCGACGAGCAGGCGGGAGCTGCCGCGGCGCGCCATCCCGGGGATCACGGTCAGCTGCAGCGTGCCGACCACGGCTCCGGCGCCGTCCACCGCGACCACGAGATCGTTGCCCGGGTCCTGCGCGATGCTCCGGAAGGCGGCCTCGTAGGCGGCCCCGTCCTCCTCGGCGGCGACGTCTCCGCGCCCGGCGCTGATCGGGTCGTCGGAGAGGAGCCGGACGAGCGCGGGGAGGTCGTGGAGCACCGCGCGGCGGAGGAGGAGGCTCCTCACCCCGGGGCCGGCGTCGCGGGGGAGGGTCAGGTCGGCGATCATGCCCTCATCCTCCCTCTGCTCCACGGCGGGAGCGGTCGTCGGAGGCGGGCAGGACGCGGCTGAGAGCGGCAGGGGGATCCTGGTGCCCGGTCCGCACGTCCACGCGCCGCGTCCAGCAGTCGTCGCAGCGGACGTACACGACGACGCCCTCGCTGGTCCGGTGGGCCGACTCGGTCGTCCAGCCGTGCTCGTGCGGATCGACGGCGGGGGCGAGCGGCTCGGAGGGGTGCGGGGAGGGTGTGGAGGTGCGCATTGGAGCCACTGTGCTGTCATGGTCTTATGCAGCTCAACCCTTACGGCGAGTACGCGGTCCTGCTCGCCGCCTCCCTCGCGAACGACTGGCCGTCCGACCGCGAGGGCATCGAGGCTCGAACGCGCGAATACGGCATGACGATGGCCTTCGAGTCCGGCCCGGACGACCACGCCCGGACGCGCGACGTGATCGACGAGTGGCTCGAGGTGGTCGACGCGCCGACTCCGAGCGACCGGGCGACGTCGCTGAACCGCCAGATGGCCGCGATCGCCGCGTATCCGCGCCTGACCGACCACGACGACGAGGGCTGGCACCTGCACTACCGCGACCAGGACCAGTCCCTGGCGCACGTCCTCCACGCCGTCATCGCGGTCGGCACGGCGCTGCACCTGACGACCCGGGGGATGAGCCGCCTCCTGCGGTGCGAGGCCGGTCGGGCGCCGGGCGACCACTGCAGGAACGTCATCGTCGACGTGACGCGGAACGGCCGGCAGCGGTACTGCTCCGTCCGCTGCGCGAACCGGGCCGCGGTCCGGCGGCACCGCCTGCGGCACGCGGAGTGAGTCCGCGCCGCCCCGTCACTCCGCCGCGTCGCCGCCCGGCTTCATCCAGAACGGGGAGTAGTGGTAGCCGTCGAGGTCGTCGAACTGGCGCTGGTACATGAAGGGGTAGTCGTCGGTGTCGCCGATCCGGCCTCCCGCGGCGGCGGCCCGCTCGACGAGCTCGTCGACGGCCTCGCGGCTGTCGAGGTCGAACGAGACGGTCACCTTCGAGGGGGTGCCGGGGGCGCCGATCAGCTCCTCGGTGGCGCCGACGCTCTCGTACATCGCGCGGCTCGCGAGCATGACGGACGTGTCGGGACCGATCCCGAAGCAGGAGACGTCCTCGCGGGACATCTCGGCGTTCAGGATCCAGCCGAGCGCGGTGTAGAAGGCGGTGGCGCGCTCGACGTCGTCGACCGGGCAGGTGATGAAGAGGCTCGTGCGCTCACCCTCGCCATCCGCGGGCGGGCCGTCAAGAGCTCCGCGAGGGAACTCCGGACGGCCCGCCGGGACTCAGCGGAACGACCGCAGCCGCAGGCTGTTCAGCACGACGAAGACGCTCGAGAACGCCATCGCGGCGCCGGCCACGAGCGGCCCCAGGAGTCCGGCCATCGCGAGCGGGATCGCGGCCACGTTGTAGGCGAAGGCCCAGAACAGGTTGCCCCGGATGACCGCAAGGGTGCGGCGCCCGAGGCGCAGGGCGTCGGGCACCCGGCCGAGGTCGTCGCCGACGAGGGTGATGTCGCTCGCCTCGATCGCCGCGTCCGATCCGGCGCCCATCGCGATCCCCACGTCCGCGGCGGCCAGCGCGGCGGCGTCGTTCACACCGTCGCCGACGAAGGCGACGTGGCGGCCCTCCGCACGGAGGCGCTCGATCACCGCGAGCTTCTCCTCCGGCAGCACCTCGGCGACGACCTCGTCGATGCCGACGGCCGAGGCGACGGCCTGCGCCGCCCGCGGGTTGTCGCCGGTCAGCACCATCACCCGCAGGCCCCGCTCGCGCAGGGCGCGGACGGTGCGGGACGCCTCCGGCCTCGGCTCGTCGCGGAGGACCGCGAAGCCGCGCAGCGCCCCCTCCCAGCCGACGCCGACGACGGTGCCGCCCTCGGCGGTCGCTCGCTCGGCGCGCTCGGCGAGACCGCCCGGCGCGAAGCCCCACTGCTCCTCCAGCCAGCGCAGCCGGCCGGCGACGACCAGGCGGCCCTCGACCCGGGCACGCACGCCGAACCCGGTGCTGGAGCGGAATCCGGTCGCCTCGGGGACGTCGAGGTGCGCGGCCCCGGCCACGATCGCCGCGGCGAGCGGATGCTCCGACCCGCGCTCGACGGCGGCGAGCAACCGCAGGCTCTCGTCGTCGCTGGACTCGACGACCTGGAAGGCGCCGGTGGTGAGCGTGCCGGTCTTGTCGAGCACGACCGTGTCGATCCGGCGCCCGGCCTCGAGCACCTCCGGCCCGCGGAGGAGGATCCCGAGCTGGGAGCCGCGGCCGGTGCCGACGAGGACGGCGGTCGGGGTGGCCAGGCCCAGCGCGCACGGGCAGGCGACGACGAGGACGGCGACGGCGGGAGAGACGGCGGCGGCGAGGTCGGCGCCGGCGATCAGCCAGCCGGCGAGGGTGGCCAGGGCGAGCACCACCACGACCGGCACGAAGACGGAGGAGACGCGGTCGGCGAGCCGCTGGACGCGCGCCTTGCCGGCCTGCGCGTCCGAGACGAGGCGGCCCATCCGCGCGAGCGTGGTCTCGGAGCCGACGCGGTCGACGCGGACGGTGAGCAGGCCGTGGGCGTTGAGCACTCCGCCGGTCACGGTCGAGCCCGGGCCGACCTCGACCGGCACGCTCTCGCCGGTGAGCATGCTCGCGTCGATCGCGCTCGAGCCCTCGAGCACGGTGCCGTCGGCGGCGACGGTCTCGCCGGGGCGCACGCGGAGGAGGTCGCCGACGGCGAGCGAGGACGCGGGCACGCGCTCCTCCTGCCCGTCGGCGGCGACGCGCACGGCGTCCTTCGCGCCGAGGCGGAGGAGCGCCCGGAGCGCCGCACCGGCGTCGCGCTTCGACCGCGCCTCCAGGTAGCGGCCGGCCAGCACGAGGACAGGGACGGCGGCGGCGACCTCGAGGTAGATCTCGTCGTGGCCGGACCGGCTGCCCAGCAGCTCGAACGGCATGCTCATGCCGGGCCGGCCGGCGTCGCCGAGGAACAGAGCCCAGACCGACCAGGCGAAGGAGGCGCTGACCCCGAGGCTGATCAGGGTGTCCATGGTGGTGGAGCCGTGCCGCAGCGCCCGCCAGGCGTTGCGGTGGAAGGGCAGCGCGCCCCAGACCGCAACCGGTGAGGCGAGGGCGAGGCACAGCCACTGCCAGTTCGCGAACTGCAGCGGCGGGATCATCGAGAGCAGGACCACCGGCACGGCGAGCAGGGCGGAGACGCGGAGCCGGGTGCGCAGGGCGCGCCGCTCCCGGTCGTCGTCGCTCTGCTCCTCCTGCTCCTCCGCGGGAGCCGCCTCGCCGGTGGAGGGGACCGTCGCGCTGTAGCCCGCGGCCTCGACGGCGGCGATCGCGTCGGCCGGAGTCGTGCCGGGCGGGAGGGTCAGCGTCGCGCGCTCGAGGGCGAGGTTGACCGTCGCGTGGACGCCGGGGAGCGCGTCGAGGCGCTTCTCGACCCGCGCGACGCAGGAGGCGCAGGTCATCCCTCCGATGGCGAGCTCGAGCGGGGTGCCGGTGGTCTCGGTCACGTCAGCTCAGGGGAGCGAGGCGGTAGCCCGCGTCGGCGACGGCGGCGGCGATCTCCTCGCGGCCGAGCGGCCGGGAGGAGCCGACCGTGACGGTCGAGACCCCGTCGGGGGCGAGGGACACGTCGACAGCCGAGACCTCGGGGTAGGCGGCGAGCTCCTCGGTGACGCTGCGGACGCAGTGCTCGCAGGTCATGCCCGCGACGCCGAAGCTCTGCACGGACGCGGCCGACAGGGAGCCCTGCGCCGCGTGGCCGGCGTCGGAGCGGCCGGCGTCGCCGTGGCCGCCGCACGCGCAGGCGCCGCCTCCGCCGCAGCCGCAGCCTCCCGTCGATCCGCTCGCGGTCAGGCCGAGGTCGATCCTGGTGATCATGGGTCCTCCTGTGTCGTGCGTCCGGTCCGATCCGGTCGATCGGCCCGGTGGGCGTCCGGTCGGCACGCCGGACGCGGCATACCCCCGGGGGGTACTCCATCGTAAGCCCGCCGAGCCCTCTCGGCAAGGCGGGAGGGCGGAGGAGGGATGATCTCAGGGGCGGCTCGGAGCCGCGCGAGGAGGGAGGGGCGCATGGATCCCGCATCGACGCCGCACTGGGGCGAGCCCCCGCCGCGCACGCCGCCGACGGTCCCGCTGCCCCCGCGCACGCGGTTCGAGCCGACGGCGCTGCTCGCCGCGCCCCTGCCCGCCCCGGCCGCCGTCCGGGCCCGGGTCCGCCAGGCCGCCCCGGAGCGGCAGCGCCGGCTGGCGGCGCTCGCCGCGGTCACCGAGGGGTTCGCCGTCCTGCGCACTCCCGAGCTCGCCCGGGCGCTGCGCCGGATCGCGGCACCCGCCTCCGCCGCTCCGGCCGCCGCCGCCGCAGTGCTGGCCGTCGGCCGCGACGGACTCGAGCTCGCCGCCGAGCGCGCGGACGCCCTGCGCATCGCCGAGTGGGATCGGATCGTCTCGGTGGGCGTCGGCACCTCGCCCTCGGGTGCCCACCGGGTCCGCGCGCTGGTCCTGGCGGTCCTCGCGCCGCCGCCCGCCTCCGCCGTCCTGCGTACGGCGAGGCGGCGCCCGCGCACCGTCCTCGTGCCCCTGGTCGTCGCCGCCCCGGCCGCTCTCGGCTGGCGCGTGGCCGACGACCGCACGTTCCTCCTCGCTCTCGACCGCCTGCAGCGCGCCCTCGAGGAGCGTGCCCGGTGAGGGCGCGGCTCCGCTTCGCCCTCGCGGCCGTCGCCGTGCTCGGCCTGGGCCTGGCGCTGCGGTTCGTGCTCACGGGGCTGCTCGCCGACCTCGCCGGCGGAGTGGCCTACGTCGTGCTGGTGGCGCTGCTGATCGCGGTGCTCCTGCCGCGCATCCCGGGCGTGACGGCTGCCGGGATCGCGCTGGCCTGGTCGATCGCGATGGAGCAGCTGCAGGCGATCGGAGTCGCGGCGCGCCTGGTCGAGCTGTGGGCGCCGCTCCGCCTCGTCGTCGGCACCACCTTCTCCTGGCTCGACATCGCGGCCTACGTCCTCGGCGCGGTCGTCGCCGCGGCCGTGCACCTCGCCGTCGCTCCGCGCGAGCAGTCCGCCTGACGGGAGGCCGCGCCCCCCCGTCTTCTGTTCGCCCGTCGGCCGGGCTGCCGCGGGGCGTCCCGGCGTCCGCCGAGGCGCCGGCCTCGCCCACCGGACCGCCGAGGTGTTCGTGCGCTCCCCGAGGCGCGGCCGTCCCCGCGGCGCCTCGCCGGCGGACGCGGTGTCTCGCCGCAGGAGCGACGCCGACCGGAGGAGCGACGCCGACCGCCGGAGCGGCGCGGTCCCTCCGCCCCCGCGCCCCTGATTAGGGTGAAGCCATGAGCGAGCCGGCACTCCCCGAGACGACGGCCCCGCGGGCCTCGGCCCCGCACGACCACCGCCGCGACCGGCGCATCCCCGAGCCCGTCGACCGGTTCGCCACCGGCGAGGAGTACCCCGAGTACCGCGTCGACCTGGAGCGGATCCGCTTCTCGCCCTACTTCGCCCGCCTCTCCGCGGTGACCCAGGTCATCTCGCCCTCGGGCGTCGGCCAGGTCGTGCACAACCGGCTCACGCACTCGATCAAGGTCACCGCGGTCGCCCGCGCGATCGCGATGCAGCTGACCACCACCGATCCCGCCCAGCGCGAGCTGGTCGAGCGGCTCGGCGGCTGCGACCCGGTGGTCGTGCAGGCCGCGGCCAGCGCGCACGACCTCGGCCACCCTCCGTTCGGCCACCTCGGCGAGCAGGCGCTCGACCGGCTCGCGCGCGAGCGGCTGGGGCTCGCGGAGGGCTTCGAGGGCAACGCGCAGTCGTTCCGGATCCTCTCCGAGCTCGACGTCTGCGAGACGGTGGAGGTGGGGCTGAACCTCACCGCCGCCTCCCGTGCCGCCGTGCTCAAGTACCCGTGGGGGCGGACGGTCCACCGCCCCGGCATCGACTCCGCCGACCCGACCGAGCTGCCCCGCGGCTCGACCGCCAGCCGGTGGGAGACCGCACCGCCGAAGTTCTCGGCGTACACGCTCGACCTCGACGACCTGCTCGACGCCCGCTCCGGCTTCGCCGCGATCGCCCCCTGGCAGCAGACCCTCGAGTGCTCGGTGATGGACGTCGCCGACGACATCGCCTACTCGCTGCACGACCTCGACGACTTCTACCGCGCGGGAGTGCTGCAGCAGGCGGCCGTCGCCGTGGAGTTCCGCGCCTTCCTCCGCGAGCAGAACGCGCTCGCCGCCCTCGACGCCGAGGAGCTGTGGGCGCGCGCCCCCGGGCACTCGCTCGAGATGCTCCGCCGGAGGCTCGTGGCCCGCGACCCGTGGATCGCGAGCGACGAGCACTTCCGCGCCTCCGTGGAGCGGGTGTCGACCGAGCTGGTCGAGGGGCTCCTCGCGCTCCCGTTCGACGGATCGACGCGCACCGAGCGCGCGATCGAGGCCTTCGTCTCCTCCTGGATCGGCCGCCTGCAGCGCTCCGTGGTGGTGCTCGCCGAGCCGAACGTCCGCTCGGGCCACCTCTCCCTCCTCCCCGACGCCTGGCACGACGTGGCCGTGCTGAAGTTCGTGCACACGCGCTTCGTGATCGACCGGCCGGACTTCGCCACCTACCAGCGCGGCCAGTCGCAGGTGCTCGAGACGCTGGTGACCCACCTCGACGCCTGGCTGGAGGATCCGCGCGACGGCTCGCGGGCTCCGCAGAAGCTGCTCGACCTGATCGAGCTCGCGACCGACGGCTACTTCCGCCTGCGCGCCGACCACCCCGACTGGCTCCCGTCGGACGAGCGCGGCCGGCCGACCTCCGACCCGGCCGCGCTGCAGCGGCTCGGCCGGGGGCGCGGTGTGGTCGACTACGTCGCGACCCTGACCGACGAGCAGGCGATGGCGCTCGCCGCCCGCCTCCGCGGCGATCGCGAGCCGTGGGCGATGGGGACCTGACGCCCCGGCGGGTGGGTTGACACCGCGCGTCGCGTGTGGGCTCGGCGGCTCCTCGCCCGTCGTTCCGGGGGAGGAGCCTCCGCCGGGCCGCCGAGGACGCGTTCCGCGACCGCCCAGCGGGCGTCCAGGAAGCGCAGCCTGAACGACAGCGTAAAATCACGGAGGCACATGCCAGGATCGACAACTCGACAGGGAGTTCCGTTGGACGGAAACGCAACGACCACGCACCGCAACGTCGCATTGCTGTCCGTCGCGACCACGCTGGCTCCGCGCGTGACCACCTCGGCCGAGATCGAGGCGCGGCTCGCTCCGGCGCTCAAGCGACTGCGGCTCCCCACCGGGCTCCTCCAGCGTGTCGCCGGCGTGCACGAGCGCCGCAACTGGGGCTCCGAGCAGGGCTTCGACGGAGCGGCGATCGACGCGGGCAAGCGCGCTCTCGCCGAGGCCGGCGTCCGCGCCGACCAGATCGGCCTGATCATCAACACGTCGGTGACCCGCAAGCACCTCGAGCCCTCGGTAGCCGTGCGCCTGCACCACGGGCTCGGCCTGCCCTCGTCGGCCATCAACTTCGACATCGCGAACGCGTGCCTCGGCTTCGTCAACGGCATGACCCTCGCCGCGCAGCTGATCGACTCCGGCCAGATTCGCTACGCGCTCATCATCGACGGCGAGGACGCCGACGAGATCCAGGTCAACACCATCGAGCGCCTGAGCCGCGAGGGCGTCAAGCGCAAGGACTTCATGAGCGAGTTCGCGAGCCTGACTCTCGGCTCCGGCGCGGCCGCGGCCGTCCTCGGCCCGGCCGACGAGCACCCCAAGGGCCACCGCATCCTCGGCGGCATCACCCGCGCGGCCACGCAGTTCAACGAGCTCTGCGTCGGCAGCGTCGACGGCATGTTCACGGACGCGAAGGCGCTGCTCAAGGGCGGCATGGAGCTCGTCCTCTCGGCGTGGAAGGAGGCCACCCGCGACTGGAACTGGAGCGGGATGGACCGCTACATCACGCACCAGGTGTCGGACGTCCACACCGACGCCCTGGTGAAAGCCGTCGGCATCGACCGCAGCCGCGTCCCCACGACCTACCCCACCCTCGGCAACGTCGGCCCGGCGTCGATCCCGATCACCCTGGCCCAGGAGGCCGAGACCCTGCAGCCGGGCAACCGGGTGCTGCTCATCGGAGTGGGCTCGGGCATCAACACCGCGATGCTCGAGATCGCCTGGTGAGCGCGCCCCACCCGGCCGAGCGGATCCGCGGAGCGCTCGGCTCCACGGCCGCGGCGCAGCTGCCCCCGGCCGGGCTCGACGGGCTCGATCCCGCGTGGTCGCGCCTCGTCGACGCTCCGGACGCCCAGGGCGTGCCGCGCCGCTGGCACCTGCTCGACACGGGCGAGGCCCTCGGCACGGAGCCCGTCGGCACCGTCCTCTGCGTGCACGGCAACCCCACCTGGTCCTACCTCTGGCGCCGCCTCGCGGCCGCCACGCTCGAGTCCGCCCGCCGCGGAGGCCCCGCCTGGCGGGTGGTCGCTGTCGATCAGCTCGAGATGGGCTTCTCCGAGCGGACCGGCGCCCTGCACACGCTCGCCGACCGCGTGCGCGAGCTCGCCAACCTCACCGACGTGCTCGGCCTCGACGACGTGGTCACCCTCGGCCACGACTGGGGCGGAGTCGTCTCGCTGGGCTGGGCGGTCGACCACCCGGAGCAGCTGCGCGCCACGATGCTCCTGAACACCGCGATCCACCAGAGCGCCGACGAGCCGATCCCGGCCCCGCTCCGGCTCGCGCTCGCGTCGGGCGTGCTCGGCGCCTCGACGGTCGGCACGCCGGCCTTCCTCGAGACGACCCTCGCGCTGGGGCACCCGGCGCTGCCCTCCGCGGTGAAGGAGGGGTACCGCGCGCCCTACCGGTCCGCGTCGCGCCGCGGCGGAGTGGGCGGCTTCGTCGCCGACATCCCGGTCGACTCCGCGCACCCGAGCGACCCGGAGCTGCAGCGCATCGCCGAGGGCGTCAGCGCCCTGACGACGCCGGCCCTGATGCTCTGGGGCCCGCTGGACCCGATCTTCTCCGACCGCTACCTCGACGACCTCGTCGACCGCCTCCCGCACGCGCAGGTCCACCGCTACGAGGGAGCGGGCCACCTGGTGGCCGAGGACGTCGACTACTCGTCCGCCGTCCTCACCTGGCTGGGCGACCTCTCCGACGGCGAGGAGCCGTTCGGCGGCGACCCCGCCCCCGACGTCCGCCGCCCGACCGCGCCGGTCGAGCCGCTCTGGGCGCACCTCGACCGCAACGCGCAGGACGACTCGCTCGCCCTGGTCGAGATGGCGCCTCCCGGAGGCGGCGGGCCCCGCTCGGTCTCGTGGCGCCTGCTCTCGCAGCGGGTCCGCGAGCTCGCCGCCGGGCTCCGCGCCTCCGGCGTCTCCCCGGGCGACCGCGTCTCGCTCCTCGTGCCGCCCGGTGCCGACCTGACGGCGCTGCTCTACGCGTGCCTGCGCATCGGAGCCGTCGTGGTCGTCGCCGACGCGGGCCTGGGCCTGCGCGGTCTCACCCGCGCGGTCCGCGGTGCCTGGCCGGATCTGGTGGTCGGCGCCCTGCCCGGCCTCGCCGTCGCGCGGGCCCTCCGCTGGCCCGGCGGCCGGGTCTCGACGCAGACCCTGCCCCGCGCCTCCGCCTCGGCCCTCGGGGTCGACACCTCGCTCGGGCAGCTGATCGAGCTCGGCCGCGCCGAGCTGGCCGCCGACCCGGAGGCGCTGGGCGAGGCGCCCGCCGCCGACGCCGTGGCCGCGATCCTGTTCACCTCCGGCTCGACCGGCCCCGCCAAGGGCGTCGTCTACACGCACCGCCAGCTCGCCGGCGTCCGCGACGCGCTCGCCCGCCAGTACGGGATCGGACCGGGCACCGGGCTCGTCGCGGGCTTCGCGCCCTTCGCCCTGCTCGGTCCCGCGCTGGGCACGCGCTCCGCCACTCCGGACATGGACGTCACCGCGCCCCGAACGCTCACCGCGGCCGCCGTCGCCGCGGCCGCCGCCCGGGTCGACGCGACCGTGCTGTTCCTCTCGCCGGCCGCACTGGCCAACGTCGTGGCCACCGCCGGCGCGCTCGACACTGACGACCACCGCGCCCTCGCCGGCGTGCGCACCTTCCTCTCGGCCGGCGCCCCCGTCTCGGCGGGACTGCTCGGCGAGGCGCAGGCGCTCATGCCGAACGCCTCCGCCCGCACTCCCTACGGCATGACCGAGGGGCTGCTGCTCACCGACGCGTCGCTGGAGGGCATCCGCGAGGCCGCGTCCGACGACGATCCGCGCGGAGGCGTCTGCGTCGGCGTGCCCGCCGCGGGCGTCCGGCTGCGGATCGCCCCGCTCGACGCCGACGGCCGCGCCGCGGACGAGCCGGAGGAGATCACCGGCACGACCGGCGAGATCGTCGTCTCTGCCGGTCACGTCGAGGACCACTACGAGCGCCTGTGGCTCACCGACCGTGCCGCCCGCATCGGCGCCGTCCCGGGTGAGCGCTGGCACCGCACCGGGGACGTCGGGCGGATCGACTCCGCCGGCCGCCTCTGGGTCGAGGGCAGGATGCCGCACGTCGTCGTCACGCCGGACGGCGTCGTCACGCCGGTCGGACCGGAGCAGCGGATCGAGGCGCGCGTCGCCCCGGTCGCCCGCGCGGCGATCGTCGGAGCCGGCCCGCGCGGAGTCGCGCAGCTGGTCGCCGTGGTCGAGCTGCGCTCGGGCGCGCGCCGCGTGGTGCTGGCCGAGGAGGCCCTCGCCGCCGAGGTGCGCGCGGCCGTCGGCCGGCCCGTCGCCGCGGTGCTCGTCGTCCCGGCGCTGCCCACCGACATCCGCCACAACTCCAAGATCGACCGGGCCGCGCTCTCGCGCTGGGCTGAGGGCGTGCTCGCCGGCGGCCGGATGGTGGCGCCGTGAGGGTCCTGATCACCGGCGCGAGCGGCCTGCTCGGCGGTGCGGTGGCCGCGGGCCTCGTCGCCCAGGGGCACGAGGTCCGCACCTTCCAGCGCCGACCCTCCGGGGTCGCGGGCGTCGAGGAGGCGCGGGGCTCGCTGACGGATCCGCGCGCGGTCGAGGAGGCCGTCGACGCGGCCGAGGGCGTCGTGCACCTCGCCGCGAAGGTCTCGCTCGCCGGCGATCCGGGCGACTTCGACCGCGTGAACGTCGACGGCACCCGGCGTCTGCTCGCCGCCGCCGCCCGCGCGGGCGTGAGCCGCTTCGTCCAGATCTCGTCGCCCTCCGTCGCCCACTCCGGCTCCTCGATCACCGGCGACGACGCCGAGCCCGCCGATCCGGACCGCGCCCGCGGCGACTACGCGCGCACCAAGGCCCGCGCCGAGCTGCTGGCGCTGGCGGCCGACGCCCCGGGCTTCGCGGTGGTCGCCGTGCGCCCGCACCTGGTCTGGGGTCCGGGCGACACCCAGCTCGTCGCCCGCATCGTCGAGCGGGCGCGCGCCGGCCGGCTGCCGCTCCTCGGGCACGGCCAGGCGCTGATCGACTCCACTTACATCGACAACGCCGCCTCGGCGATCGTCGCCGCTCTCGGTCGGGCGGAGGAGGTGCACGGCCGCTCCTACGTCGTCACCAACGGCGAGCCCCGCCCGGTCGCCGAGCTGCTCGCCGGGATCTGCCGCGCCTCGGGCGTCGAGCCGCCGCGCTGGTCCGTCCCCGCCTCCGTCGCCCGCGCCGCGGGCTCGCTCGTCGAGCGCGTGTGGGCCGTGCGGCCCGGCGCCGACGAGCCGCCGATGACCCGCTTCCTCGCCGAGCAGCTCTCGACCGCGCACTGGTTCGACCAGCGCCGCACGCGCGCCGATCTGCAGTGGAGCCCGTCGGTCACCCTCGACGAGGGCCTGGCCCGTCTGTCCGCCGCGCGCTGAGGCGCCGGGTCCGGAGACGACGGAACGGACGGGACCCTGTCGCCGAGGCGAGGGGGTCCCGTCCGTCCGGGGCTCCCGCGACGGATCGCGGGAGGGGAGCCGAGGTCAGTCGGCGAGGATGAGGTACAGCGCGCGACGGGTCTCGTCGAGCTTGGCGGAGGCGGCGGCGCGCTGCGCCTCGGTCGCTCCGCGGAACTGCTGCACGACGCCCATCAGCTTGCCGACGTTCTCCATGAAGGCGCGATCGGCGTCGCTCGCGCCGGGAGTGGCCTCCCAGGCCGCGTCGAGCTCGTCGGCGTGCTCGCGCACGTAGGTGCCGCCCGCGTCCGTGAGCTGGTACTCGGTGCCGCGGCCCTCGCCGACGGCCGTGATGAGGCCCTCGTCGACGAGCTGCTGGAGGGTGGGGTAGACGGAGCCGGGGCTGGGACGCCATGATCCGTTCGTCTTCTCGGCGATGGCCTTGATCAGGCCGTAGCCGTTCGAGGACTTCTCGGAGAGGAGGGAGAGGAGGGCCGCGCGGACGTCACCGCGTCGGGCGCGTCCTCCGCCGCGGCCGAAGGGGCCGCCGAAGCCGGGGCCGAAGCCCGGGCCGAAGCCGAAGCCGGGCCCGAAGCCGCGGCCGTGACCGCCGGGTCCGCGGCGCTGTCCGCGGCCGGGGTGCTCGTGGCGGGAGGAGTGGTCGCCGTCGCACGAGTCGCGGCGGTCGTCGGAGAAGAAGGTCCTGGAGTTCATGGGTGTGCTGCTCTCTGTCGTGAGGGGATCCCTTTCGATCGGATCCGGTCGCCCGTCGGGAGCGGCTGCTTCCGATCTGTCGGCGATGCAGCAACGATATATCGGCGACGGATCGGATGTCAACACCTGAACTGCCCGTAGCCTGGGAGCTCCCCGTCGATCGAGAGGTCCCGCATGCCGCGTCCCGACTCCGAGCTCGAGGCGTACCTCGACTCCTCCCTCCTCGCCGGGGACGTCCTCACCGGCCGCGCGAGCAACCTCGGCAACCTCCGCGGCCTCGCCGCCCGCGAGCCCGCGCACCTCTACGGGGTGGACGTGGCCGAGCACTGGACGCTCGAGAGCCTGCTCGCCCTGATGGGGGAGCGCGTGGGGATCAGCACCGACCCCTCCTTCGAGAGCGGGCAGGACCGGATCGACGCCCGCCTGACGGTCGCGGGGCTCGCCCGCTACCGCGACCGGTTCGCCGCCGCTGTCCGCGAGGGGGCGCTCCTCCTGTTCGCCACCGCGCACCCCGCGACCCTGATGGACGTCTACCGCCGCTTCGCTGCTGCCGCGACGGAGCGGGGCGCTCGCGTGATCGACGTGAACGCGCTCCCGTTCGCCGCCCCCGACGGCATCCGCGTGCCTCTCGCGGACGAGCACCAGGCCCTGTGGTGCACCGGCGGGGTCACCTGCGTCTACCGCGGGGGAGGACTGCAGCACACGCACTCGCCGGAGCCGATGGACGCGCTGCTCGACCGCCTCGACGAGCTCGGCGTCCGCCCCGACCTGGTCGTCGCCGACCACGGCTTCGCGGGCGCGGCCGGCCGGCGGGGGCTGCCGGTCATCGCGATCGCCGACTGCAACGACCCGGCGGTGTTCGTCGCCGAGGCGCAGGGCTCGATCGAGGTGGTCGTCCCGATCGACGACGGGCTGGCCGTCCACCTCTACGAGCCGGTGATCGACTTCGTCCTCCGCGCCCTCTCGGAGCCCGCGCGCACCTGACGGCTCGTAGAATCGCCTTCGGCTCGTCGCGATCCCGGATCCGACGGGCCGACCGTTTTCGCGAGTCCCCGCACTCGCCCACCACTGCAGACGGAGCATCCGTGACCCAGCCCCACGACGGCCTCCTCCCGCGCTTCGCCGTCGGCGTCGACATCGGGGGGACGTCGATCAAGGCGTCCCTCGTCGACGTCACCACCGGCGAGCGGGCGGCTCGGCGCTTCGCGGTCGCGAACCCGCTGGGCAAGGAGCCCGAGGACTTCGCCGAGGCGATCGCCGGAATCGTCCGGGACGTCTCGCCGATCGCGGGCACGCCCGTGGGCGTCGGCTTCCCCGGGATCGTCCGCGGCGGCGTCGTCCGCCAGACCACCCACGTCTCGCAGCGCTGGGTCGGGCTCGACGCGCAGGTCCTCCTCTCGGAGGCGACCGGGGTCGACGTCGTCGTCGTCAACGACGCGGACGCGGCAGGGGTCGCCGAGCGCGAGTTCGGCGCGATGCGCGGACGCGAGGGCCTCCTCCTGCTGACCACCCTCGGCACCGGCATCGGGACGGCGCTCGTCCACGAGGGCGTGGTGATCCCCAACTCCGAGCTCGGTCACCTGCACATCGACGGTCCCGACTTCGAGCCGCAGGTCGGCTTCTCGGCCGTCCGCCGCGAGGGCATCACCCTCGAGGAGTGGGCGGGTCGCCTCAGCGTCTACTACCGGCACCTCGAGATGCTGCTCTCGCCGCAGCTGTTCGTGATCGGCGGCGCGGCGGCGCACGTCTTCGACGAGTTCGCCCGCTTCCTCGACATCGGCACCGAGATCGTCCCCGCCCGCTTCGGCAACGACGCCGGATTCACGGGCGCCGCGATGGTCGCCGTCTCGCCCGACCGCCTCGCTCCCTGGTACCGCTCCACTCGCGGCGCCCGCCTCGACCCCGGGGCGCCCGCCATCGCCGACTGACCCCCTCCCTGCATCGAGGGAGCCCCGACCCGTCGAGGTGACCCGGCGGAGCGGGGTCCCTCGACGGTCCGGGGTTCCCTCAGCGGGCCGACAGGCCGCGGTAGACGGCGTCCAGCCGGGCGGCGGCGGCCGGCCAGGAGTGGGCGGCCGCCCAGTCGACGCCGCCGCGGCCGAGTCGCGCCAGCTCGCCGGGCGAGCCCAGCAGGGTCAGGATCGCCTCGGCCCACGCCGCAGGGGAGTCGGAGTCGAGCAGCACGCCGCTTCCGCCGTCGCGCACCGCGTCCACCAGGCCGGTCGTCCTGCGCGCGAGCACGGGAGTGCCGCTGCCGGCCGCCTCGAGCGCGATCAGCCCGAAGGTCTCGGCCGCCGAGGGCACGAGCGCCAGCTGCGCGCTCCGGAGCCGCTCCGCCACCCGGTCGCGGTCGGCGGCCCCCTCGATCAGCACGCGGTCTCCCAGCGGAGCCGCCGCGGCGCGCACCGCGTCGAGGTACGACTCCCGGCCCGGTGCCGCCCCGCCCACCAGCCGCAGCACCGGCCGCTCCGCCGGCGCGATTCTCGCGAGCGCCTCGACCGCCAGCAGCTGGCCCTTGAGCGGCTGCACCCGGCCGACCAGGACGACTCCGGAGCGCTCGCCGCCGCCCGGGCGGAACCGCGCGTCGACTCCGGGGGGCACCACGACGACCCGGTCCGGATCCGCGCCGTACCCGCTGACGACGTCCTCCCGCTCCGAGGCGCCCGCCACCACGATCGCGTCGGAGGAGGCGAGCACGGCGCGCTCCGCGTCGATCCGCTGCTGCGGCTCCGCGACGTCGCCCGGGGCGAGCCGGGCGTTCTTCGCGAGCGAGCCCGAGTGCATCGAGTGCACGTGCGGCCTGCCGGTGAGCGCCCCCGCGAGGCCCGACACCCAGTAGTGCGAGTGCACGACGTCGGCCCCCTCCGCGGCGCGCGCGAACTCCGGCGCCGCGGCCGCCAGCGCGTACTTGTCGCCCGCAGGCACCGGCACGCCGACCACCCGCACACCCGGCGCGAGCATCCGGACGCCCTCGCCGCGGGTCAGCACCTCGATCTCCCAGCCGAGTGCCGCCAGCTCCGGGAGGACCGCCGCGAGGTACACGTTCATCCCGCCCGCGTCGCCCGTCGACGGCTGTTCGAGCGGGGAGGTGTGCGCCGAGACGACGGCCAGACGGGGCATCCCTCCATCGTAGGGACGGCCGTGCGTCCTCCACGGATCCCGGCCCGCGGCTCGCAGCGCCTCCGGAATCGGGTTGAATAGACGGATGCGCTCGTTCGAGCGCGGAGAGCGTGAGGTCCATGGCCCGCCAGAGTCCCCCCGGTGAGGTGCTGCCGTCGGCCGCACCCGGGCCGGTGACCGCCGGCCACGAGCCCTTCTCCGAGCAGGACATCCGCGCCCTCGTCGGAACCGCCGCCGTCGAGAAGGGCACCGCGTACGCGGACGAGGGCCGCGTGCGCGAGCTGCAGTGGTTCGGCGGCCGCACCCGCCTCTTCGGCCAGGTCCGCGGATCCGGGCGCTCGCCGTACGCCGTGAGCGTGCAGCTCCGCGACGAGGGCGAGCACTGGACCCTCCTCGGCGGCGCCTGCAGCTGCCCGGTCAAGCACGAGTGCAAGCACGTCGCCGCCGTCCTGATCGAGGCCCTGCGCCGCGAGCGCGAGGGCGGAGTGGCCGGTCCCTTCCCGGGCGAGGCCGCCGTCGACGCCGTCCCGGAGTGGCGCAGCGCGCTCGCCCCGCTCCTCGCCGGGGCGGAGCGCTCCCACACCGGCATCCCGCTCGGCCTGCAGTTCGAGCTGCTGCCCGGCGAGCCCGTGCGTCGCCCGCCCGGCCGCTACAACTCCTACCGGCCGCCGCCCGAGCCGCGCCCGCGCCTGGGCGTGCGCCCGGTGCGGATGGGTGACCGCGATCGCTGGGTCCGCACCGGCACCAGCTGGCGCGACCTCGGCTACCTGCACTACAGCCACGACTACGACGAGCGCCAGATCGACGTGATCCGCGAGATGCAGGGCCTGCTCTCCGGGCACAGCGCCTCCAGCTACTACTCGCCCGACACCTGGCTCTACCTCGACCAGTGCCGGAGCGAGGCGATCTGGGCGGCCCTGCACGGAGCCGTCCGCGCGGGCATCGGCCTGGTGATGGGCGACCGCGACCAGACGCCGCTGAAGATCCTCGACACGACGGCCACCGCCTCCATCGACGTCACGCGCACCGCTGCCGGCCTCGAGCTGCGCTCGCTCGTCGCGATCGGCGACCACCCGGCGCCCGAGGAGTTCGGCTTCATCGGCGACCCGGCCGTCGGCCTCTACACGTGGGAGGGCGGCGACGAGATGCGCGCCCGCCCGGTCACGCTCATCCCGTTCGCCGCGCCGCTGCTGTCCTCCGCGCGCACGTTCCTCTGGAGCCGCGAGGCCATCCGCATCCCGGTGGCCGAGGAGTCGGCGTTCCTCACCGAGCACTACCAGCGGCTGCACCGGCTGTTCGACATCGTCTCCCGCGACGGCTCCTTCGAGGCGCCCGCGGTGCCCGAGCCGCGCCTCGGCCTCACCCTCGAGCACACCGACGGCGCGGGCCTGCGCGGCTCGTGGTGGTGGCGCTACGGAGTGGAGGGGGCGCGCGGCGGCGTGGACGCCGAGCGGCTCCCGCTGCGGGTCGGCGAGGACGCGGGCTACCGCGACCCCGAGGCCGAGCAGCGGATCCTCGACTCCCTCGTGGGAGCGGGTCTCGACCCGGAGTCGACGCCTGCCCTGGTGTCCCCGTCGAGCAGGCGTCTGCGCCCCACCTTCGACCTGCGCGGCATGCAGACCGTCGGCTTCCTCACCGGCGAGGTCGAGCGGCTCCGCGAGCTCGGCAATGTCGAGATCGAGGAGATCGGCGAGCGCGTCGAGTACCGCGAGGCGCAGACCGCGCCCGTGGTCGCCGTGCAGACCGTCGCCCAGCCCGACAGCCGCGACTGGTTCAACCTCGAGATCTCCGTCACCGTCAACGACGAGGCGGTCCCGCTGGCCGAGATCTTCCTCGCGCTCGCCCGCGGCGACGAGTACATGGTGCTGCCCAGCGGCGTCTACTTCGCCCTCGACGACGAGCGGTTCGGCCGCCTCCGCGAGCTGATCGCCGAGGCCCGCGAGCTCTCGGACGACCCCGGCGAGACCCTGCGGATCAGCCGGTTCCAGTCCTCCCTCTGGGACGAGCTGGTCGAGCTGGGCGTCGTGGAGGCCCAGGCCGCCGCGTGGCGCCGCTCCGTGGAGGGGCTCTCCGGCTTCACCGCGACCGGTGCGCTGGAGTCGCGGGTCCTGCCCGAGGGCTTCGCCGTGGCGCTGCGGCCCTACCAGCAGCTCGGCTACGACTGGCTCTCGTTCCTCTACGACAACCAGCTCGGCGGCGTGCTCGCCGACGACATGGGCCTGGGCAAGACCGTGCAGTCCCTCGCCCTGGTCACCCGGGTGATGCAGGAGCAGCGCGCCGCGGCCGCGGAGGCGGGGACCTCGCCGCGCCCGTTCCTCGTCGTCGCGCCCACCAGCGTGGTGCCCAACTGGGTCGGCGAGGCCAAGCGCTTCGCCCCGGACCTCCGCGTCGTCGGGATCGACGAGACGTCGAAGAAGAAGCGGAAGGCGCTCTCCAGCGTCATCGGCGAGGCCGAGCTGGTCGTCACCTCCTACGCCCTGTTCCGGCTCGACTACGAGTCGTACTCGGGCATCCAGTGGTCGGGGCTCCTCCTCGACGAGGCGCAGTTCGTCAAGAACCGCCAGTCGGCGACGCACCAGCTCGCGCGCCGGCTCGACGTGCCCTTCAAGCTCGCCATCACGGGAACGCCGATGGAGAACAACGTGATGGAGCTCTGGTCGCTGCTGTCGATCGTCGCTCCGGGCCTGTTCCCCTCGCCCGCCGGGTTCGTCGAGTTCTACCAGAAGCCGATCGAGCGCGAGGCCGACAGCGAGAAGCTCTCGCAGCTGCGGCGGCGCATCCGCCCGCTGATGCTGCGGCGCACCAAGGAGCTCGTCGCCAAGGAGCTGCCGCCCAAGCAGGAGCAGACCCTCGAGGTCGAGCTCGGCCCGAAGCAGCGGAAGGTCTACGACACGTACCTGGCGCGGGAGCGGCAGCGCGTGCTGGGCCTGATCGGCGACTTCGAGAAGAACCGCTTCGCGATCTTCCGCGCGCTGACCGTGCTGCGCCAGGTCGCGCTCGACGCGGCACTGGTCGACGAGGCGCACGAGAGCGTGCCCTCGACCAAGCTCGACCTGCTCGACGAGCTGCTGGGCGACGCCCTCGGCGAGGGGCACCGCGTACTGGTGTTCAGCCAGTTCACGCGGTTCCTCGGCCGGGTCCGCGGCCGGCTGGACGCGGCGGGCATCGAGTACGCCTACCTCGACGGAGCGACGAAGAAGCGCGACGAGGTCATCGAGCGGTTCCGCTCGGGCGCGGCGGGCGTGTTCCTGATCTCGCTCAAGGCCGGCGGCTTCGGGCTCAACCTCACCGAGGCCGACTACTGCATCCTGCTCGACCCGTGGTGGAACCCCGCCACCGAGTCGCAGGCGGTCGACCGCGCGCACCGCATCGGCCAGACCCGCTCGGTCATGGTCTACCGCCTGGTCGCGAAGGACACGATCGAGGAGAAGGTGATGGCCCTCAAGGAGGCGAAGGCCGCGCTCTTCGCCGCGGTCATGTCGGACGACGGCGCGGCGGCCACCGGCGGGATCACCGCCGAGGACGTGCGCGAGCTGCTGGGCTGAGCGCCGCCGCTACTCGCGCACCTGCTCCAGCAGGGTCGTGACGGCGGCGCGGGTGTCGGCCGCGAGTCGTCCGAGGCGGTGCGCGGCACGGATCGACACCGGCCGGTACGGGTGCACGAGCCGCCGGGCCGCCGTGCAGGGCAGCGCGAACGCCGCGACGACGCCCGCGTCGATCCCGTCGAGTCCGCCGTCGTCCCGGCCGAAGACGAGCTCCCGGCCCTCGCGCGCGAGAGCCTCCGGCAGGTCGGCCTCGCCGATCGGGAGGCGCAGCACGGCGAGCAGGCCGGCCGCCTGCACCCGGCGCGGCAGCGGGCGTCCGAGGCGTCCCGCCGCGTGCACCGTGAAGAAGTCGGCCTGCCGCTCCAGGATGCCCGTGACCGTCTCGGCGAGGCGCTCCATCTCGGGGTGCAGCGAGAGCCGGGCGAGCCGGCGGTAGCCGTGCACCGCGACCCGGGCGTCCACCGCGAGGGCCAGCGCGACGGGGCCGGCGAGGGAGGCCGCGGCGCGGTCGAGGAGCGGGCGCGACCTCACCGTCGGCTCCGGCGGGCGGACGTCGATGCCGCGGATCTGCGGCGAGGCCGCGAGCACCTCGCCCAGGGCGTCGGCGATCCGGTGCCGCTCGGCGGCCCAGACGGACGCGAACGCGCGGACCTGCTCGTCGGGGTGGGCGCGCGCGAGGGGGAGCACCCGGGCCACGGTGGCGTGCTCGATCGCCCGCAGGTACGCGGTGGCGACGATGGCCTCGCGGTCCAGCGGCACCTCCTCGAACTCGCGCACCGAGAAGTGCTCGCGCAGGGCGCCGTGCGCGCTGCGGTGGTGGTCCTCGAGGTCGAACGGTTCCGCGATGCCCACGTCGTGCTCCTCCGCTAGTCCGGTCCCTCCATCCTGGGCCCCCGGTGCGAGAGGCGGAAGAGCACGCGCCCATCCCTGGGACACTGGGAGCCGGTCGTCAGGCGGCCGGGGGAGCGGGGCGGGATGAGCGGGGCCCGGACCTCGGCGATCGGCGCCGTCCTCCTCGCCGCCGTCTGCTTCGGCACGACGGGGACCGCCCAGGCCCTCGGAGCGGCGGGCGTGGATCCGCTCCTCCTCGGGGCGGCGCGCATCGTCCTCGGCGGCGCCCTGCTGGCCGCTCTCCTCGGCGTGGAGGCTCTGCGCCGGCGGAGCCGCTCCCGCCCGACCCGCGCCGTCGTGCTGCTCGTCGTGCTCGGAGCGGTCGGCGTCACCGCGTACCAGCCCGCCTTCTTCACCGGCACCGCGCAGAACGGCGTCGCGGTCGGAACGATCGTCGCCCTCGGCTCCGCTCCCGCCTTCACCGGCCTGCTGGAGTGGCTCGTCCTGCGGACGACGCCGAGCCCGCGCTGGTTCGCCTCGACCGCGCTCGCCGCGGTCGGCGTGGTGCTCCTCAGCGGAGGCGGATCCGGCGGCGTGACGCTCCCCGGCCTCGCCGCGTCGGCCGGCGCCGGCGCCTCCTACGCGCTCTACGCCGTCTGCGGCAAGCTGCTGCTCGAGCGCGGACTCAGCCCCGTCGCCGCCATGGGAGCCCAGTTCGGAGCCGCGGCGCTGCTGGCGCTCCCGTTCCTGCTGCTGGGCGATCCGTCGCGGCTCTCCGGCTCGATCCCGGCCGTGCTCTGGCTCGGAGTGGTGACGGTCGCCGTGGCCTACACCTTCTTCGCGCGCGGCCTGCGAGTGCTTCCCGCGGCGACCGTCTCGACGCTCACCCTCCTCGAGCCGGCGACCGCGACCCTCCTCGGCGTGGCGGTGCTGGGGGAGCGGCTGACCGCGGGAGCCGTTCTGGGCGTCGCGGTGCTGGTGGCGGCGGTGCTGCTGCTGGCGGTGCGGGGGCGCCGCCGTTCCGGTGCGCGGACAGAGGCGCCGCCGCGCTCCGCGGAGTAGCGTCGACTCCCACCGAACCGACGACGAGGCGGAGCGCATGACCAACCCGTGGCTGGCCCGCCCTGGCAGCGGTCGGCGGCGCGCGCTGGTCGAGGAGTCGTGGGAGCGCGCACGGCGGCGGCGCCTCGATCCGGACCGGCTGACGGCACCGCTCTCGTTCTCGGGAGACGACCTCCGCGAGTACCGCACCGGGCATCCGCTCGCCTCGGTCCTCCCTGTCATCCGCCGCCTGCTGGTGCGCGACGCCGACGAGGACAGCGGCGTGCTCGTCGCGGTGGGCGACGCGCTCGGGCGGCTGCTCTGGATCGACGGGGACCAGCACCTCAAGAGCCTCGCCGAGGGGATGTCGTTCGTCGAGGGTGCCGCGTGGGCCGAGCCCGACGTCGGGACGTCCGCGCCGGGGACGGCCCTCGTGCTCGACCACGGCGTGCAGATCCACGGCGCCGAGCACTTCGCCTCGCTCGTGCACCCGTGGAGCTGCACCGCCGTCCCCGTGCACGACCCCGAGACGCACGAGATCCTCGGCGTGATCGACATCACCGGCGGCGCCGACGTCGTCGCCCCGCAGACCCTCCCGCTGATGGAGGCGACCGCCGCCGCCGTCGAGAGCGAGCTGATGGTGCAGCGGCTCCTCCGCCCGCGGCGGCCCGCTGCACGGAGCACGGCGGCGGCCCGGGCGCCGAGCCTGCGGGTCCTCGGGCGCGAGACGGGCCTGGTGACGGCCGCCGGAGCGACGCTCGAGCTGAGCACCCGGCACGCCGAGATCCTGACCCTGCTCGCCTGGCACCGGGCCGGGCTCTCGGCCGAGCAGCTCGCCCTCCTGCTCCACGGCCGGGACGACGCGGTGGTCACCGTCCGCGCCGAGATGGTGCGGCTGCGCCGCGCGCTCGAGCCGACCCTCCCGCGCCTGGTGCCCCTCTCGCGCCCCTACCGCCTGGCGAGCCCGGTCGACCTCGACGCCCGCCAGGTGCTCGGCCTGCTCGACCGCGGCTCCCACCGCCTCGCCCTGGACGCGTACCGGGGCGCGCCGCTGCCCTCGTCCGAGGCGCCGGGGATCCGGGCGATCGCCGGCGAGCTGCGCCTGCGGGTGCGGGCGAGCGTCCTCGCCGATGCGGCGCCCGCGACCCTCCTCGCCTGGGCGGAGGGCCCCGACGGCCGCGACGACGCGGAGGTGTGGCGGGAGCTCCTGCGCGTCCTCCCGCCCCGCTCGCCGCGGCGTGCCGGTGTCGCCGCGCACCTCGAGACGATCGAGGCGGAGCAGCGCTGAGCCGTCCCGGTCGCTCCCGGGACTCCCGCCGGAGCGTCCAGCCGCGGAGCCGTCTCGCTAGCCTCGACGCATGAGCACCCTCGCACCACCTCCCCGGGCCCTCGCGAGCGGAGTCGCGGGGGGCCTGCTCCTGATGGCGGTCTTCACGATGTGGTGGGCGAGCGACACCACGGTCGGCTGGCCGGCTCCGGCGGCGACGACCGCCGTGACCGTCTGCGCGCTCGCGGCCGTGGTCTTCGCCGTGCAGGCCGTCCGCCTCCTCGTCGCCCGGCGGAGGATGGCGGTGGAGCTCACCGACGCCGACCGCGCGGCGAAGCCGAACGGCGTGCTCTTCGGGGCGGTCTTCGCCGCGGAGGGCGTGCTGATCGGTGTCGCGGTGGGAGTCCTCACCGGCACCGGGCTCGACCGGTTCCTCGTGCCGGCCATCGCCGTGATCGTGGGCCTGCACTTCTACCCGATGGCGAGGATCTTCGGCCGGACCCTCGACCTCTGGCTCGCCACCTGGACGACGCTGGTCGGAGCGATCGGAGTCGTCGTGGTCCTCGTCGACGGCTCCGCCTGGCCGCAGGTGTGGTCCTGGGTCGGCGCGGGGGCCGCAGCGGCAACGGTGACCTACGGCGTCTACATGAGCCGGATCGCCCAGCGCCTGCTCGCGAGCGTCTGAGGTCCGGGCCGCGGGGCCCTCCTCCTCGGGCGGCCGCGTCTCCGCCCGGCCGGTCCGGTCTCCGTCCTCGCCGCTCCCGCCGGTGCGTCGACCCGTGCAACGTCGTGCAACCCCCCGCGACGTAGCGTCAGGACCGGGCGCCCACCCCGCGCCCACGACAACGACGTCGATGGAGGTCCACATGACGCTGTACGCCGACCAGGTCGCCGAGCAGGCACCGCAGGAGCCCGGTTCCACGGTCTACGCGAATCCAGGCACGGAGGGATCCGTCGCCTCCTTCCGCTCGCGCTACGACCACTACATCGGAGGCGAGCACGTCGCCCCCGCGAGCGGCCAGTACTTCGAGAACATCACCCCGATCACCGGGAAGCCCTTCTGCGAGATCGCCCGCGGCACCGCCGCCGACGTCGACCGCGCCGTCGAGGCGGGCTGGAAGGCGTTCGCGAGCTGGGGGAAGACCAGCCCCGCCGAGCGCTCGAACATGCTCTTGAAGATCGCAGACCGCATGGAGACGAACCTCGAGCTGCTCGCCGTCGCCGAGACGTGGGAGAACGGCAAGCCCGTGCGCGAGACCCTCGCCGCCGACATCCCCCTCGCCATCGACCACTTCCGCTACTTCGCCGGAGCGATCCGCGCGCAGGAGGGAGGCGTCTCCGAGATCGACCACGACACGATCGCATACCACTTCCACGAGCCGCTGGGCGTGGTCGGGCAGATCATCCCCTGGAACTTCCCGATCCTGATGGCCGTGTGGAAGCTCGCGCCGGCGCTCGCCGCGGGCAACTGCGTGGTGCTGAAGCCGGCCGAGCAGACGCCGGCGTCCATCCACGTGCTGCTCGACCTGATCGGCGACCTCATCCCCGCCGGCGTGCTCAACGTCGTCAACGGATTCGGGTTCGAAGCGGGCGCACCGCTCGCCTCCCACCCGCGCATCCGCAAGATCGCCTTCACCGGCGAGACGACCACCGGCCGCCTGATCATGCAGTACGCCAGCGAGAACCTCATCCCGGTGACGCTGGAGCTGGGCGGCAAGAGCCCCAACGTGTTCTTCGCCGACGTCGCCGCGGAACGCGACTCCTTCTACGACAAGGCGCTCGAGGGCTTCTCGTTCTTCGCCCTCAACCAGGGCGAGGTCTGCACCTGCCCGTCCCGGGCGCTCGTGCAGCGCTCGATCTACGACGACTTCGTCGGAGACGGCCTCGAGCGGGTCAAGCGGATCAAGCAGGGCAACCCGCTCGACACCGCGACGATGATCGGCGCCCAGGCCTCGAACGACCAGCTCGAGAAGATCCTCTCCTACATGGACATCGGCAAGCAGGAGGGAGCGAAGCTGCTCATCGGCGGCGACCGCGCCGACCTCGGCGGCGAGCTCAGCGGCGGCTACTACGTCAACCCGACGGTGTTCGAGGGCCGCAACTCGATGCGCATCTTCCAGGAGGAGATCTTCGGACCCGTCCTCGCCCTCACCTCCTTCGACGACTTCGACGACGCGATCGGCATCGCCAACGACACCCTCTACGGCCTCGGCGCCGGAGTGTGGAGCCGCAACGGCGCCCAGCTCTACCGCGCCGGCCGGGCCATCGAAGCCGGCCGCGTCTGGTCGAACACCTACCACCAGTACCCCGCGCACGCGGCGTTCGGCGGCTACAAGCAGTCGGGCATCGGACGCGAGAACCACAAGGTGATGCTCGACCACTACCAGCAGACGAAGAACCTCCTCGTCTCCTACGCGGAAGGACCGATGGGCTTCTTCTGAGCTGGTTCGCACGGGCTCCTCGTTCCTCGTCGCCCGTGCCGCGGTCGGCTCGCCGACGTGGCCGGGTGGGGAGGAGCGGGGAGCGTTCGCACCGAGACGGATCCGCTGGCACGCGGATCCGCCGTTCGGTGCTGGTTGGCACGGGCTCCTCGTTCCTCGTCGCCCGTGCCGCGGTCGGCTCGCCGATGTGGCCGGGTGGGGAGGAGCGGGGAGCGTCCGCACCGAGACGGATCCGCTGGCACGCGGATCCGCCGTTCGGTGCTCGGCCCTACGGGCGAGGAACCTGACGGCGCGCGGAAGGACGGTGCTCGGCCCTGCGGGCGAGGCACCTGACGACGCGCGGGAGAACGGTGCTCGGCCCTTTCGGGCGAGGCACCTGGCGGCGCGCCGGAGAACGGTGCTCGGCCCTGCGGGCGAGGCACCTGACGACGCGCGGAAGGACGGTGCTCGGCCCTTCGGGCGAGGCACCTGGCGGCGCGTGGGAGGACGGTGCTCGGCCCTTCGGGCGAGGCATCGGACGAGGGGGCGCCCCCTCATCTTGATCGAGTAGTCCGCGCAGCGGTGTATCGAGATGCCGCCCGGAGGAGTGTCCGGCGTCAGCGGTCGGGCGCACACAGACATTCCGCACCACGAGCGAAGGAGCACCACCCATGACCTCCACGAGGGTCGACGTCACTGCGGAGGCGGCAAGCATGCTCCGCCGGATGACGGCGCTGCACGGGCCGCTCATGTTCCACCAGTCGGGCGGATGCTGCGACGGCAGCTCCCCGATGTGCTTCCCCGCCGGGATGTTCCGCACCGGCGCCTCGGACGTGCTCGTCGAGTCGCTCCGGCTCGACGGCCTGGACCCGATCGACTTCTGGATGTCCCGCTCCCAGTTCGAGTACTGGAAGCACACCCACCTCACCGTCGACCTCGTCGACGGGCGGGGCAGCGGATTCAGCGTCGAAGCACCCGAGGGCAAGCGCTTCATGATCCGCAGCCGGCTGCTCACCGACGACGAGCTCGTCGAGTTCGGGCTCCTCCCCGCCGGAGCCGTCGGGCCCTGAGCCGGCTTCCCTGACCCGTTCCCCCTGACCCGTTCCCGTCGCAGATCCTCCCCGACCGGCGACGTCCCTGACCTGCGGTGTCAGCCACCCGGAGCGGGAGCGGGCGGCGCCTTCCCCGTGCTCAGCTGCACGCCCACCACCGAGCCCTTGTCCACGCGGGTGCCCGCGGCCGGACCTGTGCCGGCCACGGTGTTCATCGGCTGCGTCGAGTCGACCTGCGACGTCGCTCCGGGAGTGAGCCCTGCGGCGGTCAGCGCCTGCGCGGCGGAGTCGCTGGTCCGGCCCGACAGGTCCGGCACGGTGACCTGCGGCGCCGCGACGAGCGACTGGTCGGCCTGCGGGAAGTCGGAGCCGCCGTAGCGGGAGTCGATCGCCGTCATCAACGGCTTCCAGATCCGGTGACGTGCCGAGGGCGCCCAGCCGCTGTCGAAGTCGATCGAGTCGAGGTTCACCCTCGACCCGTCCGCGCGTGCCGAGATGCTGCCGACCCAGACCGCGAGGGAGGTCTCGGTCGAGGCCCCGATGGCCCAGGTGTCGGCGGAGTTGTCGGTGGTGCCCGTCTTGGTGATGTGCTGGATGCCGTTCTTCGGATCGTCCTCGACGCCCGTGCCCTCGGCGGTCACCTTGAGCATCGTGTACTGCATCGCCGACGCGACCCTCGACGACACCGCCCGGCTGCAGGTCGTCTCCACCGGCTCGATCTCGCGGCCGTCGGCTCCGACGATCGCCGTGATCGCGACGGGGGTGCAGGTCGTGCCGTTCTCGGCGATGCCGGAGTAGGCGGTCGCCATGGTGAGCGGTGCGATCTCGTTGGTGCCGAGGACCGCTCCCGGCGACTGCACGAGCGCGGTCCCGTCCGCGCGGTGCACTCCGAAGGCCTCGGCCTGCTTGCGGATCTCGCACTGGTCGAGCAGGTGCGACATCCCGGTGAAGCCCGTGTTCAGCGAGTAGATCGTCGAGTACAGCGCCGTCTGGGTGTCGGTGTAGCCGCCGTCGCCGGCGTTCTTGGGGTTGTAGGAGTCGTAGTCCCAGGTGCCCTCGCAGCTGTCGGCGAAGCCGGTCCAGTTCTTCTGCTTCGAGTCGAACTGCTCGAGCAGGGTGTGCCCGCGGTCGAGCCACTCGGCGAGCGTGAACACCTTGTAGGCGGAGCCGGTCTGGAAGCCGTTGCCGCCGCCCGCGGACGCGTCGACGTTGAGGTTGATCGCCGAGAACTCCGGCCCGCTCGCGATCACGTCCGGGTCCTGGCTGTAGCGCTTGTTCTGCACCATCGTGAGGATGCGCCCGGTGCCGTTCTGGACGGCGACCGCCGTCGCCCCGACGTCGAAGCGCGGATCGGAGGAGGGGACCTGCTCGTCCATCAGCTCCTGCGCGGTCCTCTGCAGGTCGAGATCGATCGTCGTGTAGACCTTGATGCCGCCCTGCTTGATCGCCGCGTAGCGCTCGTCGTCGGTCGCTCCGAGCGCCGGGTCGTCTCGGAGGACGTGGGTCACGTAGTCGCAGAAGTAGGCCGCGTTGCCGGCCGTCTGGCAGCCGGTGGACGGCGGGGTGATGTCGGGGGTGATCGCCTCGGCGGCCGCGGCGTCGTGCGCGGCCTGGTCGATGCTCCCCGTCTCGAGCATCCGGTCGAGGATGTAGTCGCGCCGCTCCCGGGTCTGCGCGTAGCCGTTCGCCTCGCCGTTGGCCGTGTCGTCCGGACGGTCGAAGCGGAACTTCTCGGGGTTGTTCACGATGGCCAGGAGCGAGGCGGACTGCGCGAGGGAGAGGTCGGCCGCCGGGATGCCGTAGTAGTACTCCGCCGCGGCCTCGATGCCGTAGACGGTGCCTCCGAACAGCGCGATGTTGAGGTAGCCGAGGAGGATGTCGTCCTTCGAGGACACCTTCTCGAGCCCGATCGCGAGCCGCATCTCCTTGAGCTTGCGCTCGGCCGTGGTCGCCGTCGCCTCCGCGTACGCGCGGTCGCGGTCCGCCTCGTCCGGGATCGACTCGGCCTTCTGCACCAGCACGTTCTTCACGTACTGCTGCGTGATCGACGAGCCGCCCTGGGTGTCGCCGTCGAGGAGGTAGGTGCTGGCGATGGCGCGGAGGGTGCCCTGCAGGTCGATCCCGCCGTGGTCGTAGAAGCGCGGGTCCTCGCTCGCGACGAGGGCGTCCTTCACGGAGTCGGCGATCCGGTCGGCCGGCACCTCGATCCGGTTCTGGTCGTAGAAGGAGGCCAGCAGCGTCGGATCGTCCGGGTCGCCCGCGTAGACGTCGCTCTTCTGCATCAGGCGCCCGACCTCGAGGTAGCTCGGGAGGGACTGGAACGCCGAGATGGTGCCGGAGGTCGCCGCGCCGGTGAGCGCGGCGGCGGGGGCGACCACGAGCGAGGCGAGCAGACCCGCCAGGACGCTGACGATCACGAATCCGAACAGCGCGCCGAGAGCCCCGTGGACGGTCCGACGGGGCTGGAAGACGGGGACGTTCGGTCGCTTCAGGATGGATCCTCTCGCTGCACCAGCACCCTAGGCGAGGCCTGCGACATCCCCGACGAGGCGCGCCACGGCCGCGCCGGACGCCCGTCCGCCCGGAGTCGGCGCGACGGCGCCCGCGCAGGCCCGGCGCCTGCGACAGCAGAAGGGGCCGACCCCGGAGGGATCGGCCCCTTCACGGGACAGGCGACGTCTCTACTCGATCAGGTCGCCGTTCAGGTCCGAGATGTCGTTCGGATTGGCCGGAGCCTTGCCCGTGCTCACCTGGAGGGGGATCACCCCGCCGGCGACCGCCGTCTCCTCCGCGCTCGGCGTCGTCGACACGACGGAGCCCTCAGGGATCGTCGCGGAGTCGACCGACTCGTGCATCCCGACGACGAAACCGGCGGCGGTGAGGATCGCCGTGGCGCTCTCGACCGTCTCGCCCGTCACGTCGGGGACCTCGGAGTTCGCCGCCGATCGGGGCGAGTACGCGAGCATCGAGGCCGGCGGTGCCGTGAAGTCGTCGCCGCCGTACTTCTCGTCGAGCGCCGTCATGATCGGCTTCCAGATGGCGTGCCGGGCGTTGGAGGCGCGGATGGTGCCCTTCTCGCCCGTCAGGCTGATGAAGCGCAGGTTCTGCTTGGTGTTGTCGGCGAAGCCGTTGATGCTGCCGACCCAGACCGCCAGGGAGGCGGCCTTGCTGGCGCCCGCCGTCCATACGTCGGCGGCCTCGTCGGTGGTGCCCGTCTTGCCGATGTGCTCGATCCCGTCGAAGGGGTTCGAGGCGTAGGCCGTTCCGGAGGTCATCACCCGCTGCATCGCGTACTGCATCCCTCGGGCGACCTCGGGCGACACGGAGGGCGTGCACGCCGATGCCGGGGCGGCGACGGCGTTGCCCTCGCTGTCGGTGATCCGGTCGATGACGATCGCCGAGCAGGTCGTGCCGTCGTTCGCGATCCCCGCGTAGGCGTTGGCCACCGTCAGGGGCGCGATCTCGTTCGTCCCGAGGACCGAGGCCGGCCCGTTGGCGAGCTCGCGGCCGTCGGCGCGGTGCATCCCGAACGACTCGGCGGTGGTGCGGATGTCGCAGAGGTCGAGCTGCTGCGCCATTCCCATGAAGCCGGTGTTGATCGAGTTCGTGGTCGCGCCGAGCGCGCTCATCGAGCTCGCGTCCTCCGACGGGTCGTCGTTGCGAGGCGAGAACTTGCCGTAGTAGCCGCCGTCGCCCTCGACGTTGCACTTCTGGGGGTAGGAGCTGAAGCCGGAGGTGGGGGAGGCGAACGACTCGTTGACGGTGTGCCCCGCCTTCAGCCACTGCGCCAGCGTGAACACCTTGTAGGTCGATCCGGTCTGCACGCCGGAGCCGCCGCCCATGCTGAGGTCGACGTTGAGGTTGATCGCGCTGTAGCCGGGGTTCGCGGCGAGGAACTGCTCGTCCTGGCTGTACTGCGTGTTCTGCACCATGGAGAGCACGCGGCCCGTCTTCGCCTCGACGGAGGCGGCCGTCGCGCCGACCTGGAAGCGCGGGTCGACGGAGGGGATGTAGGCGTTGAGCGCCGCCTGCGAGACCTGCTGGATGTCGAGGTCGAGGGTCGTCACGACGTCGAAGCCGCCCTGGCGGATGCGCTGGTAGCGCTCGTCGTCGGTCGCCCCGAAGACGGAGTCGTTGCGGAGGACGTTCAGCACGTAGTCGCAGAAGTACGCGGCGTTGCCGGCGGTGGTGCAGCCGGTCGAGGGCTCCGTGATGTTCGGGGTGATCGGCTCGGCGACGGCCGCGTCGTGCGCGGCCTGGTCGATCCGGCCGTGCTTGAGCTCCTCCGACAGGATGTAGTCGCGGCGCTCCTTGGTGGCGGCGTAGCCGTTGGCGGCGCCGTTCGCCTCGTCGCCCGGGTTGTCGAAGCGGAACTTCGCCGGGTTGTTCACGATCGCCAGCAGCGCGGCCGCCTGCGAGGTCGAGAGCTGGCTCGCGGGGATGCCGTAGTAGTAGTTCGCCGCGGCCTCGATGCCGTAGACGGTGCCCCCGAAGAGGGCGATGTTGAGGTAGCCGAGCAGGATGTCGTCCTTCGACGCCTCCTTCTCGAGTCCGATCGCGAGGCGCATCTCCTTGAGCTTGCGCTCGGGGGTCGGGTCCGTCGCCTCCTGGTAGGCCTTGTCGCGCGCGGCCTCGTCGGTGATCGACTCCGCCTTCTGCACCAGGACGTTCTTGACGTACTGCTGCGTGATCGACGACCCGCCCTGCAGGTCGTCGCCCGTCAGCGTGACGGCGATGGCCCGGAGCGTGCCCTGGAGGTCGATGCCGCCGTGCTCGTAGAAGCGCGGGTCCTCGCCGGCGACGGCGGCGTCCTTCGCGGACTGCGCGACATCGTCCCAGCCGACCTCCACGCGGTTCTGGTCGTAGACGGAGGCGAGGAGGGTCGTCCCGTCGCTCGCGTAGACGTTGGTGCGCTGCATCAGCTGGCCCACGTCGAGGTAGCCCGGCAGGTTCTGGAACATGCCGATCGTGTTGCTCGTCGCCAGGCCCGTCAGCGCGAGAGCCGGCGTGACGCCGACGGTGATCAGGACGCCCGCCACGGCGCTCATCCCGATGAACCCCATGACCGCCCGCAGTGACATCCCGAGCGGCCGGACGGAGCGGCGGGATGCAGTGGGAAGTGCCATGGAGCGGTCGTCCTTTCGACGCGGCGCCGGGCCGCGGAGATGTGAGGGAGGGTGGCGAGAAGCCTCGCGAGCAGTCGCGCGATCCCCCGGGTTCATGGTACGTGACGGGTGCGCCCGCGGGGCGTCCTCCTCCCGGCGGAGATCAGGAGCTGGCGGGTGATGCGCAGGAGCGGGCGCGTCCGGGGTGCTGACCTCGGGTCGATGCATCCGTATCGTGGGGGGAGCGCCGCTCCGAGGGGCGCTGCAGCACCCGTTCCACCCACCGCTCCGGGGCCCCGGGCGGCCGGCCCCGGCAGAAAGCGCACACCATGGCACGCATCCACGACGACGTGACCCAGCTCGTCGGCAGGACCCCTCTCGTCCGCATCAACCGGCTGGAGGGCGCCGACCAGGCGACGGTCCTCGCCAAGCTCGAGTTCTACAACCCTGCGAACAGCGTGAAGGACCGCATCGGCGTCGCCATCATCGACGCGGCCGAGGCCTCCGGCGAGCTGCACCCCGGCGGGACGATCGTCGAGGGCACGAGCGGCAACACCGGCATCGCGCTCGCGATGGCGGGTGCCGCCCGCGGCTACAAGGTCGTCCTCACGATGCCCGAGACGATGTCCGTCGAGCGCCGGGTCCTCCTCCGCGCCTACGGAGCCGAGATCGTGCTCACCCCCGGCAGCGAGGGCATGCGCGGAGCGGTCGAGCGCGCCCGCGCGATCGTCGACGAGACCCCCGGCGCGATCCTCGCCCGCCAGTTCGAGAACGCCGCCAACCCCGAGGTGCACCGCCGCACCACCGCGGAGGAGGTCTGGGAGGACACCGACGGCGAGGTCGACGTCTTCGTGGCCGGCATCGGCACCGGCGGCACCATCACCGGAGTCGGCCAGGTGCTCAAGGAGCGCAAGCCCGGTGTGCAGATCATCGGAGTGGAGCCGATCGACTCCCCGCTCCTCACCCAGGGCACCGCCGGTCCGCACAAGATCCAGGGCATCGGCGCCAACTTCGTCCCCGCGATCCTCGACCGCGAGGTCTACGACGAGATCATCGACGTGACGCTCGACGACTCCGTGCGGGTGGCCCGCGAGATGGCCGCGCAGGAGGGGATCCTCGGCGGCATCTCCTCCGGCTCGATCATGTGGGCCGCGCTCGAGGTCGCGAAGCGCCCCGAGAACGCGGGGAAGACCATCGTCGCCATCGTCTGCGACTTCGGCGAGCGGTACATCTCGACCGTCCTGTACGAGGACCTCCGCAGCTGAGCCCCTCGAGACGAGGCGGGACGCCCCGCTCCGGACGCGACGGTCGGCCGGAGCGCCGCGTCCCGTCCGGACCGGAGCGTCCCGGGCTCCTCGCCCTGCTCCGCGAGGACGTCCGCACCGCCCGGGAGCGCGACCCCGCCGCCCGGAGCGCGGTGGAGGTCGTCCTCTCCTACCCGGGAGTGCACGCGGTCTGGGTGCACCGCGTCGCGCACGCCTGGTGGCGGCGGGGCCTCCGCCTGCCCGCCCGGCTGCTCAGCCAGGCGGCGCGCGCGGCGACCGGAGTGGAGATCCACCCCGGTGCGACCATCGGCCGGCGTCTGTTCATCGACCACGGCATGGGCGTCGTCATCGGCGAGACCGCGCGGATCGGCGACGACTGCATGCTCTACCACTCCGTCACGCTGGGCGGGAGGTCGGCCCGGCGCGAGCGTCGGCACCCCACGCTCGGCGACCGGGTGGTCGTCGGCGCCGGCGCGGTCGTCCTGGGCCCGCTCGTGCTCGGATCCGACGTCAGCGTGGGCGCGAACGCCGTCGTGGTGAAGGACGCGCCCGACGGGGCGGTGCTCGTCGGCATCCCGGCCCGCGATCTGCGCGATCAGGGCGGGGAGGAGGACCCGCTCGCCGAGTCCGGCCGCTCCACCGGCCCGGCGGGACGCGTCTAGCCGGCGACGCTCAGTCGTCGCCCCTCGGCGAGATGTCGCGCGGGGCGCTCTTGATCTGCGCGAAGGCGTCCAGTGCGTGCGCCCGCGTCTCCTTGAGGTCGACGAGGGGCGCCGGGTAGCCGTCCGCGCCTCCGGTCAGCGTGTCCCCGAGCGTCCACGGCTCGTGCACGGCGGCGCCCTCGACTCCGCCGAGCTCCGGCACGTTGTGGCGGATGTACTCGCCGGCCGGGTCGAACTTCCTCGACTGCGTGACCGGGTTGAAGACCCGGAAGAACGGCGACGCATCGGCTCCCGAGCCCGCGACCCACTGCCAGTTCGCGGCGTTGCTCGCCGGGTCCGCGTCGACCAGGGTGTCCCAGAACCACTCCTCGCCCACCCGCCAGTCGACCAGCAGGTTCTTGATCAGGAACGACGCGGTCACCATCCGGACCCGGTTGTGCATGTAGCCGGTGCTCCAGAGCTCGCGCATGCCGGCGTCCACAAGGGGGTAGCCGGTGCGCCCTTGGTGCCAGGCGTCGATCGCCTCCTGGCCGGGGCGTCCCCACGGGAAGGAGTCGAACCGGGTGTCGAAGTTCGCGGTCGCCAGATCCGGCCAGTGGAACAGCAGGTGGTAGCAGAACTCGCGCCAGAGCACCTCGGAGAGGAACCGGTCGCTGCCGTCGCCGCGGTGCAGGCCCTTCGCGTGCGCCTCCTCCAGGGCGTGCCACACCTGGAAGGGGCTGATCTCGCCCCACCTCAGGTGCGGGGAGAGGTTCGAGGTGGCGTCGTCCGCCGGCCGGTCGCGACCGTCGGCGTAGTCGTCGAGCTGCTCCGCGAGGAACGCGCGCAGCCGGTCGGCCGCCGCCTTCTCGCCGGGGACCCAGCGCTCGCGCAGCCCTCCCGCCCAGTCGGGACGCGTGGGCAGCAGCTCCCAGTCGTCGAGGGAGTCGGAGGCGATCTCTCCCGTGACGCCGTCGAGCGAGCGGGGGCGGGGGAGCGGCGCGCGCGGCGTCGGCTTGGCGCGGCAGGCGCGGGCGAAGGGCGTGTAGACGGAGTAGGGGCCGCCGGCGCCGGTCTGCACGGTCCACGGCTCGAACATCAGCGAGCCCTGGTGGCTCTCGGCCTCGAGGCCGCCGTTGCGGAGCGATTCCTTCACCGCCGCGTCGACGGTGCGCTCGGCCCTCCCGTAGCGGCGGTTCCAGTGCACGGCTCCGGCGCCGATCTCCTCGGCGAGCTGGAGGACGACGGCCTCGGCCGGCCCGCGGCGCAGGATCAGCGGGGCGCCGTGCTCGCGCAGGTCGGCGGCGAGGGCTGCGAGGCTGCCGTGCAGCCACCAGCGGGAGGCGCCCCCGAGCGGACGGATGCCCGCCGACTCCTCGTCGAGCACGTAGCAGACCGCGACGGGGCCGCCACGGCCGATCGCGGCGCGCAGAGCGGGGTTGTCGGCCAGGCGCAGGTCGTCGCGGAGCCAGACGAGGGTGGGGGAGGTGTCACTCATGGTGACCCCCATGATCCGCGAGTCCCGCGCCGCGGCGAAGACCTGGCCGGTCGCTGCGGCCCGTGCTAGCGGGGACGGATCAGGAGGAGGCGATGCCGTCGCGGAGCTTGTCGCAGAGCGCGGTCAGCTGCTTCAGCTCGTTTTCGTCGAGGACGCCGCCGACCTGCTCCGAGATGGTCCTCATGTGGGTGAGCGCGACGCGGCGGAAGAGCGCGTAGCCCTCGTCGGTGATCGCGATGATCGTGCCGCGGGCGTCCGCCGGATCCTCGCTCTTCTCGACGCAGCCGCGGGCGGCGAGCCGGTCGATCAGCCTGCTGACGCTGGGCTGCGTCAGGAGGACGTGCCGGTTCAGGTCGCGCAGCCGTGCGCGCCGACCGGGCTGCCGGGTGAGGTTGAAGAGCACGTCGTACTCGTTCATCGAGATCTCCCGCGAGGGGAACTCGGTGCTCAGGGTGCGCATCACCTGGACCTGGGCGCGGAACAGCGACTCCCAGGCGGCGACGGCCTCTCTCGACCCCACTGGTCCTCCTTCTCGGCGCTCAGGAAGCGGTTCCCTGACATCCAGACGCCGTACAGCCTATGCCGGGGTGCTGGGAGGAGGGGAGTCGGAGGAGGGGGGG